>JAKAFC010000074.1 GCA_021818065.1 Pseudomonadota bacterium
CAGCGCTTGCGGGTGGATTTCGGTCACGCTGCCCGGCGGCAGCGCCTGCGCCTGCGGGTCGGGCGGCTGCAGGGTGGTGGGGCGGTCGGCGAACACCAAGTCGTCGCCCTCCTGCGTCACGCCGCGCTCCATCCAGCCGCCGGGATGTTTGCTCAGCAGCTTGACCGGCATGGCGTCGAGCACTTCGTTGCCCAGCACCACGGCGTCGAAGCGTTCGGGCAGTCGGCTCCACCACTGCACGCGGTCGGCCAGATGCGGCACGGCGCGCTGCAGCGTGTCTCTCTGCAGGTGTTTGAGCGCGCCGGAGACTTCGACGATGGCGTACTGCCGCGGCGCGCAACCCAGCCGGTCGAGCTCGCCCAGCACCTGCGCGGCGAGCTGGCCCGAGCCGGCGCCGAATTCGACCACGCTGTCCAGCGCCGCCTGCTGCAGCACCCGCGCCACCTGCGCGGCGACAGTGCGGCCAAACAGCGGCGACAGCTCGGGGGCGGTGACGAAGTCGCTGTCGCTGCCGAAATCGCCGAACTGTCCGGCCTGTCCGGTGTAGTACCCCAGCCCCGGGGCGTACAGCGCCTGCTGCATATAGGCGTCGAACGGCAGCCAGCCACCGCCCGCATGCAGCGCGGCGCGCAGTTGCGCCAGCAGTTGCGCGCTGCGCTCCAGCGCGAGTGGGGCAGGGGCCGGTAGACTTGTCGGCTGTTCGTTCATTCGCGCATTCTAGAAAGCATGTCCCGCGCCGCTGCAGACTCTGCCGGTTCCCGACCTGTCGCCTTGGTCACCGGCGGCGGGCAGCGGCTTGGCCGCGAGATCGTGCTGCACCTGGCGGCGCAGGGCTGGGATGTGGCGGTGCACTATCACCGCTCGGCGCAGGCAGCCGAAGCGGTCTGCGCCGCGGCCCGCGGCTTCGGCGCCCGGGCGCATGCCGTCGCTGCCGATCTGGCCGACACGGCTGCGGTGCAGAGCCTGCTGCCGCAGGCGGTGGCGGGGCTGCAGCGGGTCGATGCGGTGGTGAACAACGCCGCGTTGTTCGTCTTCGACGACGCCCAGCACTTCAACGTGCAGGCGGCGCAGCAGCATTACCAGGTCAACACCATCGCCCCGGTGTTGCTGGCGCAGGCGCTGCACGCCCACTTGCTGACGCGGGGCGCGCAGGGTTGCGTGGTCAACCTGCTCGACCAGAAGCTGAGCAATCCCGATCCGGACTATTTGTCGTACACCTTGTCGAAGGCGGCGCTGCAGGCGGCCACCGTGGCGCTGGCGCAGGCTCTGGCGCCCACCCTGCGCGTGGTGGGGGTGGCACCTGGGCTGATGCTGCCCTCCGGCCCCATGACCGACGACGAGTTCACCCGCCTGCACAGTCGCACGCCGCTGCAGCGCGGCAGCACGCCGCTCGACGTGGCCCAGGCCGTGCACTTCGCCTTGCAGGCGCGCGCCATGACCGGCACCACGCTGCTGGTCGACGGTGGCCAGCATCTGGCGGGCAACGGGCGCGATGTGTTGTTTGCCGTGCGCGAGCAGGCACCTCCCTCTCCTTAGGAATCCACCATGTTCAGTGCCCTGTCGCACCCCGCCTTGCGCGCCTGCCGTCGGCTGTTTCTGCAGAACTACGAGGTCAACATCAACATCGGCGTGCACGACTTCGAGAAGCGCGGCGAGCAGCGCGTGCTCATCAATGTCGATCTGTTCATTCCGCTGGCCATGTCCACCCCGCAGCAGGACAAGCTCGACGAGGTGGTCGACTACGACTTCATGCGCAGCGTCATCGCCGCGCGCATCGCCCGCGGCCACATCCACCTGCAGGAAACGCTGTGCGACGACGTGGCGCGCATCATGCTCGAACACCCGCGGGTGAAGGCCGTGCGCGTGTCCACCGAAAAGCCCGACGTCTACCCCGACTGCCAGAGCGTGGGCGTCGAGGTGTTCCATGTCAAGGATCTGCAGCCGTGACCCCGACCGAAGCTCTCTTGCCGCAGGCCGCCGCCACCTACCGCGCGGCGCACAAGGCCGAGTTCGAGGACAACAAGCTGTCCAAGCGCCTGCATCGCCTCATCGGCCAGGCCATCGTCGACTTCAACATGATCGAGCAGGGCGACCGGGTGATGGTGTGCATGTCCGGCGGCAAGGACAGCTACGGTCTGCTCGACATCCTGCTGAGCCTGCGCCAGCGTGCGCCCATCGACTTCGAGCTCATCGCCGTCAACCTCGATCAAAAGCAGCCCGGCTTTCCCGAACAGGTGCTGCCCGATTACCTCAAGAGCCGCGGCGTGCCGTTTCACATCGAGGAGCAGGACACCTACTCCATCGTCAAGTCCATCATCCCCGAGGGCAAGACCACCTGCGGCCTGTGCTCGCGGCTGCGGCGCGGCATTCTGTACCGCGTGGCGGGGGAGCTTGGCGCCACCAAGATCGCGCTGGGCCATCACCGCGACGACATCCTCGAAACCTTTTTTCTCAACCTGTTCTTCGGTGGCAAGCTCAAGGGCATGCCGCCCAAGCTGGTGAGCGACGACGGCCGGCATGTGGTCATCCGCCCCTTGGCCTATGTGGAGGAGGCTGACCTGCAGCGCTGGGCCGAGCTGCGCGCCTTTCCGCTCATTCCCTGCACCCTGTGCGGCAGCCAGGAGAACGCGCAGCGCAAGCAGGTCAAGGCCATGCTGCGGCAGTGGGAGCGCGAGTCGCCGGGCCGGGCGCAGACCATGTTCAACGCCCTGACGCAGGTCGTGCCGTCGCACCTGGCCGATCGCGGCCTGTTCGACTTCGCCCGTCTGCGCGCCACCGGCGTGCCCGATCCGCTGGGCGACATCGCCTTCGATGCCGAACCCTGCGGTGGCAGCGGCGAACTCCCGCGCGCACAATCCGTCCAATGGTTTTGATGCGGAGAGTCATCATGCGCACATCAGCTCAAGCCCATCGTCTGGCCCGCCTTTGGCACAGCGCCCGCATCGGCCTGTTGCTGCTGCCCGCGCTGCTGCTGGGTGGCTGCGCCAGCCTGACCGATCTGCGTACCACCGTCGTCACCCCCAACCCAGCGCCGCAGGCCTTGGTGGGTGCCAAGGTGCAGGTGCAGGCCGCTCCCGGCAATGCCGACAGCGCCGACGCCTACACCCTGCAGACCGCCGTGGTCGATGCCATGGCCCAGGCCGGCATGGTGCCGCTGCTGGGGCAGCCTGCGCCTTATACCGCGCGCTATGCCTACACCGTGCGTCTCGATCTGGAGGCCACCTATGGCCCCTCGGTGTGGCCGCCGCCGGTGCTGCTGCCCAATGGCGCGGTGTATTTCCCCGGCGGTTGGGGTGGGTGGGGCGGTGGCTGGTTCGGCTGGATGCCTCCGCCCAACTACTACGAGCGCAGCCTCACCCTCGAAATCCGCGATACCGCCACCGGGGCGCTGATCTGGCAGTCGCACGCGCACACTGGCGGCTACCAGCGCGATCTGGCGTCGGTGGCGGTGCCGCTGGCGCAGGCGGCGCTGCGCGGTTTTCCGTCAGAGTACGGCGAGCACAAGGTGCTGTTCCCGCGCTGAGCGCACTTCAATCTCTGTCCCAGCCCTCCGCACGCGCGGGCTGGGCGCGTTCAATTCAGGAACAGTCGGGTTGCCGGGTTGTCGGTCTCTTCGGTGTACTGGTAGCCGAGCTGCTGCAAAAACTGGCTGAAGGCGCGCTTGTCGGCGGGCGGCACTTGAATGCCCACCAGCACATGGCCGCTGTCGCCGCCCTGGTTGCGGTAGTGGAACAGGCTGATGTTCCAGTCCGGGCTGAGGGCGTCGAGAAAGCGCAGCAGCGCGCCGGGGCGCTCGGGGAAGTCAAAGCGCAGCAGGCGCTCGTTCACCGCCATGCTCTGTCCCTGCGCGTCGCGCGGCGCCGGGCCCCCCACCAGATGGCGCACATGCACCTTGGCGAGTTCGTTGTCGGTCAGGTCGAGCACGCCGTAGCCCGAGCGCTCGAAGGTCTGCGCCATTTTTTGCGCGTCGTCGCGGCCGTTCACCGTCAGGCCGACGAACACGTGCGCGGCCTCCGGGCCTTTGATGCGGTAGGTGAATTCGGTCACGTTGCGCGCGCCCACCAGGCGGCACAGGCGGCGAAAACTGCCGGGCTTTTCCGGAATGGTCACGGCGAACAGCGCCTCGCGCGCCTCGCCCACCTCGGCGCGTTCGGCGACGAAGCGCAGGCGGTCGAAGTTCATGTTCGCGCCGCAAGTCACCGCCACCAGGGTTTCGCCCTTGAAACCGTGCTGCGCGGCGTAGGCCTTGACAGCAGCCACCGACATGGCGCCAGACGGCTCCAACACGCTGCGGGTGTCTTCGAACACGTCTTTGATGGCCGCGCTCACGGCGTCGGTATCGACCACGACGAAATCGTCGACCAACTCGCGCACCAGGCGGAAGGTCTCCCGTCCCACCTGCTTGACCGCGGTGCCGTCGCAGAACAGGCCGACCTCGGGCAGGGCGACGCGCCGCCCGGTCTGCACGCTGCGCAGCATGGCGTCGGAATCGACCGTCTGCACGCCGATGACCTTGATCTCCGGCCGCACCGCCTTGATGTAGGCCGCCACCCCCGAAATCAGCCCGCCGCCGCCGATGGCGCAGAACACCGCGTGGATCGGCGCCTGGTGTTGGCGCAGGATTTCCATGGCGATGGTGCCCTGCCCGGCAATCACGTCCGGGTCGTCGAATGGGTGGACGAAGGTCAGCCCCTGCTTGTCCTGCAGCGTCAGCGCGTGGGCGTAGGCGTCGCTGTAGCTGTCCCCTTGCAGCACGATGTCCACGCTGGCGCCGCCGAAGGCGCGCACGGCATCGATCTTCACCTTCGGCGTGGTTGCCGGCATGACGATCACCGCGCGGCAGCCCAGCCGGTGCGCCGCCAGCGCCACCCCCTGCGCGTGGTTACCCGCCGAGGCGCAGATCACCCCGCGCTGGCGCTCGGCCTCGCTCAGCCGCGCCATTTTGTTGTACGCCCCGCGCAGCTTGAAGCTGAACACCGGCTGCGTGTCCTCGCGCTTGAACAGCACCTTGTTGTGCAAGCGGCGCGATAGGTTGCGCGCCGGTTCCAGCGCCGACTCGATGGCCACGTCGTACACCCGGGCGTTCAAAATACGCTGCAGATAGTCGGTATGCTTCGCGGCCATTTGGGCAACCCTTCGTGAAAAGCGCTGATTCTATGAACCCTGCCCGCCGCGCCTTGCCACCATGGCTGGGTTGATGCCCGCCGAATGGGCGAGCAGCGCCCTCAGCCTGTGGCATGCCTTGCTGCAGTCCGCATCCGGTCCGGGCGGGCTTTATGTGCTGGCGGCGCTGAGCTTTGCCGCAGCCACGCTCATTCCCTTCAGCTCCGAGGCGGTGCTGCTGGTGGTGATGGCCGCGCAGCCGCAGCACACCGCGCTGGCTGTCATCGTCGCCACGGTGTCCAATACGCTTGGTGGGATGACCACCTATGCCCTGGGCCGCTGGGTGCGCCATTGGCAGACGCCCGACGCCTGGCGCTGGGCCCCGCGCGTGCGGCATTGGGGTGCGCCCATCACCGTGTTCGCCTGGGCGCCCGGCATCGGCGACGCCCTGGTCGTGGCGGCGGGCTGGCTGCGCATCAACGCCTGGGCCTGCGCGTTCTGGATGCTGCTTGGTCGCTGCCTGCGCTACCTCGTGGTTGCCGGGCTGGCCTGGGCCATGTGAGGCCGCAGCGCGCGCAGCCCGCCAAGGCAGGCGAAAAAATACCCGAGCGGATGGCTGGCATCGGCTCGGGTAAGAATCCACCAAAGGAGGAGGTGGAGGAGACAAGGGGTGCGTCAATCACAACGCGTGCCGCCATATTAGAAGATGCTTATGCACTTTGCATAGCCCATCGGCCGCGTGGGGAATTGCTGTATAAGCATGAACGAATAGACGAATCAAGATATTGATTTCGTTGAATTTTTCAGCCTTTGCGCTTTTGCTTGACGATTCGGGGCTTTCAAGTTGTCGCGATGAAAATTGACTGAAATCAAACGAATGCAGGGCATCTGTTTTGCGTCTCAGGCAGTCGTGGCGTCGCAGCGGCGATCAGCGGGTGCCCCAGGCCCGGGGACGCACGATGTGGCGCAGACGCCGCGGCGTTCCCCCCAGGCTGTTGGACAATCCAGCTTTCATCGTGGAACAAAGGACGACAGATGCAATGCACCGTGAATTGGGAAGGCGGCGACGGCATGGCTTTCACCGCGCAAACGGAAACCGGCCACACCCTGCGCATGGACGGCGCCCCCGCCAGCGCGCCCGGTGAGCCGGGCGGCCACAACCTGGCGCCGCGTCCCATGGAGACGGTGCTTGCGGGCACGGGCGGCTGCACGGCCTACGACGTGGTCTACATCCTGAAAAAGGCGCGGCAGGACGTGCGCGGCTGCAGCGTGCGCCTCGATGCTGAACGCGCCACCACCGATCCCAAGGTCTTCACCCGCATCCACATGCACTTCACCGTCAGCGGCCACGATCTGCGCCCCGACATGGTGCAACGCGCGGTCGAACTCTCGCACACCAAGTACTGCTCGGCGAGCGCCATGCTGGAAAAAATTGCCGAGATCACCTTCACGGTCGAGATTGCGGCCACAGCTTGAATGTCGATCGCCAAAATTGTTGCGTTTTGATGACACTTGCAGCATTCCGCTTGAAACAGCTTGAGTGTCGTCATGCTGCGCGCTTAAATGCCAACCCTGCGCTTGCAGAGGCATAGACCCTCCGCAGCCAAACCCCTCACCCCGCTCTGACATTGCCCTGGAGAGTTGTGTCGGAAGAAGCGGAAACTTCAACGGAGCAAACGATGAAAACCCAAGGTTTCGCGAAAAAATCCCTCATCGCCCTGGCTGTGGTCGGCGCGTTTTCTGGTTCGGCCTTCGCTGCTGACAGCGTCCAGCTGTACGGCATCATTGACGTGGGTGTTGGCCACTTCACCGGCATCGCCCCCAGCAACGCTTCGGCAGCCCCCGGCTCCACCGCGTCGTACACCGGCCTCATGTCTGGCGTGGTCGCGGGCTCCCGCATCGGCCTCAAAGGAACTGAAGATCTGGGTGGCGGCCTGAGCGCCTTCTTCAAGGCTGAAACCGGATTCTGCCCGGCAGGCAACAATCAGACCGGCACGGGCACCTCGGGCTATTGCACCGGCGGCGGCTTCATGGGGCGGACCACCATGCTGGGGCTGAAGGGTGGTTTCGGAACCGTGCAGATGGGCCGTTACTTCACCAGCATGTTCAACAACGAGATCAATTACGACCCGTTCGAAGCGGGCTTCACAGGCGCGTACTCCAACTTCAGCCTGGGCATCAACGGCTTGAATGGCAATGCCGTCGGCGCGCTGCTGCGCAGCAACCAGACCATCACCTACATCACGCCGAACTTCGGCGGGCTGACGGCGCGTGCTGACTATTCGTTCAACACCGGTTCTGCCACTGGTCCGATCAACACGGCTGGCAACAAGCAAACCATGTGGTCGTTGGACGGCAACTATGCCATCGGTGCGGCGACCGTTGGTGCCAACTACACCAAGGTCAGCAACATTACCGCCAACGCCCAAGGCGCTACCACAGGTGCTTACAAGGTGTGGCAAGCCTTCGGCTCGTACGACCTCGGAGTTGCCAAGCTGATGGGCATCTATGAGCGTGGCACGGCTGATTTCTACACTGGTAACGACTCTTCCTGGCTGCTGGGTACGACCGTGCCGCTGGGTGGTGGTGCCCTGATGGCCTCCTACGGCCAGTACACCTCCAATCTGTCGCAGGCGGCCAGCCTGAGCAAGTCCACGGCCAAGCAATACGCCATCGGCTATAGCTACAACCTGTCGAAGCGCACCATGCTGTACACCTCGTACGCGCACATCAACAACGAGTCTGCTGCGGCGAACCGTCTTGGCACCGCTCTTGCCGTCAACACGGCGACCAACGGCAACGCCGGTGTGACGGGCCAGGGCTCCAGCGGCTTCGCCGTTGGTATCCTGCATTCCTTCTAATCGACGCGCGTTCACCACCTGCCGTTTCTCGGCGGGTGGCCTGTGCAGTGAACCGAACAGCCCGCTTGCGGGCTGTTTTTGTTGTTGGATGGCAACGAATTGGTCGCATGCGGGGCGTGTCAATATGCAGTCTCACTGATGCGCTGGTACATTGTCACGGTCTCGGTAGCGGAATGCTTTAGGTCTGCACGAGCTGGGACTGGCAGGGTACAAAGCCTTGCGGCCTGTCTCTTTACCGGCCACCACGGTCGGCCTTCAACAACCTGGAGATGCTCAATGAAAAAATCACTACTCGCCCTCGCCGTCATCGGCGCCTTCGCCAGCTCCGCCTACGCCGCTGACAGCGTGCAGCTGTACGGCATCGTCGACGTGGGCGTAGCCCATTACACCGGTCTCAAGCCGTCTACTGGAACCGGCACGGCCAGCTTTACCGGCCTGCAATCCGGCATCCAGTCGCCCTCCCGCATCGGCCTGAAAGGCACCGAGGATTTGGGCGGCGGTCTGAGCGCCATTTTCAACGCTGAAACCGGTTTCTGCGCCGCGGGCACCAACGTCACGGGCGGCAACTCTAATGGTTATTGCTCAGCTGGCGGCTTCATGCAACGTCAAGCCTACGTCGGTTTGACGGGCAACTTCGGTACTGTGGTTGGTGGCCGACTGAACAACCCGGCTTATACGAATCAGATCGCGATCGATCCGTTCGGCTTTGGGATGACGGGTAATATCGCCAACACGTCTTTGCTGACCCAAAACGGTGTTGCTAATCTGACCCGTGCGGACCAGACCCTGGCCTACATCACCCCGAATTTCTCGGGTTTCAAGGCAACTTTGGCCTACACGTTCAACGTGGGTACAGCTACGCAGCCGATTGCCACCAACGGTAGCACCAGCCGTGCTTATTGGCTGAGCGGTAACTACAACAACGGCCCGATCACCGCCGGTGTGGACTATTCGCAAATCAGCAACATGCAAAACTTTGGCCTGTCGCAAGGTGCCAAAGCAAAGATGTATGACCTGTTTGGCGGCTACGACTTCGGGATCGCCAAGGTTGTCGGCCTGTACTCTAACCTGAAGGCTGACGGCATTTCTGGCAGCCAGAAACAGTGGCTGCTGGGTGCGACCGTGCCGGTTGGCCCCGGTGCCGTGCTGGCTTCCTACAGCGTGTACAAGAACGACATGGGCGTCTCGACCGCGCAAGCCAAGCAGGCTGCGATCGGCTACACCTACTCGCTGTCCAAGCGCACCAACCTGTACACCTCGTACTCGCACATCAGCAACAGCAATGGTGCTGCCATCGTTGCCAACAGCAATGCGAGCACCAACGTGGGTGTGCCCAACACCGGCTCCAACGGCTTCGCCCTGGGCATCCGTCACCAGTTCTAATCAGCGCAAGCTGTTCAGACTTTGTTTTGAAAGCCGCCTTCGGGCGGCTTTTTTTCGTCTCTAGAAATCCAGCTTTGCGGGCACATCGCGCGACGCGGTCGGCATAATGCGGCGCAAAGGGAGGTTGCGAGATGCGGATCGTTTTCGCGGTGGACGGGTCGGACTATTCGGTGCGGGCGGCGCAGGTGCTGGTGCGGCAGGCTGGGCTGTATCGCGAGGCGCCGCAGATCGTATTGCTCACGGTGGCGCTGCCCATCGGGACGCCCCTGGCCCGGGCGCAGCTCAGCAGGCAGACGCTTGACGACTACTACCGCGATGTCAGCGCGCAGGCATTGGCTCCGGCGGAGGCGATATTGCGCGAGGCCGGGTTGGATTTCACGTCAGCCCATGTCGTGGGGGATCCGGCGCAGAGCATCGTCGACGAAGTTCAGCGCCTCAAGCCGGACCTGCTCGTCATGGGCACGCATGGCCATGCGGCGCTGAAGGGTTTTGTCATGGGGTCGGTGGCCAGCAAGGTGGTGGCGGCAACCACGGTGCCGGTGCTTCTGGTGCGGTGATGCCGCGACCACCAGCGCGGTGGACGCCGAGGGTGATCAGCGCTGGCTCAGCGCATTGCCGACCAGTTTGGCGGTGATGTCCACGATCTGAATCATGCGGTCGTAGGCCATGCGGGTGGGGCCGATGACGCCGAGCGCGCCGATGACCTTGCCGTCCGCCGCGTAAGGCGCGGTGATGACCGAGAGTTCCTCGAAGGGCACGGCCTCGCTCTCGCCGCCAATGTAGATGCGCACGCCATCGGCCCGGGCCGAGGCATCCATGAGTTTGAGCAGCTGCGCCTTTTGCTCGAACAGATCGAACAACTGGCGCAGCTTGTCCAGATTGCCGGCGAGGTCGCCGATGCCCAGCAACTGCTGCTGGCCGGAGATGACCACCTGGTCCTGCGGCTGTTGCAGCGCCTGGCTGCCGGCCTGCACCCCGGCCTGCATCAGCGCGACCAACTCGGCGCGCAAGTGCTCTACTTCACCACCGAGCTTTTGCGCCACCTGCTCGAAGCTCATGCCCGAAAAATGGGCGTTGAGGTAATTGGTGGCAGTGTTGAGTTCGCTCTGGCTCAAAGCGTGGGGCCAGTGCAGCATGCGGTTCTGCACGTCCCCTTCGGGGCTGACGATGATGAGCAGGATGCGATGTTCGCTCAACCGCAAAAACTCGATGTGCCGGAAGGCGGCGCTGCGCTGCGGCGCCAGCACCACGCCGACGCATTGCGACAGGCTGGACATGAGCTGCGCCGCCCGCGCCATGACCTGCTGCGGCGGCGCGGTGTCGATGTGCTGCTGCAGCGTCTGCGGCAGCAGATCGGCCTTTGCCTGGGGCTGGGCGGTGAGCATGGCGTCGACGAACACGCGGTAGCCACGCGGGGTGGGAATGCGCCCGGCCGAGGTGTGCGGGCTGGCGATCAGCCCCAGGTCTTCCAGGTCGGCCATGACGTTGCGGATGGTGGCCGCCGAGAGCTCCAGCCCCGACGCCTTGGACAACGTGCGCGACCCCACCGGCTGCCCCTCGGCGATGTAGTGTTCGATCAGGGTCTTGAGCAACAGGCGAGAGCGTTCGTCCATGGACCCATTTTAGAGAGACAGGGCGGTCTGGCGCAGGGCACAACCGCCATCATGCGGCTGTGCTGTAATTTGCCGCTGCGGCGGGCTGTCCCCGGCGCGTCACCCGTCCAACCCATGTCCCGCACCGTGTTCCAGCAGGTCTTGCTCATCGGCAAGTATCAGGCGCCGCAGGCGCAGCGCAAGCTCGGCGAGATTGCCGCGCGGCTGAGCCGGGCCGGGGTGGAGGTCTGGGTGGGCGAAATCACTGCGCAACATACCGAGCTGCCATACCCGGTACTGCGCAGCAGCGAATTGGCCGAGCGCACTGCGACGGGCGGCTGGGTGGCGGTGGTGCTGGGCGGCGACGGCACCATGCTGGGCGCGGCGCGCCGCCTTGCCCCGCTGAACGTGCCGCTGGTGGGTATCAACGCCGGTCGGCTGGGGTTCATGACCGACATCGCCGATACCGCCTGGGAGGGCGCCATCGACGGCCTGCTGGCGGGTGACTTCGAGCGCGAGGAGCGTGCCATGCTCAGTGGCGCGGTGGAGCGCGCGGGCCAGACCATTTTCAGCGCCATCGCCGTCAACGATGTGGTGGTCAACCGCAACAGCGCCTCGGGCCTGGTCGAGCTCAAAGTGGAGGTGGACAACCGCTTCATGTATGTGCAGCGGGCCGACGGGCTGATCGTGGCCACGCCCACCGGATCGACGGCGTATGCGCTGTCGGCCTACGGGCCCATCCTGCACCCCAGCGTGGATGGTGTGGTGCTGGTGCCGATTGCGCCGCACACCCTGTCCAACCGTCCCATCGTGCTACCGGGCGGCGCCGAGGTGGTGATCGAAGTCGTCACCCCGCGCGATGTCAGCGTGAACTTCGACATGCAAAGCTACGCCGAGCTCATCGGCGGCGATCGCATCCGTATCGCCCAGGCGCCGCACCGTTGCGTGTTTCTGCATCCCCCGGGCTGGAGCTACTTCTCCACCCTGCGCAAGAAACTGCACTGGCACGAAATTCCCGATGAGTCCTGAACCGCACTGAACCATGCTGCAGCACCTGCATCTGCGCGACTTTGTCATCGTGCCCGAACTCGACATCGATCTGGCCGGGGGGGTCACCGTGCTCACCGGCGAGACCGGCGCGGGCAAGTCCATCCTCATCGACGCCCTCAAACTGGCGCTGGGCGAGCGCGCCGACAGTGGCGTGGTGCGCGCCGGTGCCCAGCGGGCCGAGATCAGTGCGACATTCAGCGCCAGCCCGGCGCTGGCCGACTGGTTGGAGGCGCAAGGCTTTGCCGCCGAGGCTGACAGCGTGCTGCTGCGCCGCGTGATCGACGCCCAGGGCAAGTCGCGCGGCTTCGTCAACGGCAGCCCCGCCACTGCGGCCCAGCTCAAGGCGGCGGGCGAGATGCTGGTGGACATCCACGGCCAGCACGCCTACCAGGGGCTGGTGCGGCGCGACGTCGTCACCAACCTGCTCGACGCCTACGCCGGGGCGCAGGACGAAGCCCGCGCCGTGGCACAGGCCTGGGGCCACTGGCGCGAGGCCGAGCAGGCGTTGCAACAGGCGCGCGACGCCGCTGGCGCCCTGGCCGAGGAGCGCGAGCGCCTGCAATGGCAGTGCGACGAACTCGACCGCCTCGCCCCGCAGGCGGGCGAATGGAGCAGCCTCGAGGCCGAACACAAGCGACTGGCTCATGTCAGCAGTCTGCTCGAAGCCTTTGCCACCGCCGAGGGCGCGCTCGACGGCGAGGAGCAAAGCGCCCTGACCCTGCTGGCGCAGGCGCAGCAGGCGCTGGAGCAAGCGGTGCAGGTCGATGTCGCGTTGCAGCCGCTGCTGCAGCAGCTCGACACGGCGCAAACCAGCCTGCACGACCTCAGCCACGCCCTGCGCCGCCTGGCCGAGCGCACCGAGGCCGATCCGCAGCGCCTGGCCGAACTCGATACCCGCCTGGCCGCCTGGATGAGTCTGGCGCGCAAGCATCGCGTGCCCGCCGCCGACTTGCCGCAGACCCACCAGACGCTGCGCGACAAGCTCGCGCAGCTCGACCGCAGCGCCGACCTGCCCGCTCTCGAACAGGCCGAGCAGGCCGCGCGGGCCGCGCTGCAGCAGGCCGCCGCCAAACTCAGCGCCCGGCGCCGCAAGGCGGCGCAGCAACTGGCCAAGGCGGTGCAGGCCGCGATGCAGGATCTGGGTATGCCGGGCGGCCGCTTCGACGTCGCCCTCACGCCGTTGGAGACCGTGGGGGCGCGCGGCGCCGAGGCTGTGGAGCTGCAGGTGGCGGCGCACCCGGGGGCGGAACTGCGCGCCCTGGGCAAGGTGGCCAGCGGTGGCGAACTCTCGCGTATCGCCCTGGCGGTGGCCGTGACCACCAGCGCCTTGCAGGACACCGAAACCCTGATCTTCGACGAAGTCGATGCCGGCATCGGCGGCGCCGTGGCGCAGACCGAGATCGGAA
>JAKAFC010000245.1 GCA_021818065.1 Pseudomonadota bacterium
GCGGGCAGCGACCGGCTGCACTGGGGGGCACAGTACCAGGCGCACAAGGTGTTCCATGTGTCGCCGTTCTGCAGCATCGAGGGCGGCTACCGCTTTCGCTTTTTGCGCAGCACCAGCGCCACGCCGCAGCGATACATCCTGCGCATCGACCACGACGACGCCACCGGACCGCTGCTCGAAACCAGCCTCAGCGGCATGCTGCAGCCGCTGACCGCCGCCCGCGCCCGCCTGGCGCTGCTGCGCCATCCGCTGCACAGCTTCGGCGTGATGGCGCGCATCCACTGGCAGGCCTTCAAGCTGTGGCGCAAGCGCGTGCCGTTCCATTCCAAGCCCCTCCCACCCGACCACTTTGCGAGCCGATCATGAACGCCAGCGACCGCACCCTGTCCCCGCTCTCCCTCGACCCGGCGTGTCCGTCGCAGCGTGTCAGCAAGCGCCGCAAGCCGCCGCTGGCCGCGCGCGGCGTGCTGCGACTGCTGCAAGGCCTGCAGATCGGTCGCCTCGATTTTCATGGCCCCGACGGCGTCTGGCGCCACTTCGGCCAAGACCCTGACGGCCCGCAGGCGCAGGTGGCGTTGCACGACTGGGCGGTGCTGGGCGAGGTGCTCAAGCGCGGCGACATCGCCTTCGCCGAAGCCTGGATGCGCCGCGCCTGGGACACGCCCGACCTGCCTGCGCTGCTCAAGCTTCTGGCGGCCAACCGCGACAGCATCGCCCGTGCACTGCACGGCAGCGTGCTGGGCCGGCTGCCCGACCGCATCCGCCATCTGCTGCGGCGCAACAGCCGCGCCGGCAGCCGCGACAACATCCACGCCCACTACGACATCGGCAACGCCTTCTACCGCCTCTGGCTGGACCCGAGCATGACCTACTCCAGCGCGCTGTTCAACGGCGATGCCACACAGACGCTGCAGCAGGCGCAGGCCGCCAAGTACGCCCGCGTGCTCGACCAGTTGCAGCTCCAGCCCGACGCCCGCGTGCTGGAGATCGGCTGCGGCTGGGGCGGCCTGGCCGAAGCCGCGCAGCAGCGCGGTCTGCAGCTCGACGGCGTCACCCTGTCCACCGAGCAGCTCGACTACGCCCGCAAGCGGCTGGCCGATGGCGCACCGCAAGCCCGGCTGGAGTTGTGCGACTACCGCGATCTCGACCGTCTTGCGCCGCCCGGCGGCTACGACGGCATCGCCTCGATCGAGATGTTCGAGGCCGTGGGCGAGGCCTACTGGCCGGGGTTCTTCCGCACCTTGGCGCGGCATCTCAAGCCCGGTGGGCGCGCCTGCATCCAGACCATCACCATCGCCGACGATCTGTTCGCCAACTACCGCCGCAGCACCGACTTCATCCAGCGCTACATCTTCCCCGGCGGCATGCTGCCGTCGCGCACCGCGTTCATCAATCAGGCCCAGGCTGCGGGCCTGGAGGTGGTGGACGAACTCGCTTTTGGCGCCGACTACGCCCGCACCCTGGCGCTGTGGCGCGAGCAGTTCACCGCCCGGCTCGACGCCGTGCGCGCGCAGGGCTTCGACGACCGCTTCGTGCGGCTGTGGACCTTCTACCTCGCCTACTGCGAGGCTGGCTTCAGCCAGGGCTCGACCCAGGTCTGGCAGTTCACCCTGCGCCATGCACAAGGGCAGTGAAACACCCGGCGCCGGACTGACGCGGCGCCACCTGCTGCTGGCCGCAGCCGCCAGCGCGTCGCCCCTCGCCGCGCGGGCGCAAGCCGCCCCGGCCGTGCCTGAGGAGGTGCGGGCGGCCATCGCCAACGCCAGACTCTCGGGCAGTGGCGAGTTTCGTTACTTCGGTTTTCTGGTGTATCGCGCCACGCTGTGGGTCGGCCCGCAGGGCTTGGGCTCGCCGCTGGGCACCGCGCCCTTCGCGCTGCAGCTGCGCTACGCCCGCAGCCTCAAGGGTGCCGACATTGCCGCACGCTCGGAGGAGGAAATGCGCAAACTCGGCGAAGGCAGTGCGCCGCAGCGCAGCGCCTGGCTGCAGGCCATGCAACGCCTGTTCCCCGACGTCGCCGAGGGCGACACCCTCACCGGGGTGTTCACGCCAGCCGCAGGCGCAACCCAGGCGGCGCAAACCCGCTTCTACTTCAACGGCGCGCTGCGGGGCGAGGTCGCCGGCACGGCATTCGCCCAGGCGTTCTTCGCCATCTGGCTGTCGCCGCAGACGCCCGCGCCGGGCCTGCGCAACGACCTGCTGGCGGCCGCCAGCACCGGCAGCGCGCCATGACTGCGCCCACCTGCGCTCTGCCCGCAGTCGTCGGCACCGCCGCGGCGCCGGGCCCGCTGCAGCCGCTGGCGCTGCTGCGGTTCGGCGCACCGAGCCTGGCGCTGGCCTTCGTCGCCCTGCCGCTCTACGTTTACCTGCCCGAGCACTACGCCACACGCTACGCCGTGCCACTGGGCTACCTCGGCGCGGTGTTGCTGCTCACCCGCTTTGCCGACGCACTGTTCGACCCCTGGCTGGGGCGACTGGCCGATCACCTGCTACGCCGCGGCCTGGCCAAGCCCGCGTTGCTGGCAGCCTGCGCGCTGATGTTCTGCGGCTTTGCCGCGCTGTTCGCCCTGCCCGCGCTGCTGCCCTGGCGCAGCGCGGACGTCGCGTTCACCGTGGTGTTCGTCGCCGCGCTGTTGCTCACTTATCTGGGTTTCAGCGCCGCGTCCATCATCCACCAAGCCTGGGGCGCCACGCTGGGGCGGGATGAGACCCAGCTCGCCCGCACCGTGGCCTGGCGCGAGGGCCTGGGCCTGGCCGGGGTGTTGCTCGCTGCGCTGCTGCCGCAACTCGGCGGAGCCCGCGCCCTGGTCTCGGTGTTCGCCCTCGCG
>JAKAFC010000246.1 GCA_021818065.1 Pseudomonadota bacterium
CCGGGCGGTCGAGCATCATGGGAATCGACACCACGCTGATGGCGAACACCAGCCCGCCGAACACCAACGCCACGGCCAGATAGGCCAGCACGAAGCTCAGGTTCGCCGGATCGAGCAGCAGCCGCAGCACGCCGCCAGTCTCCGGCATGCCCGAGTCGAAAAACAGGGCGAATACCACCAGCGCGGTGCGTCCCCACAGCAGTTCAATGACCAGCAGCAGACCGGCGAAGATGGCAACGCTGCCACGGTGAGGCCACCAGCAGCGAATGCAGAAATTCAGCCGTGCCTTGAGGTTGATTTCGCAGCGGCGGCTGGCCTCCATCAGCCCCATGGCCAGAGCCGGGCCGACGAGCAGCAAGCCAGCGGCAAGCATCAAGGTGTACTCGGGGGAACGCGCCAGCGTCCAGGCGAGCAGCCAGCCCAGGGCGGTGAACACCACACCGTAGGTCAGGCCGACGATGGGGCATCGGGCAAAGTCGCGCCAGCCCGCGGCCAGCCAAGAAAAGGGTGTGCTCCAGCGCAGACTGCAGACGCTGACGCGTTTGCGAGTCTCCGCCGCCAGCGGGTGATGCTGCGCTTCTTCCGGCGTCATACGGCTTCTCCTCCATGGCGTGGCGGCCTGCATTGGGCCGTCCATCAAGCGGGGAGGCTAAGGTGCGACAAACGGTCGCGCAACCCGGGATACCACGGGGGGTTTATCGTGATATCCCAATAAACAAACGTCAGGAGCGCTGGGCCCTGGCGCGGCGCAATTCATCGACGATCAGCAGCACGGCGCCCACGAAAATGGCCGAATCGGCCAGGTTGAACGCTGGCCAGTGCCACTGCTGACCATGCAGCGTGAGGTAGAAGTCGAGGAAGTCGGTCACTTTGCCCCACAGCACGCGGTCGATCAGGTTGCCCAGCGCCCCGCCGAGGATGAAGGCCAGGGCCAGGCTGAACAGGGTCTTGCCGCGGTTGCGCAGCAGCAGCCAGATGATGAAGGCCGAAGCCGCCAGGCTCAAGGCGCTGAAAAACCAGCGCTGCCACCCGGGCTGTGCCGCAAGGAACGAGAACGCCGCCCCCGGATTGTGGATGTAGACCAAGTTGAAAAAACTGGTGAACGGCAGGCTGCTGTCGAGCGGCAAGCTGTGGCGCACCAGCCACTTGCTCAACTGATCGACAACGATGACGCCAAACGCAACCAGCAGCCAGGGCCAGACTCCAGGGCGGCGGGTCGCGGTGGTGCGGAGGGTCGGGGCGGAGGGCATGGGCAGGCGGATCGAGGGTCAGGCGAAGTGGCGCGGCTCGCCGGCGCCGAACAGATTGCTGACGCAACGGCCGCATAAGCCGGGATGTTGCGGCTCGGCGCCGACGTCGGCGCGCCAGTGCCAGCAACGCTCGCACTTGGCGTGGCTGGTGGGGTGGGCGTCGATGCGCAGCCCTTCGGCCACGGCCGGATGCAGCGTGGCACGCGAGGTGATGAGGATGAAGCGCAGGTCATCGCCCAGGCGCGCCAGAAGGGCGTGATCGGCGGTTGGCGCGTAAATATCGACTTCGGCCTGCAGCGAGGCACCGATGCGCCCTTGTTCGCGCAGCGCCTCGATGTCCTTGTTGACGGCTTCGCGGACGCTGCGGATGCGGGCCCATTGCTCCAGCAGCGCGACACCATCCGCCTGCTGCGGCCAGGCCCAGTAGGTCTGGGTGAAGATGCTCTCGCCCTGACCAACCAAAGCCCAGGCTTCCTCTGCCGTGAAGCTGAGGAACGGAGCCATCCAGCGCAACATGCCCTGGGTGATGTGCCACAGCGCGGTCTGGGCGCTGCGCCGCGCCAGACTGTCGGGGGCGGTGGTGTAGAGGCGGTCCTTGAGCACGTCGAGGTAGAAGGCGCCGAGGTCTTCGGAGCAATACACCTGCAGCTTGGCCACCACCGGGTGGAACTCGTATTGGTCGTAATGCGTCAGGATGACGCTTTGCAGCGCCTCGGCGTGGGCCAGCGCCCAGCGGTCGATCTCGACCATCTGCTGCAGCGGCACGGCGTGCTGCGCCGGGTCGAAGTCGCTGGTGTTGGCCAGCAAAAAACGCAGGGTATTGCGGATGCGCCGATAGCCATCGACCACGCGAGCGAGGATTTTGTCGTCACCAGCAATGTCGCCGGAATAGTCGGACGCCGCCACCCACAGGCGCAGGATCTCGGCACCGAGCTTGTCGCAGGTCTTTTGCGGATCGACCCCATTGCCCAGCGATTTGCTCATCTTGCGCCCCTGGCTGTCCACGGTGAAGCCGTGGGTCAGCAGGCCTTTATAGGGCGCGCGGCCATACATGGCGCAGGATGTGAGCAGCGAGGAGTGGAACCAGCCTCGGTGCTGGTCGTGGCCTTCGAGATACAGGTCGGCCTGTGGGCCATGGGCATGGCCGGCGCCGGCATGGCTGCCCATGAGCACGGTGGTGTGGGTGGTGCCCGAGTCGAACCAGACTTCCAGAATGTCGGTGCTCTTGGTGTACGACGCTGCATCTCCGGCGCAACCGACGCGGGCGAGAATGTCGGCCCCGTCGGCCTTGCTCCACGCCTCGATGCCGCCATGCTCGATCATCTCGGCGGCGATGTCGAGAATGTCCATGGTGCGCGGATGCAGTTCGCCGCTGTCTTTGTGCAGAAAGAACGCGATCGGCACGCCCCAGCTGCGCTGGCGGCTGATGCACCAATCCGGCCGGTTGGCAATCATGTCGTGCAGCCGTGCCTTGCCGTTCTCGGGGTAGAAGCTGGTTTGCTCGATGGCGTCGAGCGCCATCTGGCGCAGGGTCTTGGGCGCTTTGTCTTTGGTGAACACGCCTTCGCC
>JAKAFC010000075.1 GCA_021818065.1 Pseudomonadota bacterium
CGACGAGGCCGAGGCGCAGCGCGACCACAAGACCCTCGACCGGCTGACGCAGCTGGCGTCCACGGTGGAGGGCGTGTATGCCGCATCGCACGGCCGCTTCACCGCCGCCACGGCGTATTACGACCTGGTCAACCGCCGCGTGGCCGACCTGCACGAGAAGCAGATCTTCGGCCTGCAGACCATCGGCCAGTTCCTGGAGCGGCGCTTGGCCCCAGCCATGCAGACCTGCGCCTGGGCGGCGCGGCGGCAGCAGGCGCTATCCGAGCGCGTGTCGCGGTGCAGCAACCTGCTGCGCACACGGGTGGAAGTGGCCATGCAGCAGCAGAACCGCAGCCTGCTGGCGTCGATGAATCGGCGGCAGTATCTGCAACTGCGGCTGCAGCAAACCGTCGAGGGCCTGTCGGTCGCGGCCATCACTTACTACATGGCGTCGCTGGTGGGACAGTTGTTCGAGGCGGCCGAGCCCTGGCTGCACATTCGGCCCAAACTCGCCGAGGGCGTGGCCATCCCCGTCATTGCCCTGCTGGTGTGGATCGCCCTGCAGCGCATGCACCACCGCCTGGAGCGGGCCAGCGAGAGCCGGTAACGCCGCGCCGGCCGCCAGCCGCCGTCAACGGGGTTGTGGCTCAGGCCCGGCGCTGGCGCACCGCTTCGTACAGGCACACCCCGGCAGCGACGGAGACATTGAGACTTTCCACCGCGCCGAGCATGGGAATCTGCAGCAGTTGATCGCAGGTCTCGCGCACCAGGCGGCGCATGCCCGCGCCCTCCGCCCCCATCACCAGCACGGCCGGGCGGGTCCAATCGGCGTCGTACACCAGGTCGGTGCCTGCTTCATCGGTTCCCATGACCCAGAGGCCGCGGTCCTGCAGTTCTCGCAGGCTGCGCACCAGGTTGGTCACCATCAGGTAGGGCACGGTCTCAGCGGCGCCGCTGGCCACCCGCGCCACGGTGGGATTGAGACCGACGGCCCGATCTTTGGGCGCAATCACCAGGTGCACCCCGGCCGCATCTGCGGTGCGCAGAATGGCACCGAGGTTGTGTGGATCGGTCACGCCGTCGAGCGCCAGCACCAGCGGTGCGCCCTCCACCGCGTCGAGCACAGCGTGCATGTCTTGCACACTGGGCAGATCATCCACCTGGGCCACCACGCCCTGATGCCGGTCGGTGCCGGCCAGCGCGGCAAGCCGTTCGGCGCTCAAGGTCTTGAGTTCCACGCCAGCGGCTTCAACCTTGCGCAAGAACTGCTGCATGCGGGCGTCGCGGCGGCCGGCATCGACATACACGGCATGCACCGACTCGGGTGCGGCGCGCAAGCGAGCGCCGACGGCATGAAAACCGTAGAGCGGCTTCACGCTGCGGCTCCCTGCGGCGGCACGCTGAGACGGCCGGCGTGCATGGTGCAGATGCGGTCGCAGCGCGCTGCCAGTGCCGGGTCGTGCGTGACCAACACCAGGGTCGCCTCCGACTCGGCGCATAGGCCGAACATCAGATCCATGATGCGCGCGCCAGTGGCAGCATCGAGATTGCCGGTGGGCTCGTCGGCCAGCACCACGCGCGGCCGCCCGACGAAGGCGCGCGCCAGCGCCACACGCTGCTGCTCGCCGCCAGACAGCAAGGCGGGCCGATGGTGCAGCCGCTGCCCCAGCCCCACGGCATGCAACAACTGCGTGGCCAGATCGGCCGCGCCGTGGGAGCGCCCGGCGATCTCCAGCGGCAACATCACGTTTTCCAACGCCGAGTAATGCTCGATGAGCTGGAAGTTCTGGAAAACGAAGCCGATTTTCTGCGCCCGCAGATCGGCTCGCCCGTTTTCGTCGAGGCTGGCCAGATCGACACCGTCGATTAGCACCCGCCCGGTGCTGGGCAGATCGAGCCCAGCAAGCAGCGCCAGCAGCGTGGACTTGCCCGAGCCCGAGGCTCCGGTGACGGCCACGCTCTGCCCCTTGGGAACGCGCAACTGCACGTCCGCCAGAATGGTGATCGCCTCACCGACATCCGCGACGGTCTTGCCCAGATCCTGCGCGACAATCACATCGACCGTCATGGAACCCTTGTCATGAAATTTGGAATGAAGCCGATTGTAGGAAGCGCGCTGCCAGTCCCTCGGCGCAAGGTCTTGGCCCTGCTGTTGGGGGTCGCACTCGGTGCCCAGGCGCAGGCCGCAACGGCAGCAGAACCCGTGCTGCTGGTGGTGGGCGACAGCCTGTCCGCCGGCTACGGGCTGGAAACCGGTAAGGGCTGGGTGGATCTGTTGCGCGCCCGGCTCGGCGCCACCCGGCCCGCATCGACGGTGGTCAACGCCAGCATCAGTGGCGACACCACGGCGGGCGGGCTGGCCCGTCTGCCCGCGCTGTTGGCCCGCGACAAGCCACGCGTGGTCCTCATCGAACTGGGTGGCAACGATGCGCTGCGGGGTCTGTCGCTGCAGCAGACCGAGCACAACCTGGCGCAGATGACCCGCCTGTGCAAGGCCGCCGGGGCGCAGGTGTTGCTGGTGGGCATGCAGATTCCACCCAACTACGGTGCGGCGTACACCGCGCGCTTCGCCGCCCTCTTCCCGCGCGTGGCCAAGGCGCAGGATGTGCCGCTGGTGCCGTTCCTGCTGGCGGGTGTGGTGGCGCATCCCGACTGGTTTCAGGCCGACAACATTCACCCCACCGCGCAGGCGCAAGCCACCATGCTCGACACGGTGTGGCCGCATCTGCAGCCGCTGCTGCGGGCCAAGCCGCAGAAAGGCTCCCGATGAATCCTCGCTTGATCGACGCCGCCGAAGCCCTGCAGAAGCTGCGCACGTTCAGTGCCGTGATCGACGTGCGCAGCCCGTCCGAATTCGCGCTCGACCACATGCCTGGCGCGCAGAGCTGGCCCGTGCTCGATGACGTCGAACGTGCCGAAGTGGGCACGCTCTACGTCCAGGTTGATCCCTTCGTCGCCAACAAGCGCGGCGCGGCGCTGATCTCGCGCAACATCGCCCGGCACCTCGACGTCCACGCCGCAGACTTGCCCAAGACCTGGGCGCCGCTGGTGTACTGCTGGCGTGGCGGCAATCGCTCGGGGGCGCTGGCCCATGTTCTGGCGCGCATCGGCTTTTCCGTCGTCTTGGTGCAAGGTGGTTACCGCGCGCTGCGTCGCGCGCTGCGCGCCGATCTGGAGCAGTTGCCAGCGCGCCTGCAGTTTCAGGTGCTGTGTGGCCGCACCGGCTGCGGCAAGAGCCGTCTGTTGCGTGCCCTGCGCGACGCTGGTGCCCAAGTGCTGGACCTCGAAGCCCTGGCGCGCCATCGCGGTTCCGTGCTCGGACTGGAGCCGGGTGACAAGCAGCCCTCGCAAAAATTGTTCGAGACGCTTTTGTGGGAGCAACTGCATGGCTTCGACCCGCAACGCCCGGTGTTTGTCGAAGCCGAGAGCAAAAAGATCGGTGCGCTGCATCTGCCCGACAGCCTGATGACAACCATGCGCCAGGCACCTTGCATCGCCGTGGAGCTCGACACCACGATGCGGGTGCAATTCCTCCTGCGTGACTACGCCGCCCTGTCGGCCGATGCCGCGCTCCTGCAGCAACGGCTCGACACCCTGCGCGCCCTGCGGGGTGCGGAGACCGTGGAGCGTTGGCAACAAATGATCCAGGCGGGCGCGTTGGCCACCTTCACCGCCGAGATCCTGGAACAGCATTACGACCCGAGCTACGCGCGCTCGATGACCAACAACTTCCGCCAGTTCGCGCACGCCCCACGCCTGCGCCTGACCGGCATCGACGACGCCTCGTTCAGCCAAGCCGCGCAGCAGGTGCTGGAGCTCAGCCGTGCAACCGACGCCAACCTCGCTCAGGCGCAGACCGTCGCCATCAGCGGCTGAACCTCGGGCTCTTGCGGTTCCTGCGGAGCCGAGAGTCGAGCGTCGCGGGCCCGGGCAAACAGCGCCGGAACCGACAGCGTGGACAGCAGCTTGGCGTCGCTCAGCACTTGGCGCCACAGCCGCCCACCGGGTTGCCCCTTCCACAAATTGAGCATGTGCCGGGTGATGGCCTGCGGATGCAAGCCTTGCCGCTTCCAATCGTCGATGTAGGCGATCATCTGCGCCTCCACCTGCTCACGTTGCGGTGCTGCGCCAGCGGCCTGCCCCAGCCATTCGACATCCCAGCCCGCCATCATCCACGGGTCGTGGTAAGCCGCCCGCCCGACCATGACGCCGGCCACCTGCGGCAGCCAGGCGCGCAACTGCGCCGCATCCTTGATGCCGCCGTTGAGGACGAAACGAAGGCCGGGGAAATCGCGCTGGAGCTGCAAAATGAACTCCGGCCGCAACGGCGGGACATCGCGGTTTTCCTTGGGGCTGAGGCCGTCGAGCCAGGCCGAGCGCGCGTGCACGATGAAGGTCTCACAGCCGCCTTCGGCGACGATGCCGACAAAATCGCGCACGAACGCGTAGCTGTCTAGATGATCGATGCCGATCCGGTGCTTGACGGTGATCGGAATGGCGCCAGCCACGGCGTCACGCATCGCCGCGACGGCATCGCGCACCAGCCCCGGCTCGGCCATGAGGCAGGCGCCAAAGGCGCCACGTTGCACGCGCGGACTGGGACAGCCGCAGTTCAGGTTGATGGCGTCATAACCCCATTGCCGCCCCAACCGCGCGCATTTGGCCAGGTCGCAGGGCTCGCTGCCACCGAGTTGCAGCGCCAGCGGATGCTCTTGCGCGCTGTAATCGAGATGCCGCCCGACGTCGCCGTGCAACAAGGCGCCGGTGGTCACCATCTCGGTGTAGAGCAGGGTTTGGCGTGTGATCAGCCGGTGGAAGTAGCGGCAATGCCGATCGGTCCAGTCGAGCATGGGCGCGACGGCAAGGGGGCTGTGCATGCGTAGGCGAGGAGTCGAGGCAAACAAGCCTTCAGATTTTACTGCGCAAGGTCTTGGCTCCGCGCAGCACAACATGACGAATCGGCGCGTCGAACAGCAGAATCAGCACCCCATAAATCGCCGCCCCAGCCCCGATCTGCACAAACAGGCCAGACACCGGCCCGAAGGGGTGCAGCCGGACAACGGCAAAATACATGATCAGCGAAAACAAGCCGTATTTCGCCACATCCATCCAAGGCATTTTGATTTGAATCACCTTGCGTCCGTAATACGCCGCGAGCAAGGTATAGAGCAAATAACTCACCAGCGCCGCAAACGCCGCCCCCTCGATACCGAAAGGTCGCGTCAGTAACGACGTCAGAATGAGGTTGACCGCAACCGCAGTCAGAACCGAATACATGACCACCTTGGTGAGCTTGTTGATATAAATCCCGGCACTGAAAATGGGCGTTCCGCCCGACACCAACATGCCCCCCACGATGAAGACGATCAGTTCGGTACTCACCGCATACTTCGACGAGGCCAGCAATTGCAACAATTCGGGGCCCACGGCTGCCATGCCCGCCAGCACGGGAAGGGCGAGTGCCAAATAATACTTCAAGGCCTGCTGGATGAATTCGATGGTTTTTTCACGGCCCTGCTGCTCCCACATCCGAAAATACATCGGCACCACGGCCTGGGCGAAAGACGCCGTCAGCACACCCTGCAGATAATCGCTGAAATTGAACGCGGCAGAAAACGCCCCGAGTGGCTCGGGGCCGAGCTGGTAATTGATGATGTAGCGCCCTCCCATATTCAGCAGCAGCATGGACAGTTCGCTGGCGAGCAATGGCAGACCGAAGACCAGCATCGAGACGAACAGCGGCCGATTGAAGCTGTGGAGGTTGAAAACACCCTGCTTGGCGTAATAGAAAATGATCACCAACACGGCGATCAATTCACCGACCATGGACGAGAGAAAAAATCCTTCCAGGGTTCTCGAGAGATAAAACAGTACCAGCAGGATCAGCCCGAGACCTAGATATTTCCGGACCGTGAAATAGGTGCTGTATATCCCACTTTTCTGCTGCGCCCGCAGCATATTATACATGGCACTATCCACCACACGAATGAAAATGAGGGGGGACGCCAAGATAATGAGATATTTGGTTTGCGCGTCGGCAAGCCAGGCGGTGGGTAGAACATACACCATCACAATGCTCAGCAGCGTAACGAAGAGCCCCACCCCGATCATGCCGAAAAGCACCGTGGAAAAAAACTGCTGCGCCGTGTTTTTCCGCGTTCCCGCCTCGACTTCGCTGTAATACCGCACCACGGAATGCTGCAACCCCAGTTTGCCCACCCCGACTAGGAACAAAATGGTGGACGTGACCAAGGCCATCGTTCCATATTCCGCCACCGTGAACAAACGCGTCAGAATCGGAAAGGAAATCACGCTGGCAAGCATCACCAAAATGCTGCCAATGGTGTAGTTCGAGGTGTGCTGAAACAATCTGGCCAGCACGCCGCGCTTTTCTTTTTGGATCACAGGGCTCGACTCGCTGCGGATTTGCATGACACGGCGGAATTCACGGGTTCAACTGCGCACCGCTTCACATTCGGGCTGGCTCGGCTGCCGGTATAACGCCAGCAAGGAAGCAAGCACCGCATCGGTGGAATAGGTGGTCTCGACGAATTGCCGCGCAGACGCGCCGAGGCGCTCGCGCAACGCCACATCGGCGGCCATGCGGCGGATCGCTGCAGCCAGAGCCTCGGGATCCGCAGGTGGCACCAGAAGACCATTGTGCGCGTCGGAAATGACGTCTTCGTGCCCGCTAACCCGCGTCGCCACCGTCGGCAGGCCACTCGCCATGGCCTCGAGCACCGCATTGGGCAGGCCCTCCTGATGCGAGGCCTGCACATAGAGATTGTTGGCGGCAAGCAATGTGGGCACGTCCTGCACCACACCAGGAAACTCCACGCTTTGCTCCACACCGAATTGTTGCGCCAGGGCCTTGAGCGTTGCATGCTCGGGGCCATCGCCCGCCAGCGTGAGGCGCGATCCCTCCGGCAGCCCGGCAAGCGCCCAGGCCTTGAGCAGCACGTCCAGCCCCTTCACGGCGACGTGCCGCCCGACGAACACCGCGCGCAACGCGCCTTGGTCGCGTGCCGCTGGCGGGTGAAAACGCTTGAGATCGACGGCGTTAGGCACATAGTGCAGCCGTCGCTGCGGAAAGCCCGCCTGCGCCATGATGCTCGCCGTGCGCCGGCTGATGCACTGGTAACCGTCCAGCCGTTGCGCGCCCCGGCGCAAAATTCGGTGCACCAGACTGCGGCTACGGACGGTATCGAGAATGCCCCCCTGAAATTCCGCCGCTCCCGAGACTTTGGCGATGACCTGCGGCTTCAGCCATGGCTTGAGCCAACCCGCCGCACCCGCAAGGTTGTGCACCATGTGGATGTGAATGGCGTCGAACTGCCGTTGCCGTTGCAGCAACCACCAGGCGAATCGCACGTTCAGCAGAATGGCACCCAGGCCCTTGATACGCGGATAGGACAACCGTGTCACAGGAATGCCGTCGACGCTGTCGTGGACGGGTTGCGATTTGTCGAGATGCGGCACCAGCACCTGCACCGCATGCCCAGCGGCTGCAAAAGACGCCGTGAGCAACCGGGCCTGCATTTCTGCCCCACCCGTGGTCGGATAGCGCCCGTCCACCACCATCAGCACGCGCATGGGCTTGTTGATCGCCTGGGTGGCGACCGCAGTTGGCGCGGGAATCGAGGTCTGCATGGCCTTACGTCGCACCACAGTCAGGAGTGGAATCGGGCACTGGAATCAGCCCCTGCGGCGCCCCCAGCAGAGCGTGGGGCTCAATGCGTCGCATCGCCGTGGACAAACAAACCGGCCGTCGATTTGTCGGAAATGACACGGGCAGGAATGCCGCCAAGGGTGACATTGCCCTCTGGAAAACTTTTGTTGACCACTGCATTGGCCCCGATGGCCGTGTTGTCGCCAATTTCAATTGCACCGAACAGTTTTGCACCCGGACCGATGTAGCAGTTGTTCCCGATCACCGGCACCGCCGACCCCATGCCCAACTGCGCACCGATGTTGACGCCCGTATGGATACGGCAGTTCGCGCCGATACGTGCACCAGAATTCACCACGATGGTGCCGTAGTGCAGAATCGCCAGGCCCGGGCCGAACACGTTGGCAGGGATCGAGAACCCTAACCTGATGGAAAGTCTACGGAAGCGGTACACGGCAAACATCCGCCGCAGCCGACTTTTTCGGCAATTTGTGAAGTATTCGACTTTTCGCAGCTGGCACTGAAATTGAAAAATTTCGTCAAACAGAAAAGCCCAGCGCGACTGCACGCCCAAGGCAATGCGGTCCGCGGCCAGGTAGCGCTTGTAATCGTCGTAGGACTGGATCAAGGTGCTGCCCCTCGAATGGTTTGACCTGCGTTTCGGCAAACGCTCTATTGTCCCACCCGAGCCCTGTTTCACATCCCCTCAACTGAGCGCCGTGTAACTTGGGCCGCTGAGGATGCGTTCCCAGAATGCAAAAAGGCCCTGAATCATCAGGGTCTTGGTGCAATCTGGCGGAGACGGAGGGATTCGAACCCTCGATGCGCTTTTGGCGCATACTCCCTTAGCAGGGGAGCACCTTCGGCCACTCGGTCACGTCTCCAGATCGGTGCTGGCTAAAAGCTTTTGGCCTTAAGCAGCAAAGCAGGCAATTATTACATGCGAATGGTGTGCAACGCCACCACTTTGCATGGATACGATCAGGCCGCGGCGTCCAGATCGAAGGCCTTGTGCAGCGAGCGCACGGCGAGTTCCATGTATTTTTCCTCGATGACCACCGAGACCTTGATCTCGGATGTGGAGATCATCTGGATGTTGATGCCCTCTTCCGACAAGGTGCGGAACATCTTGCTGGCCACACCCGCGTGCGAGCGCATGCCCATGCCGACGATGGACACCTTGCACACTTTGGGGTCGCCCAGAATTTCCTTGGCGCCGATATGCGCCTGTACCGTCGACTTGAGAATGTCCAGGGCACGCGCATAGTCGCCGCGCCCCACGGTGAAGGTGAAGTCGGTGAAGCCGGCCACGCTCTGGTTCTGCAGAATCATGTCGACTTCGATGTTGGCATCGCCCACGGCGCTGAGAATCTGATAGGCAATGCCCGGGCGATCGGGCACGCCGACCACGATGATCTTGGCTTCGTCGCGGGCAAAGGCGATGCCCGACACCACGGCTTGTTCCATTTTGTCGTCTTCCTCGAAAGTGATGAGCGTGCCGCTGCGCGACTCTTGCTCCAGCGGCAGATCCCACGGGGTCAGGCTCGACAGCACCCGCAGCCGCACCTGGTATTTGCCGGCGAATTCCACAGAACGGATCTGTAGCACCTTAGAGCCCAGGCTGGCCATTTCCAGCATTTCCTCGAAGGTGATGGTGTCCAGCCGCCGCGCTTCGGGGACGATGCGCGGGTCGGTGGTGTAGACGCCGTCGACGTCGGTGTAGATCTGGCATTCGTCGGCTTTCAGCGCCGCCGCCAGCGCCACGCCCGAGGTGTCGGAGCCACCACGGCCCAGGGTGGTGATGTTGCCTTTGGCGTCGATGCCCTGGAAGCCGGCGACCACGGGGATGATGCCCTGCTGCAGGTCGGCCTTGAGCCGGTCGGCATCGATCGACTCGATGCGCGCCTTGGTGAAGGCGCTGTCGGTGTGCACCGCCACCTGCGCGCCGGTGTAGCTGCGCGCCTTGTGCCCGAGTGTCTGCAGCGCCATGGACAGCAGGCCGATGGTCACCTGCTCGCCCGTGGAGGCGACGACGTCGAGTTCGCGCGGGTCGGGGTGCGGCTGGATGTCTTTGGCCAGGGCGATGAGTCGGTTGGTTTCGCCCGACATGGCCGAAACCACGACCACGACCTGATGCCCGGCCTCATGCCATTTGGCCACACGGCGGGCGACGTTCTTGATCCGTTCGGCCGACCCTACCGAGGTGCCGCCGTACTTCTGGACGATGAGTGCCATGAGAAATGCGTTCAAGTGCGGCGAAAGCCTGCCGTGCCGGGGCACGGCGCTCCAGCGCCTTCGCACAAAACCTCACATTCTATGCCCTCTCGCACCCCGTGGCGTCGCGATGCAGCACCAGCAGCGCCCCCTCGCGGCGGACGGTCGCGCACGGCAAACGCAGTGCCAAGCGCTGCGCCCCCTGCGCCGTTCGCAGCACCTGGCGCACCAGTTCGTCGGTGCGGGCACGGTCCAGACGCTGGCCATGCTGACGCAGCCACAGCCGCACGACCTCGCTGGCCGCTGCGGCCCCCAGTTGCCGCAGCGTGGCGAGATCGAGTCCACCGGGCCGCGCGCACAGCCGTAGTCGCTGCGCGGCACGCGCCTGCGTTTGCGCCTCGGTGGCGGCGCACAGGGCTGCGGTCCGGCTCAGGGTCTGGCGGTAGGCGGGTTCGAGTTGCGCCAAAACTGGCACCAACTCATGCCGGATGCGGCTGCGGCGAAACGCCGGATCGGCATTCATGGGATCGATCAGATAGCCGATGCCCTGGCCGTCCAGCCAGGCGCGGAGTTCAGCGGCGCCACAGCACAACAATGGACGCGCAAAGGCGCAGCCGTGGCGCCACATCCATTCGGGCATGGCCGCCAAACCGCGCGGCCCGGCACCGCGCAGCAGCGCCAACAAGACCGATTCCACCTGATCATCGCCATGCTGGCCCAGCAGCACCAGGCCGCAGCCTTGGTCCTGCGCCAGCCGCGCGAGCGCCTGATAGCGCCCCTCGCGCGCCTGCTCTTCCACGCTCTGACCGCGCTGCAACGCCAGTTGCAAATCGGCCTGCGCAAACGGCACGCCCAGCGTCGCGCACGCTTGCGCAGCGCGCTGCGCAAAGCCCGCCGCGGCATGCTGCAAGCCATGGTTGACGTGCAGCGCACGCAGCCGCTGGGACGGCCAAAGGGCCAGCGCCGCATGCAGCAAGGCAGTGGAATCGGCCCCGCCGCTGAAAGCGATGCCCAGGGGGCCGTGTTGCACCCGCTCAGGATGTTCAGCAGTAAACCGCCGCAGCGCGGTCAGCGCAGGGTTGGGCAGCACCGAAAAAACGCCACGCCGTGCGGCGAGGACTCAGCCGCGCGCCGCCTTGGTGTCTTCGAACTTGCCGAAGCCCTGCAGGCGTTCGAGACGTTGCCGCACCAGATCGGCTGGTTTGGTGTGCTGGAAATGGCGCAGCGATTCGCCCAGCGCGCGCTTGAGCGCATTGGCCATGGCAGCCGGGTCGCGGTGCGCGCCGCCCACCGGCTCGTTGACGATCTTGTCCACCAGCCCCAGCGCTTTCAGACGATGCGCAGTCAGCCCAAGCGCCTCGGCAGCCTCGGGCGCGCGCTCCGCGCTCTTCCACAGAATGGAGGCGCAACCCTCGGGAGAAATCACCGAATAGATGGAATACTGCAACATCAGCAGTTGGTCGCACACGGCAATGGCCAGCGCCCCGCCTGAACCGCCTTCACCGATGATGGTGGAGATGATGGGCACCTCCAGTTGCGCCATTTCATAGATGTTGCGGCCGATGGCCTCGCTCTGGCTGCGCTCCTCGGCGTCGATGCCAGGATAGGCGCCGGGCGTATCGACGAAGGTGAAAATGGGCAGGCGGAATTTTTCCGCCAGTTTCATCAGCCGCAACGCCTTGCGGTAGCCCTCGGGTTTGGGCATGCCGAAGTTGCGCATGGCGCGCTCCTTGGTGTCGCGCCCTTTCTGGTGGCCGATGACCATGCAGGCCTGACCGCCCAGCCGCGCCAGACCGCCGACGATGGACAAATCGTCGGCAAAGGCCCGGTCGCCATGGAGTTCGTGAAAGTCGGTGAAGATCAGGCTGGCGTAGTCCAGGGTGTAGGGCCGCTGGGCGTGCCGCGCGATCTGTGTGGTCTGCCAGGGGGTGAGCTTGGCGTAGAGGTCTTTGGTGAGTTGCAGGCTTTTTTTCTGCAAACGGCTGATTTCTTCGGAAATATCGACGGCGGATTCATCCTGCACATAGCGCAGTTCGTCGATCTTGTTCTCCAGTTCGGCAACGGGCTGCTCGAAATCGAGAAAGACTTTTTTACTCATAGACACCTCGAAATAATCCATGCGCCGCCGCGGGCGCGTGGCCTGGGCGGGCTGGGCGCGTCAGTAGGCGACGGGCAGCGGATCCAGGGCGCGCCAAATATACCAAGTCCCCACCGAGCGCCAGGGCGCCCAGGCGGCGGCCACCTCGCGCACTTCGCTCTGCGTCACGGGTTCGCCAGCGAAGTAGGCCTGGCTGACGCCCTTGATCAGCCCGAGATCGCCCAAAGGCAGCACATCCGGGCGCATCAAGTGGAAGATCAGAAACATGTCGGCAGTCCAGCGCCCGATGCCGCGAATGCGCTGCAGCTCGGCGGCGATGGCGTCGTCGGTCATGGCATGCCAGTTGTCCGGATGGACCTCACCGGTATGAAACTTGGCGGCCAGATCCCGCACATAACCGGCCTTGCGGCCCGACAGGCCGCAGGCGCGCAGCGCGTCTTCCTCGAGCGCGACCAAATGCCCTGGGGCGACATGCGGCACGGCGGCGCATAGCCGATCCCACACGGTTTGCGCCGCCTTGACCGAGATCTGCTGGCCGATGATGGAACGCGCCAGGGTTTGAAACGGGTCGCCCCGGCTCTGCAACCGGGCGCCGGCGTGGGCCTTGATGAGTTTGCGCATCACCCGGTCGGTGCGCTGCAGGTGCGCGCAGGCCTTGTCCCAGTCGAGCTGACCCGGGACATGCATGGGTGCGAGGGTCTCGGACCAGCTGCTTGCGCCGCGCGCCTTCAAGCTGCCCTCCACACCGTGGCGCCGCCCGGCTTGTCTTCGAGCACGATGCCACGGGCGGCAAGCTCGGCGCGAATGCGGTCTGCCAAGGCAAAATCGCGCGCCTGTTTGGCCTGCGCCCGCGCCTGCACCTGTTGCTCCACCCAGGCCGCGTCCACCGCGGCGGCCTTGCCGCCTTGCAGGAAGTCGCGCGGGCGCTGCTGCAACAAGCCGAGCAGGCCGCCGAGCGCCTTGAGCAGCGCGGCGAGCGTGGCGTCGGCCGTCTTGTTCACCTCGGTGGCCAGCTCAAACAGCACCGCCATGGCCTCGGGGGTGTTGAGATCATCGTTCATGGCCGCGGCAAACGCCTGGGCCCGGGGGTGGTTCCAATCGACCGCCGTGGTCGGCAGGTCGGCAAACGGATCGAGCGCGGTGTAGAGGCGGGTGAGCGCGGCGCGGGCGTCTTGAGATCG
>JAKAFC010000076.1 GCA_021818065.1 Pseudomonadota bacterium
AGACCAGGGCCTGCACCCAGTGCAGCGAGAATTGCCAAACGGCATTGCTGGCGAGATTCATTGCACCGGCTCCACATGCTTGAACTTGATCCCGGCGTTGTTGAACAACAGCTTGGCGATGACGCGGCGCATCTTGGTGGGATCGGGGTTGGACGGAAACTGCATCATCAGGTGACCGAAGGGGTCGACCAGCCAGGTGGGCCCCTGCAACGCGCCGTTCGGCGACGGCAACCAGGCCGCGAGTTGCCGTGGATCGGCGCGCAACATCAGCGTGCCCTGGGCGGGCTCCAGCACACCGGGGTTGACCGCAGCATCATCCGTAATCAACCAGACCCGCACGATCTGGTCGCGGTTGTCGCCCTGGGCGATGCGAATCTGCCGCAGATAGAACAGCGACTGCTGGCACTGCGCATCGCAGGCCGCGGGTGCGGCCATGACCATCAGCCAATACCCCTCGAGCCGGTGCAGGTTGTAGGGCTTGCCGTCGAGGGTCTTGAGCGTGAGGTCGGCTGGAATCGGGCGCTGCGGCTCGATCAGGCTGCCGTAGGGCGGTTTGCCCGACGGATGGACGACGTAAAACAGAAAGAACGCCGCGACGATGGGCGCAGCCGACATGGCCAGCAGCAGCCACAACGTCCACATCGAACGAGGCTTGCGCGCAGCGGGCTGGCCGGGAGGGTTGAGGCTGGAAGTCAAAGGGGTACTCACAAGAAGACACGAACCATCAATGCGGCGTGGCCAGTCGGGACACCTGCCCTCTGCCCGCCCGGGCCCGGCGCAGACGCCAAGCCACAAAATAAATCAACAGGATGACCCCCGTTGCGCTCATGCCGAACCACTGTGCCGCGTAGCCGTAGTTGGTGCTCACACCCATATTGGGCGCCGGCCACTGCCGACCCAGACCATCATGCAGATCACCGCTCTGCCGCAAGACGAAGGGCAGCAAGGTGATGTGGTGGTAAGCCGCAAACTTGACCAAGTTCACATTTTGCCGGATCACGGCGTTCGGCGGATCGGAAAAAAAAGAAAACCATTCTGATGGCGGCGGCGCGATCAGTCCATCGACCTGCGTCAATCCTTGCGGCGTTTGGTACGGCGCGATCAGATCCATGGCCTGAAAATTCCGCGGCAACCAGCCCCGCAGCACCATGACATAGACATCACTGCCCTGCAGTTTCAGCGGCGTCATCACCCAGAATCCGGTCTGCTCGTTCTGTTGCCGGTTCTGCAAATAAATCGTCAAGCCGGTGTCGTACGTGCCATCCGCCCGGGCGCGACGCCAAGCATCTGTAGTCAGCCCGACGTGATCGTGGCCGATACGCAGCGGCGCGGCCTTTTCGCGCGCGTCCATACGCGCATGCAAGGCCAATTTTTCGTGCGCCCGCCCGAGCTGCCAGAACCCCAGGGCGCAGGTGATGGCGATCACCAGCAAACCCAGGACAACAATCAACCATTCCTTGGGCCCCAATGCCCGTACGGCGCGAAATTGGGGTGGAACTGAGGTAATCTCTTTATTCATTCGCACGCACCAGCACCATGAAATTCCTCATTCCCATCGCCTTTCTGCTCATCATCGGCAGCTTGTTTTCCGGGCTGTTTTTCGTGATGAAGGATAAGGGAAAAAGCAATCGCGCCGTGTATGCCCTGACGTTCCGGGTCGGCTTCTCTGTGCTGTTGTTTCTCATTCTGATCATCAGCTACAAGCTGGGCTGGATTCACCCGCACGATGTTGGCCAATGATCCAGCGCTGCGCAGCAAGCAAAAATGCGCCGCAGTTGCGGCGCATTTTTTGCTCGGCTCGCGAATCAGAGCCAATAAACCAGGACGTACAACAAGAGCCAGACCACGTCGACGAAGTGCCAATACCAGGCTGCGCCTTCGAAGGCGAAATGGTGATCGGCCGTGAAATTGCCCTTGATCAAACGATACAACACCACAGACAGCATGGTCGCACCGAGAAACACATGGAAGCCATGGAAGCCGGTGAGCATGAAGAAGGTGGAGCCGTAGATCCCGGAGGTCAGCTTGACGCCTTCGACCGTGTAGGCATGGTGATATTCATAGCCTTGCATGAACAGGAAGATCACCCCCAGGGCGATGGTCAGCGCCAGCCAGAAGATGGCCTTGCCGCGATGCGCCGCGCGCAGGGCGTGGTGGGCAATGGTGAGGGTCACGCCCGAGCTGAGCAGCAGCGCGGTGTTGATGGTCGGGATCGGCCAAGGACCAAGAGCCTCATGCACGCTGGGAATCAGTCCACCAGGGCCGGTGGACGGCCAAGTGCCGGCAAAGTTGGGCCACAGAATCTTGCTGTGCAGCGCCGAAAGGTCGGGCAGCGAAAACTCGCGCGAGTAATACAGGGCACCGAAGAACGAAGCGAAGAACATCACCTCGGAGAAAATGAACCAAGCCATACTCCAGCGATACGACGTGTCGACACGCTGGTTGTGTTTGCCCGATTCGCTTTCGCCGATGGCCTTGCCAAACCAGCTGAACACGACGTAAATCACCCACAGGAACCCGGCGAGCAACAGCCATTCCGTGTGCGGAACGCCGTTGAACCACAGCCCGGCACCGAATGCCATGGCGAGCAGACCGATCGCGGTCAACACCGGGTATTGTGACGGCCCCGGTAGAAAATACCCATGCGGCTGGCTTGTCGATGCCATATTGCCTCCTCTTATGTGCGCGCAGCGCTAGAAATCACCAAATGAACAATAAAAATCAGGCCAACCACAAAAACCGCTGCAAGCAATAATCCTGCCGCAATGATGTGCTCCGGCCGGGCATTCTGAAAATCCTTGTTGCGCTCGCTCGACTTGCGGATGCCGGCAAACGACCAGAGCACCGCAATCAGGGCACGAACGAAGGAAGGTTGAGGGGTATTTCCCAACACGAACTTTCAACCCTGAGACCGCCTGGCAACGGCGGTCTCAGGACAAATCAAACTCCCAACACCTTGGCTTTGATGAGATAACCCAGGTAAATCGCCAGCGCGATACTGACCATGATCATCGCCGTTTTGAAATTCTGGCGGCGCTTTTCAGGAGGAAGCTGGCGGTTATCCATGGATGGTCTCAGTTGTAGCCCAGAACGCGAGTCGCGTCGGCGTTGAGTTTGGGCGGGGTTTCAAAGGTGTGGAACGGCGCCGGGGAGGGAATTTCCCACTCCAGACCTTCGGCACCTTCCCAGGGACGCTGGGGAGCCTTTTCACCCTTGCCACGCAGCACCGGGATCACCACGGCGAACAGGAAGTAAGCCTGCGACAGACCGAACAGCCAGGCGCCAATGGTCGAGATCTGGTTGAAGTCGGTGAACTGCACCGGATAGGCCACATAGCGACGGGGCATACCGGCCAGACCGAGGAAGTGCTGCGGGAAGAACGCGATGTTGAACGAGATCATCGAGGTCCAGAAGTGAATCTTGCCTGCGGTCTCGTTGTACATCACGCCGGTCCACTTCGGCGACCAGTAGTAGAAGCCCATGAAGATGCCGAACAACGAGCCGGCCACCAGCACATAGTGGAAGTGGGCGATCACGAAGTAGGTGTTGTGCACCTGGGTGTCGATGGGCACCATGGCCAGCATCAGTCCGGTGAAGCCGCCCAGCGTGAACACGAAGATGAAGCCCACGGCGAACAGCATCGGGGTTTCAAAGGTCATGGAACCGCGCCACATGGTGGCCACCCAGTTGAACACCTTCACCCCCGTGGGCACGGCGATCAGCATGGTGGCGTACATGAAGAACAGCTGACCGGTGGTGGGCATGCCGGCGGTGAACATGTGGTGCGCCCAAACCAGAAACGACAGGATGGCGATGGAGGCCGAGGCGTAGACCATCGAGCTGTAGCCGAACAGCTTCTTGCGGGCGAAGGCAGGAATGACCGAGCTGACGATGCCGAACACCGGCAGGATCATCACGTACACCTCGGGGTGACCGAAGAACCAGAACAGGTGCTGGTAGAGCACCGGGTCGCCGCCACCGGCAGCACTAAAGAAGCTGGTGCCGAAATGACGATCGGTCAGGGTCATGGTGACCGCACCGGCAAGCACCGGCATGATGGCCAGCAGCAGGTAGGCAGTGATCAGCCAAGTCCAGACAAACAGCGGCATCTTCATCAGCGTCATGCCCGGAGCGCGCATGTTCAGGATGGTGACGATGATGTTGATCGACCCCATGATGGACGAGGCGCCCATGAGGTGGATGGCGAAGATCACCAGGTCCATGCCCATACCGGCCTGAATGGTCAGGGGCGCGTACAGCGTCCAGCCCACGCCCGGAGCGCCGCCCGGCACGAAGAACGAGGCGGTCAGCAGGATGCCAGCGGGAATCAGCAGCCAGAAGCTCAGGTTGTTGAGCCGCGGGAAGGCCATGTCAGGCGCACCGATCTGCAGCGGAATCATCCAGTTGGCGAAACCCACCAGGGCCGGCATCACGGAACCGAAGATCATCATGATCCCGTGCATGGTCGAGAAGGCATTGAACAGCTCGGGATTCAGCAGCCAAACATACGGCTTCCACAATTCGGTACGAATGCCCAAGGCCAGGATGCCGCCCTCGAACAGCATCCACAGCGCGAACAGCAGGTACATCGTGCCGATGTCCTTGTGGTTGGTCGAGAACAGCCAGCGACGCAACCCATGCGGGTGCTCGTGGGCATGATCACCGGCGTGAGCCGATGGCGGGGCGTGGTCGATGACTGCGCTCATGATGCTTTCCTTTCCTGCGATTCCAGAAAATGTTGGTCCGTTTTTAGTGCTTGATCGTGTTGTTATGGATTGTCTCCAGACCCACTCGCTCAGGTCTTGCTGGGCGCTGCGCCATCAGCCGGCGGAGCGCTGTCGGGATGCGCCTTCTGCCACTGCGCCACCCACTGCTCGTACTCAGGCATGGTCACCACCTTGATGACGATGGGCATGAAGGCGTGATACTTGCCGCAGATCTGCGCGCACTGGCCGTAGTAGGTGCCGGTCTTCTCTGCGGTGAACCAGGTGGAGCGCACGAAACCGGGGATGGCGTCCATCTGCACGCCCAGCGAGTTGACGTAGAAGCCGTGCAGCACGTCGTCGGACGTGGTGACGATCTTGATCTTCTTATCCACGGGCACGACCAGCTCGTGATCGACGGACAGGACAAAGTTGTTGGGCAGATTCTTGCCTTCGTAGATTTCCGAATAGGGCGTGGTCAGGGTGGACCAGAACGAGATGCCCTTGCCCGGGCCGGCCATGTAGTCGTAGCCCCACTTCCACTGCGCGCCGGTGACCTTGACGGTCATGAAGGAATCGGTGGTGTTCTCCTGGGCGATCACGGTACGGGTTGCCGGCACCAGGATGGCGATCACGATCAGAATGGGGATGACGGTCCAGGCAATCTCGACCTTGGTGCTCTCATGGAAATGCGCCGCCACCGCGCCCTTGGACTTGCGGTGCTTGAACACGGCGTAGAACATGGCGCCAAACACCACGATGCCGATCCCCAGACAAACCCAGAGCATCATGTCCATGAGGAATTTCTCCTCCTTGGCCAAGGGCGAGATCGGGTTCTGGAAATACAGGCCCAGCACTTGCGGGCCACCCGGAAGACTCTCCACCGCAGCATGGGCCGCACCCATGACGCTCAGCAGGGAAGCTGCCGCAGCCAGTTGGAATTGATGTAATGCTTTCATGTCGCCCCACTCATAAGAATTGGTCTTGTCCCTAAACCCATCAGAGGGCGCGCAAGGCAGCCCTCAAATCCTTGGCCAGCACGGCGCGGCGCTCCGGTCGCGCATAGCGACCGATGTACGCCGTCTTCCCGGCCGAGGACACCTCGACCAGTCCGTCATCGGGTAGCGTCACCCGCACCCAGTGCGGATTGAAGCTGACCGTCTGCACCACACCAGCGTTCTCCCATTCCACCTGCAGACGCTGCGCCGACAGACGCACACGCTCGCGATCAGTGGCGTGACGGGCGTAAACCAGCAACGCCACCGCCACGGAACCCAGCTCAATGCCGGTAAACGGCATCACCAACGAACCACCCACATCCCAAGCAATCCCGGCCACCACCAGCGAAACGACGCACAGCGAAATGAAAAAAATCATCAGCTGTTGCGGCGACATCGAACAGTTGCGGCGGAACACCCAGTCGCGCAGCCAGCTCTCGCCGGCATCCTGCGACGCGGTTTCGCCTTCGACCGTCGCGATCGCAGCGGGCGACTGGCGCTCTGCTGTCTCGTGATGAAGTTCGGCGTTGTGCATGGACGTCACTCCGGGTGTCTTGCGCAGCCCCCGAGCCCTGCGACTTGGGAGCTATATGAGTCGATGATTATAGGTGCGACAGATTGCCGCATCGGTTTTCAAGGCACCACTTGATTTGATTTTGCGCCGGATCAAGGCGTGTCCGTTACATTTTGATCCATTGATGTCACCTCTTCGGGCGCTTACGGACAGTCTTGGTTTTAGCCCCGCGCTAGGGGTCTCGGCAATCGGGGTTGACGCGCAGTATTGCGCAACTGATCGACGTCGAAATGCGCCTGTCCGTCGCGCGCGCGTTCGGTGCGCGGACGAAAGGCGTGGCCCTGCAGCAACTCGAAGGTGAGGGTCACGCGCCCCTCGGCATCTGCCGTGGCGTCGAGGGCATCGAGCAGACGCCGCCAGGCGCGCGGCGTGCGCAATCCCGGCGCCTTGGCCGCGTGCGGCACAGCGCCCAGAGTGCGAACCTCGCGCAATGCCGCCTCGGCCGAGGGCCAGGTGACCCGCAGGCGCTCCATGTCCATGACCGGATCGGCAAACCCGGCCTGCACCAGTTCGTCGCCAAGGTCGTGCATGTCGGCGAACGCCATGGGCTGCGAGCCGTAGCCCATGGTCTGGCAGACCGCGGTCAATTCCATCAGGGTGTCAGGGCCGAAGGTGGTGAAAAACAGCGCACCCTCGGGTTTGAGCTGGCGCCGCCACGCCGCCAGCACGGTGGCGCGGTCGCGCTGCCACAACAGGTGCAGGTTGGACCACAGCACATCCACCTGGGTCATGTATTCGGGGTCGGCGGCGTCGGCTGTCAACACCTGGATCTTGTTGCGCCCGCCGAACCAGCGCGCCCAGCCCTGCCGCGCATAGCGCCTGGCCGCCACCTGCGCCAACAGTGGCGAAGGCTCGTAACCCAGGATCTCCGCCTCGGGATATTGCTTGTGCAGCAAGGCCAGGCCATCGCCCCAGGCGCACCCGGCATCGAGCGCGCGCTGCGCCTGGGCACGCAGCAAAGGCAGACGTTCGGCCATGCGCCGCCCGGCCTCCTGCCAGATGAAGGGCGCGTCATGGCGGGCCAGTCGGTCGCGGGCGCAGGCCGCGGCGGCGAGCCAGCGGGCCTGCTGCTGCGCGGCGAGAAGCGGGTCGGGACGATCCATGGGGGTACGAAGGAGGCGGCTGGCAGGGCGATATAGTGCGGCGATGCCTGCACTCGCGCCTCCTATTTTGCCTGCCTCGCGCTGGTCGGCGCTGTGGCCCGGACGCTGCGCCCACTGCGACGCCCGCAGCGGCACGCCCCTGTGCCCGGACTGCCTGCAGCGCGATCTGCCGCTGCAGCCGCGCTGCCGGGCCTGCGGCATCGCGGTGCAGACCGATGGCGCGCTATGCGGGTCTTGTTTACTGCATCCGCCGCACTGGAACGGCGCACTCACGCTGGGGGATTACCGTTTCCCCAACGACCGCCTGATCCTGCGCATGAAGTTCGGCGGCGAACCGGCGCTGGGCCGCTGGTTCGGCGACCTTCTCGCCGCGCGCTGGCTGCAGCACGGTCTGCCCCGTCCGGATGCGGTGTTGCCCATTCCCCTGTCGCGTCAGCGTCTGCTCGAACGCGGGTTCAATCCCGCGTGGGAGATGGCACAGCGCATGGCACGCGGGCTGGGTCGACCGGCGCAGGCGCACAGCTTGCTGCGCGTGCGCCACGGCCAGGCACAAAGCAGCCTGCCGCTGGAGGCGCGCAAGCGCCATATCCGCGGCGCCTACGCCTGTACGCCACGCTGGGACGGCCAGACCCTGCTGTTGGTGGACGATGTGATGACCTCCGGCGCCACGCTGGCCGAGGCCACGCGCGTGCTGTTGCAGCAAGGCGCCGCCGTGTGGGTCGCCGTGGCGCTGCGCACTCCGCTCGACCCCGCATCCTGAGCCCCGGCTTCAGCCATGTTCCATATCGTCCTGGTCCACCCCGAAATTCCGCCCAATACGGGCAACGTCATCCGCCTTGCGGCCAACACCGGCTGCAGCCTGCACCTCATCGAACCGCTGGGTTTTTCGGTGGACGACAGGCAACTGCGCCGCGCCGGGCTCGACTACCACGAGTACGCCGCGCTGCAGGTGCATGCCGATTGGGAGACCTTCTTGCGCAGCGCGCAACCACCTTCTGACCGGCTGTTCGCCTTCACCACGCGGGGCAGCAGGCTGCTGGGTGACAGCAGCTTTCAACCCGGCGACTGGCTGGTTTTCGGCGCCGAAACCAGCGGCTTGCCTGAAGCGGTGCGCGAGCAGTTCGCCCCGCAGCAACGCGTGCGTCTGCCCATGCGCCCGGGCCAGCGCAGCCTGAACCTGTCGAACGCTGTGGCGGTGACGGTCTTCGAGGCCTGGCGCCAAAACGGCTACAGCGGCGGGGTTTAGCGCCGTTTCATCCCGGGCTGCGCGGCTTAGGGCCTGTTCACGCGACGGATGTACCCGCGCCGTGGTCTGGGCGGAGGCAATGCGCGGCGCGGGCCGCGCCGTGGTGGTGTCCACCACAAGCGGACTGCAACGTGGCAGTGCGCCGCCCAGACCCCGGCCCGAAGGGTTGCCCCTAGGCGGGGCGCCTGCGGCGTTGTCGGTGTGGGGCAAGGCGAACAGCCTTGCCACACACCTCCGCCTTGCATCCATCCCCGCTTGGGGGCAACGCGGGTACATCCGTCGCGTAAACAGGCCCTAGTCGATGGCGGAAAAGTCGGGTTTGCGCTTCTGCAGGAAGGCCATCATGGCCTCGCGCGCCGCAGGGGCGCCCAACAAGGCCTGGAACACTTGCTCCTCCGAGCGCATGCGCGCCAGCACTGCCTGCGGCCCCTGGTCGCCCAGGCCCTTGAGCAAGCGCTTGGTCGCCCGCACCGACGGCCCGGGCAAACGGGAAAACTTCTCCGCCTGTGCCGTGGCGTGGGCACGCACCTCGTCGGCAGGCAACACGCGGTTGACCAGTCCCATGGCCTGCGCCTCAGCCGCGCCGAACGGCTCGCCCAGCAGCAGCTTTTCGGCAGCGCGCTGGTAGCCCGCGATCTGCGGCAGCAGCAGGCTGGACGCGGCCTCCGGGCACAGCCCGAGATGCACGAAAGGCAGCACGAACTGGGTGTCATCGGCGGCGTACACCAGATCGCAATGCATCAGCAGCGTGGTGCCCACCCCCACGGCAAAGCCCTGCGCAGCGGCAACCAGGGGCTTGTCCAGACCAGCCAGGTGGCGCAGGAACTGCAACACCGGCGCTTCCTCGCCCTGCGGCGGGTTGGAGAGAAAGTCCTGCAGATCGTTGCCCGCGGTGAAGCTGCCGCCCTCGCCGGCGATGAGCACCGCCTTCACCTCGGCATCGGTGGCGGCGCGGGTGAGCGCGGCATTCGCCGCCTCGTACATCGCCAGAGTCAGGGCGTTCTTCTTGTCTGCGCGGTTGAACACGATGTGCAGCACGCCGCTGCGCAATTCCACATGCACCTGACTCATGCCTTGGTCTCCCCGGTGTGCCGCTTCAGACGTTCTCGAAAATACCGGCCGCGCCCTGGCCCGTGCCGATGCACATGGTCACCATGCTGTACTTGGCCTTGCGCCGACGCATGCCGTAGATCGCGGTGGCGGCGCGGATGGCTCCGGTGGCGCCCAGCGGGTGACCCCAGGCGATGGCACCGCCCAGGGGGTTGAGGACTTCGGGGTTGATGCCGAGGTCTTTGACCACCGCCAGCGACTGCGCGGCAAAGGCTTCGTTGAGTTCGATCCAGCCGATGTCGTCGAGCTTGAGCCCGGCCTTGTCCAGCGCCGCGGGAATAGCGAACTTCGGGCCGATGCCCATGATCTCGGGCGGCACGCCACGCACCGCGAAGCTGACGAAACGCGCCAGCGGCGTGAGGTTGAACGCCTTGAGGATTTTTTCGCTCACAAGAATGAGGGCACCCGCGCCGTCCGAAGTCTGCGAGCTGTTGCCTGCGGTCACGCTGCCCTTGGCGGCGAACACTGGCTTGAGCCGCGCCAGCGCTTCCAGCGTGGTGTCGGCGCGCGGGCCTTCGTCCAGCGTCATCTTGCGGGTCTTGATGTCCACCTCGGCGGTGCCCAGTCGCGGGAACTTCTCGACGATGTCCAGTGGCGTGATCTCCTGGCTGAACTCGCCCGCCGCCTGCCCGGCCAACGCTTTCTGGTGCGAGGCCAGCGCAAAGGCGTCCTGCTCCTCGCGCGTGACCTTCCACTGCTGCGCCACCTTCTCGGCGGTCATGCCCATGCCGTAAGCGATGCCCACATGCTCGTTGTTGGCGAAGATCGCCGGGTTGAAGCTGGGGTGAAAGCCACCCATGGGCACGCGGCTCATGCTCTCGGTACCCCCGGCGATCATCACATCGGCCTCGCCGACGCGGATGCGGTCGGCCGCCATCTGGATCGCGGTGACACCCGACGCGCAGAAGCGGTTGATGGTCACCCCGCCCACGGTGTCGGGCAGGTCGGCCAGCAGCGCGGCGATGCGCGCCACGTTCATGCCCTGGTCGCCTTCGGGCATGGCGCAACCGATTACCGCGTCCTCGATCAGCTTGGGATCGAGGCCCGGCACCTGCGCCAGCGCGGCGCGAATGGCGTGCACCAGCAGGTCGTCGGCGCGGTAGTTTTTCAGCATGCCGCGGGGGGCCTTGCCCACCGGGGTGCGGGTGGCGGCAACGATGTAGGCGTCTTGCACTTGTTTGCTCATGTCGGTCTCCGTGCGGGCGTTCAGTTGCGCACCGGCTTGCCGGTCTGCAACATACCCATGATGCGTTCCTGGGTCTTGCTCTGCCCCAGCAGGGTGCAGAAATGGTGGCGCTCCAGCGCCATCAGCGTGGCTTCGTCGGCGGGTGCGCCCTCCTCCACGTCGCCGCCGCACAGCACGGTGGCGATGCGGGTGGCGATTTCGTCGTCGTACGCCGAGATGAAGCCGCCATCGCGCAGGTTGACCAGTTGCGCGCGGATGGTGGCAATGCCGTTGCGCCCGAGCACGGGGAAGGTCTGCCCCGGCATCGGCGGCCGGTAGCCTGCATCGGCCATCGACCGTGCCTGGCCGATCGCCACATGCAGCAGCTCATGGGCATGCATGACGATGGCATCGCTGGGCAGCAGATAGCCCAGGTTGCGGCTTTCCAGCGCCGACTTGCCCACCGTGGCCATGGCCGCCGCCTGGAACCCTGTCTTGAGGAAATGCAGGATGTCGCCACCCTGCGCCTGCTCCGCGGCACGACGCGCCAGATACGTCAGGCCGCCACCACCCGGAATCAGGCCCACGCCCATTTCCACCAGACCCATGTAGCTCTCGAAGTGCACCACGCGGCGGGCGCAATACACGCTCAACTCGGTGCCGCCACCCAGGGCGATGCCGCTGACCGCGGCCACCACGGGCACCGAGGCGTGGCGCAGGGTGAGCATGAGATCCTGCAGCTTCTTTTCCTCTGGCTCGATCGCTTTCGGGCCACCGGCCATGAAGGCGGGCATCATCGACTGCAGATCGGCGCCAGCGCTGAACGGCCCGCCCGACAGCGACGTCGGCTGCCACACCACCACACCCTTGTAGCGGTCCTGCGCCAGTTCCACGGCTTTGTGCAGCCCGGCGATGACGCCGGGGCCGATGGTGTTCATCTTGGTCTTGAAGCTGGCCACCAGCACATCGTCGGTGCCGGGCGCGGTCCATAGCCGGATCGAGTCGTCCTCGAACACGGTGTTGCCCGCGGTGCGCGGATCGGGCGCGTTCTCGCCCAGCACCGCCTGCTTGAACGGCTGGCGGGCATAGACCGGCAGCGCCGAGCGGCCGATGTAGGCATGGCTGCGCGGCGAGTACGAGCCTTCGGGCTTGTGCACCCCATCGACCTTGCCGACCCAGTCGGGCAGCGGCGCGCTGCACAGCGCTTTGCCCGCCGCGATGTCCTCGGCAATCCAGTCGGCGACCTGCTTCCAGCCCGCGGCCTGCCAGCTCTCGAACGGGCCTTCGTTCCAGCCGAAGCCCCAGCGGATGGCAAAGTCCAGATCGCGGGCGTTGTCGGCGATGTCGGCCAGATGCAGCGCGCAGTAGTGCCAGACGTCGCGGAAAATGCTCCAGAGGAATTGCGCCTGCGGGTTGGTCGATTCGCGCAGCAGCTTGAAGCGCTCGGCCGCGGGCTTTTTGAGCATGCGCACGACGATTTCGTCGGCCTTGCCACCGCTGGGCACATAGTCGCCCTTGGCCGGGTCGAACTTCAGAATGTCCTTGCCGACCTTTTTATAAAAGCCCGCGCCGCTTTTCTGCCCTAGCGCGCCCTTGCCCACCAGTGTCGAGAGCACCGGCGGCGTGGCGTACAGCGGTGCGAACGGGTCTTTGTCAGCCGGCAGGGTGTCCTGCATGGTCTTGATGACATGGGCCATGGTGTCCAGGCCGACCACGTCGGAGGTGCGGAAGGTCGCGCTCTTGGCGCGGCCGAGCTTGCTGCCGGTGAGGTCGTCGATGACGTCGAAGCCCAGGCCGAACTTTTCG
>JAKAFC010000247.1 GCA_021818065.1 Pseudomonadota bacterium
CAAAGCGCTCGGCCTGACCTGCAATGGTTTCGGCCGCGAGCAAGCCCGCCATGCCGGTGAGCGCCAGGCCGTGGCCGGAAAAGCCTTGCAGGTACAGCACGTCGGGGGCGAGGCGGCCGAAGTCGGGTGCGCGGTTCATGGTGATGTCGACAAAGCCGCCCCAGGCGTGGGTGATCTTCACATCGCTGAGCTGCGGATAGACGCGCAGCATGCTGCGGCGCATGGTGGCGGCGAGGTCGCGCGGCGTGGCGGTGGAATAGCTCACCCGGCCACCGAACAGCAGGCGATCGTCGCCGGTGAGGCGGTAGTAGTCGAGCACGAACTGGGTGTCGCAGACACAGGCGCGGTTGCGCACCAGCGAGCGCGCACGCTGGGGTCCCAGCGGTTCGGTGGCGATGATGTAGGTGCCCACGGGCATGATGCGCCGCGCGAGTTTGGGCGCCACGCGGCCGAGCTGCACGTTGCCGGCGAGCAGCACATGGCGGGCGCGCACGCTGCCTTGCGCCGTCTGCACCAGCGCCATGCCGCCGCCGGCTTGCGCTGCGGGCGTGACACTGAGCACCTCGGTCTGCTCATGCACCACCACCCCGGCCTGCTGCGCAGCGCGGCCCAGGCCCAGGGTGTAATTCAGCGGATGCAGGTGGCCGCCAAAATCGTCCAGCACCCCGGCGCAGTAGCGCTTGCTGGCGATGAGGTTGTGGGTCTGTTCGGTGTCGAAACTCTGCAGGTGGGTGTAGCCGTACTCGCGCTGCATGTGCTCGGCCCAGGCGTGCAGCGCGCGCGCCTTCTTCGGGGTGACGGCCACGCTCATGGCGCCAGGCGTCCAGTCGCAATCGATGGCGTGCTCGGTGATGCGGCTGCGCATCAGGCGGATGGCGTCGAGCGACATCTCCCAGGCGAAGTGCGCGCTCTTGGCGCCGAGCTGGCGCTCGAACGGCTCCATCTCGCTGGCAAAGCCGGCCAGCGCCTGGCCGCCATTGCGGCCCGAGGCGCCCCAGCCGATGTGCCGGCCTTCGAGCAGCACCACCTGCATGCCGCGCTTGCGCAATTCCAGCGCCGCCGACAGCCCAGCGAGGCCGCCGCCGACGATGCACACGTCGGTCTGCACCGCGCCCTGCAGCGGCGCATGGCGCGGCGCGGCGTGCGCGCTGTCGACGTAGTACGAGTGTTCGATCAGGCGCTGCGCCTGCGCTTCGAGCCGCATCATGCGGGGTGTTCCTCCGGGTTCAGGTTGAGGCAGCTTCGGCCGCGAGCCGCGCGCACAAGTACGTCCAGACGCACAGGGCGGCGATGTTGGCGGTGAGTTCGGCGTGGTCGTAAGGCGGGGACACTTCGACGCAATCCATGCCGACGAAGGGAAGCTGCATGGCGCACAGCTCTTCCAGCAGCGACAGCACTTGCGCGCTGCTCAGGCCGCCGGGCTCGGGCGTGCCGGTGCCAGGGGCGAAGGCCGGGTCCAGGCAGTCGATATCGAGCGTCACGTACACCGGCGCGCCGCTGGCGGCCAGGCGGGCGCGGATGTCGGCGGTGATCGGCGCCAGTTGCGACGGGCTCTCCAGGCCGCGCAGTTCGCGCGCGGTGATCACCCGGCCGCCGATGGTGTTGACGTATTCGCGCGCGGCGCGTTCCGCCGCCGAGCGGATGCCCACCTGCACTACGCCCTGCGGCACCACCAGCCCTTCCTGCACCGCCTCATAAACCCAAGTGCCGTGGCCCGAGGGTTCGCCGAAATGGTCGGTCCAGGTGTCGCAATGCGCGTCGAAGTGCAGCACCGCCAGCGGCCGACCATGCACTGCGCGCAGCGCCCGCAGCAGCGACAGGGTGATGGAATGATCGCCGCCCAGCCACACCATGTGCTGCCGCGCCAGCAGCGGCCGCGCCTGGGCCTCGAGCGCGGCGCGCATGGTCTCCAGGCTGGTGTTGGGCAGCAACAGGTCGCCGTGATCGCAGAGTTCGGCGGTGGGTGCCAGGTCAAACACCGGATGCGTGGCGTCGCACAGCATGAGGCTGGCCTGCCGAATGGCGTTGGGGCCGAAACGGGCGCCGGGGCGGTTGGTCACCGCGCCGTCCCAGGCCACGCCGGCCACGCCAAAGCGGGTGGAGGGTGCTTCCCCGGCGCAAGTCGCGGCGCCGAGAAAGCGTTGCTGCGACAGATAGGCAAAAGCGTGTTGAACCATAGTGTGAGAACCAGTGAACGGACTGCGAAGTTCAGTCCACGCCAATGAAGTCCAGCAAGCGGACTGAACCATATCCGCAAAATCGCCAAGGCGATAGAGCCACTTTTTGGCCCCGACGCGGGGCCATTTTTCCGGCGATTTCCCTGCTTGCCAGCGCACGCCGGGCTTGCGCATACTGCGGCACGCCGCAACACTGACCAAGCTCCTGCCATGCCACCCACCCTCTTCTCCGCCGCGCAGATCGCCCGCTTTCATGCGGCTGAAACCGCCCGCTTTCTCGCCGACCACCCGCGCTGCGTCGCCTTGCAGCAGCAGGCGCAACAGCACTTCCTGTTTGGCGTGCCGCTGCACTGGATGGCCGACGCGCCCTCACCCGTGCCGCTGGTGGTGGACCGGGCGCAGGGTGCGCGCCTGTTCGATGTCGACGGCCACACCTTGGTCGACTTCTGCCTGGGTGACACCGGCGCCATGTTCGGCCACAGCCCAGCGCCCATCGCCCGTACCCTGGCCGAGCAGGGCGCGCTGGGCGCCACCACCATGCTGCCGTCCACCG
>JAKAFC010000077.1 GCA_021818065.1 Pseudomonadota bacterium
CCCAGTTCCTTGAACTTGGCCTCGGCTCCGGCTTCCTTGTTCACGTCCGGGTGGTACTTGCGCGCGAGCTTGCGGTAGGCACGCTTGATCTCGTCCTGCGTCGCGCTGCGCTCCACGCCCATGACTTTGTAATAGTCCTTGTAGTCCATCGTGCGTTCCTGTGCGGGAATGAATTGGCTGGAAAATGGGGACGAAAACGCAATTTGCAAAAGTCTGCGCGCAATTTTCCGCTGCTGCAGCAGCTTGTCGCGAGCTTGTCGTCGTCTCGCCCCTGGCTGGCCTAGAATACAAGGTGATGAATCCGCTGCGGCAGGCCATGACCCTGCAAATCGGTTGGCGGAACTCTGCGCAGGCCTCGCTGCCCGCGCCCGTTGACAGCCCCAACGCCCGAGCCGGTTTCCCCTGATGTCCGGCGCCCATTCTCTACCGCCGCCAGCACCCATCGCCCGGATGAACTCCACCACAACCCCGACCGACACCACCGCCCTGCCTGAGCGCTTTGCCGAACTCGCCCTTGACCCCCGCATCCTGCGCGCCGTCAGCGAGATGGGCTACGAGAAGCTCACCCCCATCCAGGCCAAGGCCATTCCGTTGCTGCTCGATGGCCGCGACATCATGGGCGCGGCGCAGACCGGCACCGGCAAGACCGCAGCGTTCTCCCTGCCCATTCTGCAGCAGTTGCTGCCGTTGGCCAGCACCAGCGTGTCGCCCGCGCGGCACCCGGTGCGCGCGTTGATGCTCGCCCCCACGCGCGAACTCGCCGATCAGGTCTACACCAACCTCAAGGCCTACGCCAAGCACACGCCGCTGCGCTGCGCCTGCGTGTTCGGCGGCATGGACATGAACCCGCAGAAGGACGAACTGCGCAAGGGCGTGGAACTGCTGGTGGCCACCCCCGGCCGCCTGCTCGACCATCTCGAAGCCAAGACGGTCAACCTCAGTCAGGTGCAGTTCGTCGTGCTCGACGAGGCCGACCGCATGCTCGACATCGGCTTCCTGCCCGACCTGCAACGCATCCTCGGCTACCTGCCCAGGCAGCGCACCACGCTGCTGTTCTCCGCCACGTTCTCCCCGGAAATCAAGCGTCTGGCGCAGAGCTACCTGCAAAACCCGCTGCTGGTCGAGGTGGCCCGGCCCAACGCCACGGCCACCACGGTGGAACAGCGGGTGTATCAGGTGGACGAGGACGACAAGCGCGTCGCGCTGGTGCAACTGCTGCGCGACAACCCGCTGCCGCAGGTCATCGTCTTCGTCAACAGCCGACTCGGCGCAGGCCGCCTCACGCGGGCGCTGGAGCGCGACGGCATCAAGGCCGCCGCCATGCACGGCGATAAGTCGCAGGCCGAGCGCCTGACCACGCTCGACGCCTTCAAGCGCGGCGAGATCCAGGCGCTGGTGGCCACCGACGTCGCTGCACGCGGCCTGGATATCGCCGAACTGCCCGGTGTGGTGAACTACGACGTGCCATTCAGCGCCGAGGACTATGTGCACCGCATCGGCCGCACCGGCCGCGCCGGCGCCTCCGGCCTGGCGATCACCCTGGCGACGGCACGCGACGCCCGCGCGCTGGCCGACATCGAAAAACTCATCAAGCGCCAGTTCGACAAGCTGAGCATCAGCCTGGACCGCAGCGCGCGTCCGCGGCGCGATGCCGAACCGCTGCGTGAGCCACGCAGCCCGCGGCTGACGCCGCGCAGCGGGGCGGCCGACCTGCCGGGCACACCGCTGGCCGCACGACCGGGACGATCCTCGCGCCACGACCCGTGGTTCGACAAGCCCTACGAGGCCGACCCCAATGCGCAACCCGCCTGGGAACCCGCCACACCCGCCAGCAGCGCTGGGCAGCGCAGCGTGTCGCCGAGCATCCGCCCGCGGCGCAAGATCGCCGCGCTGCTGGGCGGGCACAACGCCAAGTAACGTCGCGTCGGCCCGACGCGGGCGCATTCGTCGCCCGAGCAGGTCCTGACCCCTCAGGCGGCGTTGCCCTCGGCGTCGTTGCGCGGCACCAGCTTGAATTCCGACGCGCCGGTGGCTGGTGCCGCCTTGACCTCGGGCGCGATGTCCAGCGGCAACTCGAAATCCAGGTTCAGCGTGGGCTGCGTGGACAGTTCAACATGCTCGACCTGCGTCTGCGTCGGCACGACGTCGGGGAACAGATCGCGCGCCACGGCATAGAGCGTCAGCAAATCGCGGTAGGCGGCCAGATCGAAGCCCATGCGATGCTGGTGTGGATCGTCGAGCAGCATGCGCTCGAGCACGGTGACGATCTGCGGCTCGCCCCAGGTCATGGTGATGAGCTTCATCGCCCGGTCGTAGTCCAGCAGATCGCGGCCCTGCGCCGAGGCCTGCGTGGCCCCTGGGTCGCCCCAGGGCGGCACCGCGACATTGAAGCGGCGTTCGAAACGGGTGTAGAGCGCCTCGAACTCCTTTTTCCGGCCGTGCTTGCGGTACAGCTCGAACAGCAACAGATAGGGCAGCGCGAAGCTGTCGCTGGCGCTGTCATCGAGCGATTTTTCCAGCAGCGCCATGGCGCGGTCGTCGTCGCCCATCTCGATGAAGTATTCGGCCAGATGGCCCGCATCCATCAGCTCATCGACGTGCACCTGCTTGTCCTGGCTCAGGGGCTGCATGAAGCGCGAGTCCCAATCGAAGCCGGAATGGCCCCAGGATTGCGGCGGCAAGGGGTCGAGCGGCGACGGCGCATCAATCTCGGGCTGCACTGGCCGCCCGTCGACCAGCGGCGGCAAGCCGAACGGCATCACCGGCGGCTGAATGGTGCTGGCCTGCACCGACAGCACTGCCGCGGGGGTGGTGCCATCCTGCTCAGCCGCCGATGACGCCGCCTCGGCGGCATGAGTGCCACGCACCGAGGCCGGCTCGAACGGACTCAGCGACAAGCCTGGATCGGCGCCGCGGCGCCACAACCAGAAACTCAGCGCCGCCAACAAAATGATTCCGGCGATCAGGGCGTACACCACGCTGGGCGCATAGCTCTGCGCCCGCACCCGCGCCAGCTCGGCCTGCGAACGCTGCAACTGCTGCGACGCCTGCTCGAACTGGCGCTGCAGCACCGTGGCGCGCGCCTGCAGCGCATCGATCTGCTGCAGCGTGGGCTGGGCCTGACCGGGGGCGGCGGTGGCGTCCATGATGAGCTGACGCAATTGGTTGAGCTGGCTGCGCTGTTCCGGGCTGAGACTGGGCAGCGTGGCGGGCAGGGCCACGGCCAGACGCAACTGCGGCGACGCTGACCAATCGGCCGCACCCGGGTCATCGAGTTCGAGACGGCTCTGGGCCACCGCGCGCGGCGCCTCGGGCCGTGCGGCCGGGTGCTGGCCATGCTGCTGCTGGGCCGTAGGCGCCGCGGGACGATGGGAGGCGGATGGCGGGCTGGCGTGCGCCGGAACGGTCCGTGGCACCGCGGCAGCCTTGGACACGGGCGCGGAGTGGGCCGCGGGTGTCGGCATGGTGTCGGCCTGCGTTGGCACCGCCGCCACGGCCGTCGACGTCGGCTTGGGCGGCACCGCTGCGGCTGGCACCCCAACGGCGCTGCCCGAGGTCATGGGCAGTTCGGGCGCGGGCGGGTCGACCAGCAGGGTGTAGATCTGCGTGCGCTGGTACTGGCAGGCCAGATGCAGACGCACGATGACCACGGGTTCGCGCAGCGGCTGCTGGCTGCGCAGCGACACCATCAATCCATCCGCTGCGGGCTTGGCACTGATGACCAGCGGCCCCACCCCGCCACCGAATTCGCCCGACTGGGCCTGCGCCTGCACGCACGCCAGGGGCAGTTCCTCCTGCCGATCGAGCTGCACCGGAATCTGCATCTGCAGCGTGCGCCCCAGCTCGGCCCGGCTCTGCGGCGCGCCGATCATCAGCGCCTGCGCCGGCAGCGCCAGCAGCGTCCACAGCCCCATGGCCGCCGCGACCTTGGGCGCGATGGCGAAAAGCCACTGGCACCATCGGCGGTCCAGGTTGATCTGACAGGAAACAGGGGGCATCGCAGCGAAAAAGACAGGAAAAACAAGCCATTGTTTCAAAACGTTGACAGGCAATGTATCACGCCCCTTTTCGGGCGTTTGCCGCTGCGCACCCACCAGCAAAACCCTGCGTGAAAAATTTAACAAATGGTCTTTTTTGTGTCGGAATCACCCCACACCATGCCGGACTCGCAGGCGCGTCTGCCTATGATGCGCACACTCGCACCCCCGTCCTGAGCCATCGCATCGCATGAGCGCCGAACTCCGAGCCGAACGCCAGGGCGACAGCCTCGTGCTGCGCCTGCACCATCCGGAAACCCGCAACGCCCTGACGGCCGCCCTGTGCGCCGCCGTGCTCGAAGCCTTGACCACGGCGCAGCGCGACCGCGACATCCGCGCCGTGGTGCTGGTGGGCGATACCGGCCAGTTCTGCCGCGGCCTGCACGCTATCGACGCCCTCGAGCCGCTGCACGATTGCATTCTGGCGCTGCGCGACTGCGAGCCACTGGTGGTGGGCGCCATGGAAGGCCAGGCGCGCGGCGCCGGCGCGGCCCTGGCGCTGGCGTGCGACCTGCTCGTCGCCGCCGACGACGCCCAACTGCACCTGATCGACCCGCTCTGCCCCGGGCTGGATGTCGGCGGTGCGCAGTGGCTGGCGGCGCAACTGCTGCCGCGCCCCGCCTGCAACGAAGCGGCCCTGCCCGGCATGGGGTTGCGCGCGCCCCGGCTGCATCAGCTCGGCGTGGTCAACCGCCTGTGCCCGCCCGGCACCAGTCTGCAGACCGCGCTGCAACTCGTCGAGGCCGTGCCGCTGTCGGCCGACGGCGCACGCAAAGGCTTGCCGCCATCTGCCTGGCAGGCCGACCCGCTGCACGCGCATCTGAGCCAGCAGTTGCAACGCCCGGCCCGCCGCCCCTGACCCCGCTAGGCCGTCAGCCCATGGAGACCTCCCCTTCCCCGCGTGTGAGCACGCTGCAAACCCGCCTGCACCGCTTCCTGCACACCGTGGTGCAGCCGCAGGAGGGTGCCGTCAACGCCGGCATGCGCAACGCCGCGGCGCAGCCTGGCGCCTCGGCAGCCCTGCTCGCCCCCATGCGGCAGAAGGCGCAGCTCGCCGGGCTGTGGAACCTGTTTCTGCCCGCCTCCACCCGGGCCAGCCAAGGGCTGAGCCATTGGGAATACGCGCCCATGATGGAGGCCATGGGGCGCATCGCCTGGGCCGCCGAGGTGTTCAACAGCGCCCAGCCCGACGCCGGCAACATGCAGCTGCTCGACAGCTACGGCAGCGAAGCGCTGAAAGACGCCTGGCTCGACCCGCTGCTGCGCGCCGAGACCCGCAGTGCCTGGGCCGCGGCCGAACCCGACGCCGCGCTGCACCAGCCCGATTCGTTGCAGACCCGCGCCAGCCGCGACGGCGACCACTGGGTGCTCGACGGCCACAAGACCTGGGTGCAGGGCGTGCTCGATCCGCGCACCGCCAGTCTGCTGGTGCTGTGCCGCACCGACCCTCTGGCGCCGCTGCACCGCCAGTTCAGCGTGCTGCTGGTGCCGCTCAACACGGCCGGCGTGCAGGTCGGGCGCCAGTTGCATGGCTGGGGCACGGCGCCCTCGGTGCTGGCCGAGGTGCGGTTCGATCAGGCCCGCGTTAGCGCCCGCCAACTCGTTGGCGAGATCGGTCAAGGCCTGGAGATGCTGCAGGCGCGGCAGCGCATCGTCGGCCTGCACGACGCCCTGTGGTGTCTGGGTGCGGGCGAGCGCGCGCTCGAACTGCTGGTGCGCCGTCTGCAGACCCGGCAGGCCGGTGGCCAACTCGCGGTGCATCATCCGGTGTGGCAGCAGCGCATCGCCCGTGCCCGCACCGGGCTGGACACCACCCGCATGCTGGCGCGGCGCAGCGCCTGGCAGCTCGACCAGAGCGACGGCGACCTGCCGCCGCAGGAGCTCGCCATGCTGCAAAGCCTGGCCCTGCCGCTGGCAGCCGAGATCGTGCACTGGAGCGCCGTGGCACACGAGGCCGACGCCTTCAGCGACGACCTGCCCCTGGCCGGACTGACGGCGCAGGTGCGGCTGATGCAGCAACTCGCGCCCCCCGCCGAAGCGCTGCACGCGCAGATCGCCCAGGGCGAGCTGCTGCGCTAGGGCCTCCGGGACATCTGACCGCGACGGCTGCGCCTGCACGCCGCGCTGCAGCCGCGCGGCAATGGCCGCACAATGCAGCGATCCGTCAACACGCCGGCCGCCCGCATCGGGGCATGCGCCGCCCGCACACCATGATCGACCTCTACTCCTGGGCCACGCCCAACGGCCACAAAATCCACATCCTGCTCGAAGAACTCGGTCTGCCCTACCGCGTGCATGGGGTGAACATCGGCCGCGGTGAGCAGTTCGCCCCCGACTTCCTCGCCATCAGCCCGAACAACAAAATCCCCGCTCTGGTCGATGCCGACGGGCCCGACGGCCAGCCCATCAGCGTGTTCGAATCGGGCGCCATCCTGCTCTACCTGGCCGAGAAGACCGGCCGCTTCCTCGGCACGGGGGCGCGCGGACGCATTGCCACGCTGGAATGGCTGATGTGGCAGATGGGCAGCATCGGCCCCATGCTCGGCCAGGCGCACCACTTCCGCCAGTACGCCCCCGAACCCATCGCCTATGCCATCGAACGCTACACCAACGAGGCCCACCGGCTCTATGGCGTGCTCGACCGGCGGCTGGCGGCGCAGACCTACCTCGCCGGGCCTGACTACACCATCGCCGACATCGCCACCTTTCCCTGGTGCCGCAGCGCCGCCAACCAGGGCATCGCTTGGGCCGAATTCCCGCACGCCAAGCGCTGGTTCGACACCATCGCCGCGCGGCCCGCGGTGCAGCGCGGCATCAAGGTGCTGGCCGATGTGCGTCCGCCCGAGATGGACGCCACCGCGCGCGAGCAGTTGTTCGGCCGCACCCAATATCAACGCCGCTGAAGCAGCACGACCGAGGAGACCCCGATGAAGTTCGTCCGTTATGGCCGCGCCGGCCTGGAGCAGCCCGGCCTGATCGATGCCCAGGGCCGGCTGCGCAGCCTGAGCGCCCAGGTGCGCGACATCGACGCCAGCGTCTTCGGCCCCACGGGGCAGCGAGCCCTGCGTCAGCTCGACCCCGAGCAGCTGCCGCTGGTGCCGGGCCGGCCGCGGCTGGGGGTGCCGTTCGTCGGTATCAGCAAGTTCATCGCCATCGGCCTGAACTACCGCGACCATGCCAACGAAGCACACATGGCCATCCCCACCTCGCCCATCGTGTTCAACAAATGGACCACCTGCCTGAGCGGCCCGAACGACGCCGTGCTGCGCCCGCCGGGGACGCACAAGCTGGATTGGGAAGTCGAACTCGGGGTGGTCATCGGCCGCGAGGCGCGTTTCGTGCGCGAGGCCGATGCGCTCAAGCACGTTGCTGGCTACTGCCTGGTCAACGACGTTTCGGAGCGCGCTTACCAGCTCGAACTCGGCAGCCAGTGGGGGTTGGGCAAGGGCTGCGACACGTTCGGCCCGGTCGGCCCCTGGCTGGTGACCCGCGATGCCATTGCCGACCCGCAGGACATCGACCTCTGGCTCGAAGTCAACGGCGAGCGCATGCAGACCGGCAACACGCGTGACATGATTTTCGGCGTGGCCTACCTCGTCGCCTATCTCAGCCGCTACATGACCCTGCGGCCGGGCGACCTCATCGCCACCGGCACACCGCCGGGCGTGGGCATGGGACGCAAGCCGCCGCGCTACCTGCAACCCGGCGACGTGGTCACCCTGGGCAGCCCGCAGCTCGGCACGCAGCGGCAAACCATTCGCAGCGCGCCGCAACGCCCGGTGTGACGCCGCAGCGGGTTCAGTCGTCGCTGGGAGTTTCGCGCACCGGATGCTTGAGCAGCTTGCGCTGCAGGGTACGGCGGTGCATCTGCAGGGCGCGGGCGGTGGCGGAAATGTTGCCGTCGTGCTCGGCCAGCACCTTCTGAATGTGTTCCCACTCCAGCCGCTCCACCGGCAGCGGGTTGGCGGCCACGGGGCGATCGGCCTCCGGGTCGTCCTGCTGCAGCGCGGCCAGGATCTCGCCCACGGTGGCTGGCTTGGGCAGATACTGCGTGGCGCCGAGCTTGATGGCATCCACCGCGGTGGCGATGCTGGCGTAGCCGGTGAGCAGCAGGATGCGCATGTCGGGGTAGGCCGCGCGTAGCGGGGCGATGAGCGTGAGCCCGCTGTCGCCGGGCAGGCGCAGATCGAGCACGGCGGCGTCGAACGCAGCGGTGCCGATGAGCGCACGCGCCGCGGAGGCGCTGTCGGCATGCCACACGCTGATGCCGCGGCGTTCCATGGAATTGCGCGTGGCTGCGGCCAGCGCGGCGTCGTCTTCGACCAGCAGAAGGTTCATGGTGGGCAGTTCAGGAAGGTTGGGGTGCGCGCGGCCATTGCAGCGTGGCGCGCAGGCCGCCGCCGTCGCGTCGGCTGACCTGCAAGCTGCCACCCAGACGTTCGATCCCGGCGCGGGCCAGAGCCAGACCCAGGCCTCGGGTCTCGCCCTTGGTGCTGACAAAGTCGTAGCCAGCGCGGGCGAGGCGTTCATCCGACAACCCGGGGCCGCGGTCGAGCACGCTCACCCGCAGCAGTGTCGGGTCCCAGTCGGCCTCGACGGCGACCTGATCGGGGCTGGCGTCGGCGGCATTGTTGAGCAGACTGACCAAGGCGGCGTTGAGCCCGGCGTCCACCCGCAGCGCGGGCATGTCGGTGCTGTCACGCAGCCGCAGCGAGGCCTGCGATTGCGGCCGCATCAGATGCCAGTGCTCCAGCGTCTGCTCCAGCCAGTGCGCCAGGCTTTCCATCTGGCCGTTGCGCTCGCGCGCCGCACCGGCAGCTGCGGTGATGTGGCCGAGCACACCGCGAATCTGCGCCACTTGTGCCTGCATGCGCTGCAGCGCCGGGCCGAGTTCGTCGTCGCCGGCGTAATCGGCCTGCAGATCGTCCACCGTCATCGCCAGCGTCGCCACCGGAGTGGCCAACTCATGCGCGGCGGCGGCCGCCTGCATGCCCAGGGCGAACAGATGCTGGTCGCGCAGCCCGGCTTCTCGGCTGCGGGCCAGCTCCACTTCGCGCTCGCGCAACGCCGCCGCCAGGCGCGCCACCACGGCAGCCACGATGAGGGCGGTGACGAGAAAATTGCCCCACATGCCCATGAGGTGCTGGTCGAGCGCGCCCGTGCCCGCGCCGCAGGCCTGGGCCTGCGGTGCCGGAAAGAAGGCCAGCAGCGAATACAGCAGGATGACCACCGCCGTCATGGCCCAGCCATAGACCCACGGAAACGCCACCGCGCACAGCACCAGCGGCACCAGCAGCAGGGAAATGATGGGGTTGACTTCGCCGCCGCTCCAATACACCAGCAGAGCGAGGATGAGGGCGTCGGCCAGCAGGTGGAGGAAGCCGCCGTTGACGCCCAGGCCGCGCGCGCTGCGGCTCTGCCGCCACAGCAGCACCCCCAGCCCGGCTTGCAGCGCGATCAGCGCCAGCACGTGATACACCGGCCAGGTGATGTCCAGGGCATGATGCGCCCAGGGCATGATGGCCAGCTCGGCCAGCAGCAGCACCACCCGCGCCGCCAGCAGGCGGTGCAGGGTGACGACGGGCAGGGGAACAAAGGCGCCGCGCCCGCCCTGGGGCGGGTGCGGAAGGCGAAACGTCAAGGGCATGCCGCCATTCTAGGAAGCGAGGCGACTTCCCCGGCTCCGCATTGCCCCGCGCTGCGGCAATGTGTCGCAGGCGGCGCGCAGCGCCACTCCCATCAGGGCAGCAGCACGGTCGAGCCGATGGTCTTGCGGGCTTCAAGATCGCGGTGCGCCTGGGCGGCGTCGGCCAGGGCGTAGCGCTGGTTGATGTGAACGTGCACCGCGCCGCTGCGGATGAGGGCGAACAGCGCATCGGCCATCTGCTGCTTGACCACCGGGTCGGCCATGTGCGTGCCCAGCGTGGGGCGGGTGACGTAGAGCGAACCGGCTGCGGCCAGATCGGTGATCTTGAACGGCGGCACCGGGCCCGAGGCGTTGCCGAAGCTCACCATCAGGCCGAAGGGTTGCAGACAGGCGAGCGAACGCTCCCAGGTGTCGCGGCCGATGGAGTCGTAGACCACGGGCACGCCGCGCCCTGCGGTGAGGTCTTTGACGCGGGCGACAAAATCGTCGTGGACATAGTCGATGGCATGGGCGTAGCCGTTCTCCAGCGCCAGCGCACACTTGGACGCCGACCCGGCCGTGCCGATGAGCACGGCGCCCATGGCCCGCGCCATCTGCCCGGCGATGAGCCCCACCCCACCGGCCGCGGCATGAAACAGCGCCACGTCACCCGCCTGCAGCGGGCGGGTGCGGTGCAGCAGGTAATACGCCGTCAAGCCCTTGAGCATGCTGGCGGCGGCCACCTCGAAGGCGATGTCGTCGGGCAATTTGATGAGGGGCGCCACTGGCACGATGCGCCGCTGTGCGTAGGCGCCGGGCGTGCCGGTGCAATAACCCACGCGGTCGCCCACGGCGAAGCCTGTCACCCCCGGCCCCGCCGCCTCGACCACCCCGGCCGCTTCGCCGCCCAGGCTGCCCGGCAGCGGCTGCGGATACAGGCCGGTGCGGTGATAGACGTCGATGAAGTTCAGGCCCACGGCCTCCTGCCGCACCATCACTTGGCCGGGCCCGGGGGCTGGCAGGTCGATGCTGCGCCATTGCAGCACCTCGGGACCGCCAAATTGGTCAAAACCGATGGCGTGTGTCGTTGTCATATCGTCTCCTTTTCAGTGCGTGGCCAGTTTGCCCGGATGTTCGTGCAGCCAGAGCCAAAGCGCCGGCAGACAGAGCAGCGCGAGCAGGGCAGCCAGGGTAAACAGCCGATCGGAACCGATGCTCTGCCACAGCCAGCCCGCGCCGATGGCGGCGAGCAACTGCATCAGCCCGATGACCAAGTGATAGAACCCAAACGCCGTGCCGCGCAAGGCGTGCGGCGCGGCTTCCGCCACCGCGGCCGACAGCAAGCCTTGCGTCAGCCCCATATGCAGGCCCCACAGCGCCACGCCGGCCCAGAAGCCCGCCAGCCCGAGCGGCAGTAGCCCGCCGAGCAGCAGCATGGAGGCCGCCAGCACCGCCAGCCCGAGGCCGAACAGCCGCTTGCGGCCCCAACGCGCCGCCAGCAGCCCCACGGGGTAGGCCGACAGGGCGTAGGTCAGCGACATCACCAGCGTGACCATGGCGATCCACACCACCGACACGCCGATCTGGTCGCCGCGCAGCACCAGAAAGGCCTCGGTCAGCCGCGCCACGGTGAACAGCGCGGCCAGCCCCACCACTTGCCAGTAGGCCTTGGGAAGCTGCCGTGCCGCCGACCAAGTGATGCCCTTCTTGCCAGCCCGCGCCGCGGCGTGAGCCTGGGCGTCGCGCTGCGGCTCGCGCACACCGAACGCCAGAATGGCCACGGCGATGAGCGCCGGGATGACGGCAAACCACAGCACCAGACGCAGGTTGTCGGCGTACAGCGCCAGCAGGCCGATGGCCGCCAGCGGACCGAGCACCGCGCCCACGGTATCGAGGCTCTGCCGCAGGCCATAGGCAGCGTTGCGCAGCGCCAGCGGTGTGGCGTCGGCCACCAGCGCGTCGCGCGGCGCGCCGCGAATGCCTTTGCCGATGCGGTCGATGAAGCGCGCGGCAATCACCTCGCCCGCGCCCGAAGCCAGCGGAAACAGCGGCTTGGTCAGCGCCGACAGGCCATAGCCGGTCACCGCCAGCCACTTGCGCGAGCCGATGCGGTCCGACCACACCCCGGACACCACCTTGAGCATGGACGCCGTGGCTTCGGCAATGCCCTCGACCACGCCGACGCTGAGCACGCTCAGCCCCAGCACCGTGGTCATGTACACCGGCAGCAGCGCATGCACCAGTTCGGACGACATGTCCATGAACAGGCTGACAAAACCGAGAATCCAGACGGTGCGGGGCAGCCGCCCCGAGGTGTGTTGTGCGGTGGGGTGCATGGGTGGAGTGTGGTGAACGGATGGAGACCGGTCTTGGCCGGGCTTGTTGCGGCGATGCCTTCAGCGCAGTCTAAGCGCCAACGGCTAAAGTGCGCATGGTCTCCGTTTGCAATCCACCCATGCGCCTGCTTCTGGTTGAAGACGATTTGATGATCGGCGAGAGCGTGCTCGACGCCCTGCGTGGCGAAGGCTACGCGGTGGACTGGGTGCGCGATGGCGCGCTGGCCGACTCGGCCCTGCGCACCGAGCGGTACGACCTGGTGCTGCTCGATCTGGGCCTGCCCAAGATGGACGGCATCGCCGTGCTCAAGGCGCTGCGTGCGCGGCGCGAGGCCACGCCCGTGCTCATCGCCACCGCGCGCGACGCCGTGTCCGCGCGCATCGCCGGGCTGGACGCCGGCGCCGACGACTATGTGCTCAAGCCCTACGACCTGGACGAACTCGCCGCGCGCATCCGCGCCCTGCTGCGCCGCGCCGCCGGCCGCGCCGAGCCGCTGTTCAGCTACGGCCGCATCAGCCTGAATCCGGCCACGCACGAAGCCCTGCTCGACGGCGAGCCGGTGGCGCTGTCGCAGCGCGAGTGG
>JAKAFC010000248.1 GCA_021818065.1 Pseudomonadota bacterium
TCGATGCCAGCGTGAACCTTGCCACCGAGCGCGCTAGCGTGCGCTACATCCCGGCCAGCGTGCAGCCGCAGGCGCTGATCCAGGCCGTGGCGGATGCGGGCTATGGCGCCACCTTGCCGCAGGGCGACGCCGCCGCGCTGGAGGCCGACCAGGCCGAGCACAAGCGTCGCCAATTGCAGGCCATGCGCCGCGACGTGCTGCTGGCCGTGGGCCTGGCCGTGCCGGTGATGGTGCTGTCGATGGGCGGCATGGTGTGGCCAGCTTTTGGGCATTGGCTGGACGCCGTGGCACCCGCTGCCGTGCCGCGCTTCTGGGACTGGGTCCAGGCGTTGTGTACCAGCGTCGTGCTGTTCGGCCCGGGCCGGCGCTTCTTCCGCCCGGGCTGGGCCGCGTACCGGCATGGGTCGCCCGACATGAATTCACTCGTGGCCACCGGCGCGGGCGCGGCCTGGCTGTTCGGCATGGTGGTGCTGCTCGTGCCGGGCATGCTGCCGCCGGATGCACGACATGTGTATTTCGATTCCGCGGCCGTGGTGGTCGCCGCCGTGCTGTTCGGCAAATATCTGGAGGAGTTGGCCAAAGGTCGCACGGCGGGCGCCATCCGCGCCTTGGTGAAGCTGCAGGCCAAGGATGCACGGGTGCAGCGCGACGGCGCCGAGATCACCGTGCCCATCGTGGACGTGCGCCTGGGGGATCGGGTCGTGGTGCGGCCCGGCGAGCGCTTGCCGGTGGACGGCAGCGTGGTCGAGGGAAGCTCCTATGTGGACGAAGCCATGCTCAGCGGCGAGCCGGTGCCGGTGGCCAAGCGCAGCGGCGACAAGGTGCGCGCGGGCACGGTGAACCAGCAGGGCCTGCTGGTGGTGGAGGCCACCTCGGTGGGGCAGGGCACCATGCTGGCGCAGATCATCCGGCTCGTGGAGCAGGCGCAGGGCGGCAAACTGCCGATCCAGGGTTTGGCCGACCGCGTGGTGCGCGTCTTCACGCCGGCGGTGCTGGCGATCGCCGCGCTCAGTTTCATGGTCTGGCTATGGATCGGCCCACCGCCCGCCATCAGCCACGCCTTGCTCGCCGCTGTGGCCGTGCTGGTGGTGGCCTGCCCTTGCGCGATGGGCCTGGCCACCCCGGCCGCCATCATGGTCGGCACCGGACGCGCGGCCGAACTCGGCGTGCTGTTCCGCAAGGGGGAGGCGCTGGAGGCGCTGTCGCATGTGGACACCGTGCTGCTCGACAAGACCGGCACCGTGACGCGCGGCCGCCCCGCGCTGACCACGATCTGGCCCGCGCCCGGTTTCACCGCGCACGATGTGCTGCGCTGGGCCGCCGCCGTGGAAGCGGGCTCTGAACATCCGCTGGCCCACGCCGTGCTGCAGGCGGCACGCGAGCGTGGGCTGGACCAATCGGCCGCAAGCCAGTTCGCTTCCGCGACCGGCTACGGTGCGCAGGCGGTGGTGGACGGGAGCGTCGTGCATGTCGGCGCCTTGCGCTATGTCGTGCAGCAGGGCATCGACCCCGGGCAGGCCGCAGCGCAGGCCGAGCGCATGCAAGGCGAAGGCCAGACCGCGGTGTATGTCATGCGTGATGCGCAAGTCGCCGGTGTACTGGGTATTTCCGACCCCATCAAACCGGATGCCGCGGCCATGATCGCGGCGCTCCAGGGCCTGGGTTTGGGCGTGGAACTCGTGACCGGCGACGCCGCGCGCACCGCCCAGGCCGTGGCGCGGCAGCTCGGCATTGCCACCGTGCACGCCGAGGTTCTGCCCCAGGGCAAGGCCGAGGTCGTGAAGACGCTGCAGGCCCAGGGCCGGCGCGTGCTGTTCGCGGGCGACGGCATCAACGACGCTCCGGCGCTGGCGCAGGCCGACGTCGGCATGGCCCTGGCCAGCGGCACCGACATCGCCATCGAGGCCGCCGACGTCACGCTCACGCGCGGCGAACTGCCCGGCGTGCTCACCGCACTGCGCGCCGCGCGGCGCACCATGTCCACCATCCGCGGCAACCTGTTCTGGGCTTTTGCCTACAACGTTCTGCTGATTCCCGTGGCCGCCGGGCTCGGCGCGCCGTGGGGCGTGCATCTCAATCCCATGCTGGCCGGCGTGGCCATGGGGCTGTCATCGATTTTCGTGCTGGGCAACAGCATGCGCCTGAAACGTCTGCAGCCGTGGCAAAGTCCCGATGCGGCGGCGTCCCCTCGCCACGACGGCGCCAAGGGCGGCCCGGCTTTTCTCCCTCAATCCGTCTCGGAAAGGAACCCCACCATGCAAACCACCACGCTCAGCGTCACCGGCATGACCTGTCAGCACTGCGTTGCCGCAGTTTCCAAGGCATTGCAAGCCGTACCCGGCGTGCAAAACGCCCAGGTCGACCTCGCGCAGGGCAAGGCCGTGGTCGACGGGAACGCACCGGCGCAAGCCCTGATCGACGCCGTGACCCAGGCCGGCTACACCGCAAAAGCGCAGGCCTGAGGCCACGTTTCCAGGCGCGCGGGGCAATCCGAGCGCCTGCGGCCACTACACTTCACCGCGCCGGAAACCCGGCGAAAGCCGCTGGCTGCCCGTAGCTCAGTTGGATAGAGCAACAGCCTTCTAAGCTGTGGGTCGGGGGTTCGATTCCCTCCGGGCAGGCCAAAAAATGAATCAAAACAAAAAGCTGTGGATTTTCAGGCAACGCGCATTCCTGAGCGTTCTTGGGCGGTCCTTTCCCCTT
>JAKAFC010000078.1 GCA_021818065.1 Pseudomonadota bacterium
GCCGCCAAGCTGCGCGCGAGATCGACCGTTTCCTTATGGGTGCGACCGAGCTGCCGCGCTGATGCCGAGCCTGGCCTTCGCGGATCGCCCGTTGGGCGGATGAACGAACGCAGCCCGGCAGGCGGGCTGCTCAGCGCGAAGGCCGTCAAGCGGCGCGTGAGATCGACCGTTTCCTCATGGGTGCGACCGAGCTGCCGCGCTGATGCCGAGCCTGGCCTTCGCGGACCGCCCGTTGGGCGGATGAACGAACGCAGCCCGCTGAGCGGGCTGCTCAGCGCGAAGGCCGTCAAGCGGCGCGTGAGATCGACCGCTTTCTGATGGGCTCCACCGAACTGCCGCGCTAACCCTGTGCCTAGCCAACGCGACCCGCCCTGCGGACAAAGTGACGGCCACCGACCCAGGCGGCTCGTTTTTTGCACAATGTTGGCATGACGCCCGACGCCGATGATGATCACGGCCTGCCTCAGTTTCCGGGGCGGGACCCGCAGGACATGCTGGAGTCCACGCTGGCGAGCCGCCCGCCAGGCGATCTCTGGGTGTTCGGCTACGGCTCGCTGATCTGGAATCCCGAGGTCCGGCACGACGAGGTGCGTCCCGCCCGCGTCTGGGGCTGGCGCCGCACCCTGCGCATGTGGTCGCGCATCAACCGCGGCACCGAGGCGGCACCGGGGCTGGTGTTTGCGCTGATGGCCGGGGGCTCGTGCAGCGGGATCGCGCTGCGCGTGCCGCAGGCCCAGGCCGAGCGCGAGTTGCGTCAACTGTGGAAGCGCGAAATGCCCCGCGCCGTGTACGACCCGCGCTGGCTCTCCACCCGCACGCCGCAGGGGGTGGTGCAGGCGCTGGCCTTCACCCTGGCCCCCAGCAGCCCGAGCTACACCGGCGCGCTCGACGATGCACAGCTTCTCGCCATCTTGCGCACCTGCCGCGGCCGCTACGGCACCACCTTCGACTATGTGGCGCGCACCGCGCAGGCGCTGCGCGACATCGGCATCCGCGACGCCGAGATCGAGCGCATCATGCGCCTGGCGGCGCAGCACCGGATTGCCTGCCCTGACTGACGCGGTGCCAGCAGGCGCCGTCGTTGGGTAGCATGTCGGCTCGCCCGCGCCCTGCCTTTGCCGGCTTTGCCGCCGCCCCTCCTCCTCACCAGGACATTTCTTTGGCCAAGCCGAATTACTCCTACGAAAAACGCCAGAAAGAACTCGCCAAAGAGCGCAAAAAGCAGGAAAAGCTTCAGCGCAAGGCCAATAAGACTGAGTCGGCCGGCGCGGCCAAGGCGCCTGCGCCGGACAGCGCGACAGGCGATGCGGCTGACGCCGAGGCCAAGCCCGCCGCCTGAGCGCCAAATCGCGGGGCAGTGGGGCTGCCACGCTGATGCACCCTGAGATCCCGTTCCTTGCCTACGTCGCCGTGCTCGTCGGCGCGCTGCTGCATGCCAGCTGGAACGTGGCGATCCGCTCGGGCGCAGACCGGCGCATGGACACCGCGCGGCTGGTCGTTGGCGGCAGCGTCGCGGCGCTGCTGGTGTTGCCCTTGCTCCGCCAGCCCGCGGCGGCGGCCTGGCCGCACCTGCTGCTCACGGCGATCTTGCATGTGGCCTACTTCGGCCTGCTGGCCGCGGCCTACGCCCGGGCCCGTGTGGCGGTGAGCTACCCGTTGATGCGCGGCGTGGCGCCCTTGCTCGTGCTGGTGGCGGCCATTGGGCTGTTCGGCGAGCCGCTGCACCTGCTGGCCGTGGTCGGCGTTGGCGCTGTCGGGATCGGCGTCTTGCTGCTGCGCGCACGACTCCTGCCGGGCGAAGAAGGAGCTCTGGGATACGCCCTGGCCAATGCCGTGGTCATCGCGGCCTATACCCTCAACGATGCCGCGGGGGCGAGGTTGTCGGGCGCGCCCATGGCGTATGCGTTGTGGACCTACCCGCTCACGGCGCTGCCCACGGTGGGGTGGCTGTTGCGTGGTCGCGGTCTGGGTGCGCTGCTGCAACCGGCGCCTGGGCAGTCGGTCACGCGCGGGCGTTCGGCCGTGCTCCTGCTGCGCGGCATGGCGGGCGGAGCCAGCAGTCTGGTGTCGTATGCCTTGGCGCTCTGGGCCATGACGGTGGCCCCGGTGGGACAGGTGGCCGCGCTGCGCGAGACCGCCATGCTGTTCGCGGTGCTGCTGGCCTGGATGTTTCTCGGCGAGCACCCCTCTCGTCGTGGCATCGCCGCCGTGGTGTGCATCGCCGCTGGCGCGGGGCTGCTGCGCTGAGAAGGTGTGAACCAATCCGCCATGGCCTCTCATCGCACTCCAAGGCCCCCACTCGGCGTTGCGATCGGCGGTGTTGGTACGCGCCGTGCCGACGGGCACTGCTGTGCTTGGCGCCTTGATTGCAACCGTTGACGCGCGCTGCTCGGCCACGCCGAATGCATGCACACCTTTTGAGGCTTCCGGGCGGGAAACCGCAGCCACGACAGTGGCGGGCGTGCTGCGGCATACTGCCGAGCATTCACATCGACACACGAGGGAGACCATCATGCAAACGACCAGCCGCCGCGCCATGCTGCGCGCAACCTGCGCCGCCATCGTCGGCGCCAGCCTGATCGGCTGGGTGCCGCAGGTGCTGGCGCAGCAAACGGAGAATCCGAACGCCGTCAAAATGCTGGCCGAGATGGGCAAGGCCACGGTGATCACCCAGGGCAAGGGCCCCCGCGTGCTCAACATTTTCATCGACGCCAACTGCCCGTACTGCCACGAGTTGTTCATGGCCCTCGGTCCTCTGGCCGGCAAGAACGGGCTGCAAGTGCGCTGGGTGCCCGTGGCGGTGCTGGCGCCCAGCAGCGTCACCAAGGGCGCCGCGATTCTGCAGGCCAAGGATCGGCTGACCGCCCTGCGCGAGAACGAGATGAACTACGGCAAGGGGCCCACTGGCCAGGGTGGCGGCATTGCCCCGGCCACACAGGTGCTGCCTGCCACCAGTGCCATCCTCAATGCCAACAATGCGCTGCTCGACGCCACCAGGTCGCCGGGAGTGCCCACCATGCTGTATCGCGACAAGCAGGGTCAGGCCATGCTGGTGGTCGGCCCGCCCGATGCCGACCAACTCAAGGCTATTCTCGCCAGCGTCCGGTAGGCCACCGTTGCGGCTTCAGCGCACGCCACGCAGCACGCTGCGCAGGGTGTCCTCGGGCAGCAGGCCGATGATGAGATGCGCCCGGCCTGAGGCGGCGCGGTACAGCATGACCGGAAAGTTGTGCAGCCCGGCACGGTGCATCAGCGCGGCATTGGCCTTGAGCTGACGCTGCACGGCGGCACTGGGGTGCGCCAGTGGCCGGATGCCGCCGTCGGGGCTCTCGCCGAAGTCCCAATCGTTTTCATTGTGGTGAAACGCGGCCAGCGGGTCGGGGGCGCTCAGAATGGCTGCGGCCTTGCCCGGGCTGCTGCTCTGCAACTGGCCTACCGGAATCCAGCGCAGCGTCAGACCATTGCGCCCGACCTCGCTGCGCGTGGCCAGATAGAGCTTGTGCGAGAACGGGCAGTTGGGGTCGAAGAACACATACACCACTCGGGGCCCGGTGCCTTCCTGCACCCAGTGGGCCTGGCCGATGGTGGCAAGCAGCGCGGCTGCACGCGCGGCGTCGGGGTCGGCCGCCCAATCGGATGACAGGTCGGACGACGGCCCCGACGGCTGTCCGCTGGAGGCCGAGGCTGCAGCCCAACCCCGGGGAGCCAGACCCAGCAGGGGCAGGGCGCCCAGCCAGCTCAGAAGCTGGCGCCGGTTCGGCGGGGCCGCGTGCTGACGTTTGGCTGCGGCGACGAAGGCTGTGCGGCTCGACATGGCATTCCCCACAAGTTTGCTGCAGGTTAGGCAGACGCCGACCGGGTGTAAAGCGCGCATACCCCGACGACGCGCGGCACAGCCGCGGTGCGACCGAAAAAAAACCCGGCAGCGCCGGGTTGCGAAGCCAGAGACCGCGCGGGTTATTCGGGAATGAACACCTTGCCGTCGCCGATGGCCTTGAGCGTGAGCACCACGAGCAGGGCGATGAGCGCAGTGGTCAACGCCAGCAGCGCGCCACCCAGGCCCAGGAGAAAACCGCTGCCGATCTTGCTGCCCATGGTGAGCGAGGCAATGGTGATCGCCGCCATGGGGAAGGAGTAGGCCCACCACGACATGAAGAACGGCACCTTGCGGAATTGCGGCAGTTGATAGAACAGCAGGAAGGTGGTGAACAGCGCCACATAAAACAGAATCCGGGCAAAGTTGTCGACCACGCCGCCGTCCAAGGCCAGGTAGGAGAGGAAACCCACGGCCGGCGGCGCGATCAGGATGAACAGCGTGGGCAGCAGCTTGGCCGGCACCGGCGGGTGGAAGAAAAAGCGGTTCATCATCACCGTCAGCAGCACAATCCAGAACACCAGGCCGATGCTGAAAAAGAACCATGAGATTTCGGGCGAGCCATGGGTCATGCCGGCAATCGGCACCAGGATGTTGCCCACCACCGGAATGAACCAGGCCGGGGTGGAATGCTGGATCTGGTAGTGCGAATGGTGAATCCAGGACGACATGATGACCACGGTGAACACCAGATGCAGCGCCACCCCGCCCCACCACAGCGCTTGCGACAAGCCGGGCAGCACATGGAGGAAGGCGATGGACAACAGGATTGCGCTGATGGAAATGGCCGGGAAGAAGCTGATGCGCACCGGGTGGCTGAATTCCGCCTTGAACTCGCCCGCGTAGCGCGCCACCTTGGCGGCATAGCCAAGCAGCAGCAAGACGAACAAGGCCAGCGCGGCGTAGCTCAGGCCAATGCCCACGCCGTGGGGCATGGACAGCACCTGCGCCGACTTGTGCCAGGCGATGGCCAGGCCGGTGGTGCCCATGACGGTGGCGAACATCGTGATGGGGAAGTGCGCCAGCCAGCTGCTGGCGTGCGCCGAACCGGCGGCTTGGGGATGCGGTGTCGTGCTCATGGCGGGGCAATAGTTGAGGAAATTGGTACGGAATTGTGCGAACGGCAGGCCTCGAAGATATTGATCGAAAGCAATATTGAAAAATTTTGATACAACAATGTGACTCTGGTCACATCCGCCGCCGCCTGGCCGATGAAAGTGCTGACCCGCGGCTGGGCTGACGCCTCCCTATACTCCCTGCATGTCCTCCATTTCCGATTTGCGCAAGGATTACACCCGTGCCGAACTCGACGAAGCCCACGCCGAGGCCGACCCGCTGCGGCAGTTCGAGCACTGGTTGCAGCAGGCGATCGACGCCCAGGTGCCCGAGCCCAATGCCATGACCGTGGCCACCGTGGGCGACAACGGCAGGCCGTCCACCCGCGTGGTGCTGATCAAGCATGTCGATGCCCGGGGCATCGTCTGGTACACTAACTACCACAGCCGCAAGGGCCGTGAACTGGCGGTTCACCCCTACGCCGCGTTGCAGTTCCATTGGGTGGAACTCGAACGGGTGGTGCGCATCGAGGGTCGGGTGGAGAAAGTCAGCGAGGCCGAATCCGACGCCTACTTCGCCAGCCGCCCGCTGGCGTCGCGCATCGGCGCCTGGGCCTCGCCGCAGAGCGAGCCGATCGAAGGCCGCGGCGTGCTGCTCAAACGCGCCGCCGAGTTCGGCCTGCGTTACGGCATCAGCCCGCCGCGTCCGCCCCATTGGGGCGGCTATCGCTTGGCGCCTGATGCCTGGGAATTCTGGCAGGGCCGCCCGTCGCGGTTGCACGACCGCCTGGCCTACACCTTGCAAGCCGACGGCCGCTGGCTGCGGCAGCGCCTCGCGCCCTGAGGCTCAATCGCCCAGCAGCTGCAGCGTGGCGGCGCCGTCGGCACGGCGGATTTCCACCAGCATCTCGGCGTATTCCGGCAGTTCGCTCATGGGGGTCGGGTCGGCCTCACAGGCACAGCCCGGCTCGATGCTGAAGTAGCTCAGGCCGACCTTCACCCGCAGGCTGTCGGCGTTCTCGCTGCGCTGCAGCACCATCAGGCCGACATCGTCGGTGAGCGCATGGCTGCCGCGCGCCATGGCGCGTTGCAAGGGTTGCATCAAGGCGCCTTCGCGCTGCAGTTCGGCCAGCAGCACGGCCTGGAAGTCGGGCTGCGCCCAGGCGGCGCGGGCGGCACAGAGGGTCAGTGTCATGGACATGAGCAGGGTGGGCAGGTGCCAGCACGGCGGCGATGCGGCATTATTAGAAGACACGCAAGTCCAGCACAACAGGGAGACCCAGATGCCAACGCCCCTATCTCATCGTCGTCGTCACGTCCTTCGAGCCCTGATGGCTGTCGGCCTGCTCGGCAGTCTGCCCGCCTCTTGGGGGCAAAGCGCCCGACAGGCGCAGGGGGTGCTCGACAACATCCGCAAAGTGACCTTCATCGCCGAGGGCAAGGGCCCGCGCGCGCTCTATATCTTTTTTGACCCCAACTGCCCGTTCTGCCACGAGTTGTATAAAAAATTGCGCCCCATCGTGGGCAAGACCGACGTGCAGTTCCGCTGGGTTCCCATGGGGCTGCTCACCGCCAGCAGTCTGCCCAAGGCCGCGGCCATTCTGCAGGCGCCCGACCCCTTGCAGGCGTTCTACAAGAACGAGAACGACTACGACTTCGCCGCCAACGGCCAGCCCGGCGGTGGCATCGAGCTGGCGCAGACCATCAACCCCAAGGTTCGCGCCGAACTGGCGGCGAATCTGGCGCTTTACAACAGCCAGAAGCTGTTTGGCGTGCCGGTGCTGGTGTGGCGCAACAGCAGCGGGCTGGCCGACATGATGATCGGCGTGCCCTCCGAGGCGCAGATCGACAGCCTGCTCAAGGACCTGCGTTAGGCCCGTCGGGCCGTCGATGCAGCGCCCGCATGACATCGCTCTGCGTGATCATGCCCACCAGCCGTGCAGAGGCGTCGATCACCGGGATGTGGTGGTGACCGCTGCCGGCGAAGAGAGGAATCAGCTCGGCCAGGTGCCGTGTCTCCGACACCACGCGCACTTGGCGCGTCATGCGCGCCGCCACCGGCGTGGCCGATTCGCGCATGGCGCTGGGCGCCGCGTCGGGATGCAAACGCAGGTCGGCCGCCGTGACGATGCCGATCACCTGCCCATGCCGGTCGATCACCGGTAGCGCCTTGATGCCATGCTCCTCCAGCCGCTGCTGCGCCTGCTCCACGCTTTCATCGGGCCGGGCGAACTGCACATCGCGCTGCATGATGTCGGCGCAGCGCACGCTGTCGAGCCGCTGGTGGTAGGCCTGGGTCTGCGCGTCTTCGAGCAGGCGGCGCAGGGTGTCGCGGTCGATGTCGAGGACCTCGCCATAGCGGGCAACGGCGGCGTCGATGGCGCTGGAGAGTTCGTCGGCATTCGGCAGCACGGCATCGGCGGCGGGCTGCGGCGCGGGGTGCGGTCGGCGCGTGGCGGCATGCCACAGCAGGGCACTGGCCACCAGCAGCGCCGAGTTCAGCGCCACGGGGGCGAAGGCGAAGCGCCAGTCGGTGGTGTGCGTCAGCACCGCCAGCAGCGCGGCGGCGCCGCCCGGAGGGTGCAGGCAGCGCGCCTGCAGCATCAGCGCAATGGCCACGCCAACCCCGACCCCTGCGGCCAGCCAAGGCGTGCCGATGAAGCTGACCGCGGCAATGCCCGACAGCGCGCCCAGGGTGTTGCCGCCGATGACCGACCACGGCCGCCCCAGCGGGCTGCTCGGCAGGGCGAAGACGATGACCGCGCTGGCGCCGATGGGCGCCACCAGCCATGCGGCTTGCGGCCAGCCGGCCGCACCCTCGATCAGCCGACTGACCAGACCGACCAGCGCGATGCCCAGCAGCGCACCAAGGGCGATGCGGGCGCCCTCCGCCCAGCCGACGCCCGGGCTTCCCGCCGTGCGCGGTGCGCTCATGCCGACGGGCGCAGCAACGCCGCGTAACTGCGGCGCAACTTGTCCACCTTGGGGGCGATGACCGCGGCGCAATAGCCCTGATAAGGATGGCGCGCGAAGTAGTCTTGGTGGTCGGCTTCGGCCGGACTGTAGTTGGCTTCGGGCGCGATCTCGGTGGTCAGCGGGGCGGCGAAGGTGCCTTGCTCGCGCAGGCGGCGCACATAGGCCTGCACGGCCGCCAGTTGTGCGGCGTCGTGGGTATAGATCCCCGAGCGGTACTGGGTGCCGACGTCATTGCCCTGGCGATTCAGGGTGGTGGGGTCGTGCATGGCGAAAAACACGTCGAGCACGGTGTCCAACGGCAGCACGTCCGGGTCGAAGTCGAGCCGGATGACCTCGGCGTGTCCGGTGTTGCCGGTGCAGACCTCGCGGTAACTGGGATGCAGCGTCTGCCCGTTGCTATAGCCGCATTCCACTCGCAGCACCCCGCGCAGCGGTCGATAGGCGGCATCGAGGCACCAGAAGCAACCCCCGGCGAGGGTGATGCGCTGAGGGAGAGAGGGCAGGGCGGAGGCAGGCATGGCGGTTGGGCAGGGGAGTGCGGCAATTTGCCGCGGCAGCCGCATTGTCGAGTGCTGACAAAATGCACGGCTTTTCTGTGGCGATTTTCGCCCAGATGGCGCATCTGCGGACGGAGCAGGCACCCCTGCGCGGCCGAGACCACACCACCCAACCCGAGGAGATTCTGATGACACACCGTGTTCTGGCCTGGCGCCATCTGCTGACGGCTGGGGCCGCCGCACTGCTGCTGACCGCTTCAGCCTCCGCCCTGGCGCAGCGCGCGGGCGAGATCGAGGTTACACAGGCGCAAGCGTTGCCATCCATCCCCGGGGCACGCAACGGAGGGGGCTTCCTCACCATCGTCAACCACGGCAAGACCGAGGACAAGATCGTGTCGGCCTCGTCGCCCGCCTGCGGTCATGTGGAACTGCACACCATGCGCATGGAAGACAACGTCATGCGCATGCGCGAAGTCGGCGCGATTCCGCTGCCTGCGGGCAAGACTCTGCGCATGCAGCCGGGCTCGGGCTATCACCTCATGCTCATGGATCTGAAGCAACCGCTGAACGTCGGCGACACCGTACCTGTCGCGGTGAAGTTTGCCGGCGGCGCCACGCTGGAGTTGCAGCTCAAGGTCGAGCCGCGCGGCAAGATTGCGGCCGATGCGCCCATGCCGGGCCAGGGCATGCACGGCGCCATGCACTGAGTGCTGCAGCAAGCCGAGATCTGAAAACGAATCGGGCCGCAAACCATGTGGAGTGCGGCCCGGGGTCCGACAGTCGGGTTTGCTGCCGCCTGTCAAGCTCATGCAGGGATGCATGATGGGGGTCTTGCAACAGTCCAGGTTCCACCCGGTCTGTTTGCCGCTGCAGCTGCACTGCACCGACGACTCAAAGTTACGCCCGCGCTCGCCGCAGCGTCAAGACCAAAGGTGAGCGGCGTGTGGGGGGATGGTCGAGGGCCTGTGGGTCTTGGTCGCCAGGTGCTTGTTTTTCCAGGGTTTCAGCGTCTCAGCAACTCGGCGATGACCTGCTCCATGCGCGCTGCCGCCTGGGCATCGGGCACGATGACACGGCCCCATTCGCGTTGCGTTTCGCCTGGCCCCTTGTGGGTGGCATCGAGGCCCATCTTGCCCCCGAGTCCGGCTTGCGGCGAGGCAAAGTCGAGGTAGTCGATGGGGGTGTTGTCCACCAGCACGGTGTCGCGCACCGGATCGACCCGGGTGGTGACGGCCCAGATCACGTCGTTCCAGTCGCGGATGTTGACGTCGGCGTCGGTGACGATGATGAACTTGGTGTAGAGGAACTGCCGCAGAAAGCCCCAGATGCCGAACATCACGCGCTTGGCATGCCCGGCATAGGCCTTGCGGATCGACACCACCGCCAGGCGGTAGCTGCAACCCTCGGGCGGCAGATAGAAATCGACGATCTCGGGGTACTGCTTCTGCAAGATCGGCACAAACACCTCGTTGAGCGCCACGCCCAGCACCGCCGGCTCGTCAGGCGGCTTGCCGGTGTAGGTGGAGTGATAGATGGGCTGCTCGCGGTGAGTAAGCCGATCGACCTCGAACACGGGAAACCACTCCTGCTCGTTGTAATACCCGGTGTGGTCGCCGAACGGACCTTCGAGGGCGTGGAGGTAACCGTTCTTCTCCATCAGCGGCACGCCGGTCTCGCTTTCGCCGCGCCATCCCGCCGCGGCTACCGGCAGGTGGCCCTCGAGCACGATTTCGGCCGTGGCCGGGACCTGCAAGTCCAGCCCGATCGCGCGGGCGACCTCGGTGCGCGAGCCGCGCAGCAGGCCGGCGAACTGGTATTCGCTCAGAGTGTCGGGCACGGGGGTCACCGCGCCCAGGGTGGTGGCCGGATCGGCCCCAAGCGCCACCGCCACGGGGAACGGTTGCCCGGGGTTGGCCAGCGCAAATTCGCGGAAATCGAGCGCGCCACCGCGATGCGCCAGCCAGCGCATGATGAGCTGGCGACGGCCGATACGCTGCTGGCGGTAGATGCCCAGATTCTGCCGTTTGCGCGGTCGCGGCACGTTCTGCGGCCCACGGGTGATGACCAGCCCCCAGGTCAGCAGCGGCGCGGCATCCTCGGGCCAGCAGGTCTGGATAGGCAGGGCGTTCAGATCGACTTCGCTGCCCGCACGCACCACCTGCTGGCAGGGGGGCCGCGCCACAGTGCACGGGCGCATATCCCACACCGCCTTGACCAGTTGCATCAGTTCGCCCGCATCCTTGAGCCCGCGTGGCGGTTCGGGTTCCTTCAGCCGCGCCAGCACCTCGCCGATGCGGCGCAGGGCCCCCACGTCCTGCACCCCCATGCCCAGCGCCACGCGCTGCGGCGTGCCGAACAGATTGCCCAGGACCGGCATGGTGTAGCCCGCGGGATTCTCGAACAGCACGGCGGGCCCACCCCCGCGAAGCAGGGCATCGCACACCACCGTCATATCGAGGTGGGGCGACACCGGCTGCGCGGTCCGGCGCAAGAGGGAAAGCGCTTCGAGCTGGGAGAGAAAATCGCGCAGATCGCGGTATTTCATATAACTTGAGGATTTGAAGAACAAGACCTTATGCGTTGACCTGGAATATCGACATTCCTAAAATTCGATCCGTGTTTGCCCTAATGCGCCTGCAATCAGGCGGGCAACACACTCGCCCCGAAGTACGCCTTGCCGCAGTCGTCAGGATGATCGCTGCAGCAACTCCGGTGCAGGCCTTCAGCGAAGGCCGCATCTTAGGCCGTTGGGCTCCCTTGGTGAGCCTGTGCTGTCGGATCTGTGCCCTTGGGAACGGGCGCTGGCTGCCAGCACGGCACCGCGGCTGTTCCACGCAGACACAGGAGTGTTCCATGTTGAACGCCATGCAATCCACCCTGCCGCGCGTGCGCCGCGTGGTCGGTGGCTTTTGGGAATTGGCCCACCAGACGTTGATGATGGTGGGTTTGTTTGTCGTGGCTGGCGGCGCCTACTTGTACTTTCAGCCCCAGGCCGTGTCCTGGCTCGATCGTGGCCTGACCCAGTGGGTGATGGCGCGCAAGACCGCCGCCGATGAATTACAGGCCCTGGCACAAAAGCCGGCCGACGCCTTGCTGCCTGTGGTGCAGGCGGCCACGCCCCCCAGCGTCGAGGCCCCGGCGCTGACACCGCAGCAACGCACGGTGTCGAACTGGCTGGCGCGGCGCTACAGCATTGCTCCCAATGCCATGGCGCAACTCGTCGGCGCCGCCTGGACGGTCGGGCAGCAGGAGAAACTCGATCCCCTGCTCATTCTGGCCGTGATGGCGGTGGAGTCGAGTTTCAACCCCTACGCCGCCAGCGGTGCTGGCGCCACCGGGCTGATGCAGGTGATGGCCGGCGTGCACCGCGACAAGTTTGCGCCATTCGGCGGACCGCAGGCGAGTATCGACCCGCTGGCCAATATGCGCGTGGGGGCCCTGGTGCTCAAGGATGCGATCAACCGCGGGGGCTCGGTGCGGGCTGGCTTGCGGTTTTATGTTGGCGCCACCACCGACGCCACCGAGGGCGGCTATGCCGACAAGGTGCTGGCCGAACAGGTGCAGCTCGAACGCGTCGCCGGTGTTGCGCCGCGCAATGCTGCGTCCATGACCGCCAGTGCCACCCCATCGTCCGGCGCCCCCGCGGCGCAGGCCAAGCCCACGGTGGCGCATGAGCCGCAGTCGCCCGCGCAGAAAACCCCCGCGTTGACCTGATACGGCGGGGGACGCATTACCATCTCGGTCTGCACGACTGGCGATAGAAGCGGGCGCCACGCCCGCTTCGAGGTGGAGCAACCACCGGGAAGTGCTGGACTTTGAGCCGTTCGCCTGGGCCAGCGCTTGCCGCGCTGTCAATGAACCTTCTTTCATTCGCCCAGGCTGCGTGCTGCGACGTTTCAAGTCGCGGCACGGGCCGCTCAACTGGACCTTCGCCATGTTCGACCGCCGCATCACCATCGCCGACACCGACCCGCAACTCTGGGCCGCCATCCAGGCCGAAAACCAGCGCCAGCAAGACCACATCGAGCTGATCGCCTCGGAAAACTACACCTCGCCCGCTGTCATGCAGGCGCAGGGCTCGCAGCTCACCAACAAATACGCCGAGGGCTACCCCGGCAAGCG
>JAKAFC010000079.1 GCA_021818065.1 Pseudomonadota bacterium
CAGATCGGTGGGCTTGTTGGTGGCGCAGGCCAGCTTCAGCCCGGCGGCGTGCAGCGCGGCAACGCCCTCGGCCACGCCGGGGAACGGATCGGCATATTGGCCGTTGAGTTCGCCGTACAACTTCAGATAGAGCGCGATGGCCTCGGGGTAGAGCGCCTGCGCCCGGGCATCGTCGACATGCAGTTTGAGCGCCTGCATCACCAGATATTCAGAGCCTTTGCCGATGCGGTGCTCAACCTGCTCGCGCGTCAGCGGCGGCAGACCCAGTTGCTGCATCGTGGCGTTGGTGGCGGCGTGCAGATCGCCCAGGGTGTCGACCATGGTGCCGTCGAGGTCGACGATGGCGCCCTGCACGGCATGGCCGACCAGGGTGACGGTGGACGGCGTGACGGTGCGCGCCTCCATCAGGCAACTTTCGCCAGGTTGGCGCGCATGGCGTCGATCACGGCTTTGTAGTCGGGTTTGCCGAAGATGGCGCTGCCGGCGACAAAGGTATCGACCCCGGCAGCGGCCGCAGCGGCGATGTTGTCGGGCTTGATGCCGCCATCGATCTCCAGCAGGATGTCGCGCCCGGTCTGCGCCTTGTAAGCGTCGAGCTTGGCGCGCACTTGCCGGGCCTTGGGCAGGCTGCTCTCGATGAAGCTCTGGCCGCCAAAGCCCGGGTTCACGCTCATCAGCAGCACCAAATCGACCTTGTCCATGACGTAGTCGAGCACGCCCAGCGGCGTGGCGGGGTTGAACACCAACCCGGCCTTGGCACCGCCGTCGCGAATCATCTGCAGGGTGCGATCGACATGCTTGCTGGCCTCGGGGTGGAAGCTGACGATGTCGGCTCCCGCCTTGACGAAGGACTGGGCGATGGCATCGACCGGCTCGACCATGAGGTGCACATCCAGCGTGATGGGGGTGCCGTCGGCCTTCTTGCAGTAAGGCTTGATGGCCTCGGCCACCAGCGGGCCGATGGTCAGGTTGGGCACGTAATGGTTGTCCATCACGTCGAAGTGGATGAAATCGGCGCCTGCGGCAATGACGTTGCGCACTTCCTCGCCCAGACGGGCAAAGTCGGCCGAGAGAATGCTGGGAGCGATGCGGTAGGTTTTCATGGCGGCGCATTTTACGGGCAGCGGGGCCTGCGCGCCGCCTCGCGCCGGGGCGACCGAGGCGTTTGAGCCTGACGGCGCGCAATTCCCCGGCGTTCACAGGCCGTACAGCGAAGCCGCGAAGGCGGCTTCTAGAATCGGCCGCATGGCGCACTATCAATTCTCCGTTTCGGTCATCCCGCAGTACCTGCCCGAGCAATCCGACCCGGATCAGGGCGTGTATGCCTACAGCTACACGGTGACGGTGATCAACACCGGGCGCATCGCGGCGCAGCTCATCGCGCGCCACTGGATCATCACCGACGCCACCGGCAAGGTGGACGAAGTGCGCGGCCTCGGCGTCGTCGGGCAGCAGCCCCTGCTTCAGCCCGGCGAAGCCTTCGAATACACCAGTTGGTCGCAACTGCCCACCCCCACCGGCAGCATGCGCGGCAGCTACTTCTGCGTGGCGGAAGACGGCAACCGCTTCGACGCGACCATTCCCGAATTCGCCTTGGTGCAGCCGCGGAGTCTGCACTGATGCTGTGGTTCGGCCGCGGCCGGGCCCAGCGGGCCGCGCAGCGCGCCGCCGCCGGTGCCCAGGCACTGCTGGCGGCGGCCGACAGCCAGGCGCAGCCGGTCGAACAATGGCTGTGGCTGATCGACGCGCTTGAATGGCTGCGGCATGGACCCGACCCGCACCGTCTGCGCCTGGGCCTGGACTTGCCCCCGGTGGACATGCCGCAGCGCCCGGATCAGCAGGACATGCCGCAGGAAGTTCTGCGGCTGCAGGCTTTGCTCGATCTGCTCGACCGCGAGCCGGAGCGCGCCGGCCAGGTCGCCGCCATCCTCGGCAACCTGCTGCAGCACACCGATGCCACCTTGCTGCTGGCCGATTTCGGCTTCAGCGCGCGGCCCGCGTTCGTCAGCGAATTCGCCGAGCGGCTGGGCCGCAAATGGCTGCCCGCCACGCCCGACACACGCGATCTGGCCACGCTGTTCGCGCTGTTCTTCCCGCAGGCGGACGACGCCATCTGGCTGGACGCGCTCGACCCCGCCAGCCTGCAACGCCTGGCCGCCCTGGCGCTGCGCCTGCCCGATGCCGCGCTGCAGGTGACGACGCGCTGGCACGCGGCGCTGGACGACGCCCTGGTGTTTTGCGTCAGCCAGATCCGCGCCACCGGCTTCTCCCCCGATCTGCGCGCGCGCATGCAGGCCAGCGCCGCGCTGGAGGGCGAGGCGCCGTTCCGGTCGTTGGCGAGCCGCCTGGACGCGGTGCAGCAGGCCCTGGCCCAACTCCAGGCGGACGCCGCGCCGCTGCAACAGGCGTTGGCGCTGTTTCGAGCCGGGCTCGACGCCTGCCGCCAGCAAGCCGAATCGGTGCATGCCCATCTCGAAGACCACGGCACCTCGGTGAGCCTGGTGTATGCCCTGTATCAACTGCAGCAACGCATCGACCGCGCCGAAGCCCTGCTGAACTGCCGCGTGGGCGAAACCCCGGCGCGCGACACTGCACATCTGCTGGCCGGGTTTGCCCGCATCGGCGCCCAACGCCGCAGCCTGCGGGCGCTGTGGCGGCACAACACCGCCTTGCTGGCGCAGAAGATGGCCGAGCGCCATGCCGAAACCGGCGAGCACTACATCACCCGCGATGGCCGCGAATACCGCGCCATGCTGGGGGCGGCCATGGGCGGCGGGCTGATCATGGGGTTCACCACCTGGATCAAGATCGGCATCCTCGGGCTGCAGACCGCGCTGTTCTGGGGCGGGCTGCTCGCCGGGCTGAATTACGCGGTGAGCTTCGTCATCGTGCAACTGCTGCACTGGACCATCGCCACCAAACAGCCCGCCATGACGGCGCCGGCCATGGCCGACAAGCTCGGCGATCTGTCCAAGCCGGGTGGGGTCGAGCGCTTCGTCGATGAAGTGGCCAACCTGACGCGCTCGCAATCGGCCGGGGTGTTCGGCAATGTGCTGCTGGTCATGCCCGTGGCGCTGCTCATCGGCCTGGGTGGGCTGGCCTGGTTCGGCCCGCAGTTCATGCCCGTGGCCAAGGCAGAGCACGAATTGCAGTCGCTGTCGCTGCTCGGGCCGACGCCGCTTTACGCCGCATTCACCGGGGTGCTGTTGTTCCTCTCCAGCGTCATCGCCGGTTGGGCGGAGAACGCGTTTGTGTTGCATCGCCTGGACAGCGCGCTGGCCTGGAACCCGCGCATCCGCCATCGCCTGGGAGCGCAGCGCGCGGCGCGCTGGGCGGCCTGGTGGCGGCGCCATGTCGGGGTGATGGCGGGCAATGTGTCGCTGGGCTTGCTGCTGGGCTTGACGCCCGAGTTCTTCCGCATTTTCGGCATCGACCTGCAGGTGCGCCACGTCACCTTGTCCTCCGGCCTGTTCGGCGCCGCCTGCGCCAGCCTGGGCCCGGCGGTGGTCAACGACCCGGCGTTCTGGTGGGCGCTGGCCGGCATTGCGGTCAACGGCGTGCTCAACGTCGGCGTGAGCTTCTACCTCGCCTACCGGCTGGCGCTGCGCGCCCGGGGCATTCATGTGAAGGAGCGCCGCGCGCTGTATCGCTGCCTGGCACGGCGCCTGCTGCGTCGGCCCTGGAGCTTCATCCTGCCGCCGCGCGCCGTCCACGCCAGCTGAGGCACGCCATGGCACGAATCTCGACGCCCGTTCGCGCCCTGTGCGGTTTGCTGGCGGCCGCCGCGTTGCTGGTGTTGGCGTCGTGCGCGGCGCCGCAGCCACCCACCGCGCCACCGCCACAGCCAGTCCCTGGCAGCGCCACGCCCTGGCCCGTCACGCCGCCAGGCACCACCGCGCCGCTCACCGGACCCGCGGTGCGGCTGATTGCGGCGAACTGGGCCGATCTGCCCGGCTGGGAGGCGGACGATTTCGACGGCGTCTGGCAGGCCTTGCGGCGCGACTGCGGCGCCCGGCTGCCCGAGACGCTGGCAGCGATCTGCCCGCGCGCTGCCGCGGTGCCCGCGCAGGATGTGTCGGCGCAGCGCGCCTTCATCGAAGCGCAGCTCGCCCCCTGGCTGGTCGCCCCTGCCGCGCCAAACGGAGCCAGTGGAGCCGGGCTGATCACCGGCTATTACGAGCCGGTGCTGCACGGCGCGCTGCAGCGCGGCTGGCCCTATGTGGTGCCGGTGTGGGGGCTGCCCGCCGATCTGGTGCCACGCACGCCCACGGCCGATGGCATCAGCGGTGGCCGGGTGGCGTGGGTGGACGGGCAACAGCGGGTGCTGCCGTATTGGAGCCGGGGGCAGATCCAGGCCGACCCCGCGGTGCAGGCCCTGCTCGACCGCCGGGTCGTGGTGTGGCTCGACAGCGCGGTCGACGCCCTGTTCCTGCAAGTGCAAGGTTCGGGGCTGGTGCGGCTGCCCGACGGCCAGATGCTGCGCCTGAGCTACGCCGGCACCAATGGCTGGCCCTACAAGTCGGTGGGCCGCTGGCTGCTCGATACCGGGCGGGTGCAGGGCACGGTCACCATGTCCACCATCCGCGCCTGGGCGCAGTTGCACCCGGATGACGTGCCGCAGATGCTGGCATCCAATCCGCGCGTGGTGTTTTTCAACGCCACACCCGACACCGATCCGCAGCGCGGCCCCACCGGCGCCCTGGGCGTGCCGCTGACGGCCATGCGCAGCATTGCCGTGGACAAGAGCGCCATCGCCCTGGGACTGCCCGTCTGGCTGTCCACCCAGCAGCCCTACAGCACCAGCACCCCAACGCCCCAGGCACTCAACCGCCTGGTGTTCGCGCAGGACGTGGGCTCGGCCATCACCGGCGTGGTGCGTGCCGATCTGTTCACCGGCACCGGCGACGCCGCGGGCGATCTGGCTGGCCGCATGCAGTGGCCAGGCCGGATGTGGGTGCTGCTGCCGCGCTGAAAACACGGCCGCCTTGCGCGCGGTGGTGGCGCAGCGCAGCAAACCGTTTTATGGTTGAGGGCAAGTTGTTCAACCCCAACCTTTTGGAGACTTTGATGTCGATTGACCCGCACGATCTGGCCCACGAATTTCCGGCCCTGCACGACAAGATCCAGGCCCTGAAGGCCAGCAATGCCCACTTTCAGCGCCTGACGCAGCGCTACGAAGAACTCAACAAAGAGGTGGTGCAGATCGAGGAAGGCGTGCGCGCCGTGGATGACCAGCACCTGGAAACCCTCAAGAAGGAACGGCTGCAGCTCAAGGACCAACTCGCCGCCATGCTGGCCGCCTGAGGCCGCGTATAGGGCGCCCGGGCCGGGACGCGCGCACCGCCCCGGGTCCACGCTCGGTATGCTTGACGGTTTTCACCGGCCATCCCATGCCCAGCGATCTGTTCACGGCGGCGCTCGTCGTCCTCGCCGCCTTTTTCGGCGCCGCACTCAATGCGGCAGCGGGCGGCGGCAGCTTCCTCACCCTGCCCGCGCTCCTCTATGCCGGCATTCCGCCGGTGGCCGCCAACGCCACCGGCACCACGGCGCTGCTGCCAGGTTATCTGGCCAGCACCTGGGGATTCCGCGACGATCTGGCGGCGCCACGGGCGCTGGGCATGCGCGCGCTGCTGCTGGTGTGCGTGCTCGGCGGCGGCGTGGGTGCCGGGCTGCTCATCGCCACCAGCAACCAGGCCTTCCGCAGCCTGGTGCCCTGGCTGCTGCTCTTCGCCACCACGCTGTTCGCCTTCGGCCCGACCTTGCTCAAAGCCATCGGCCGCCATCCCGGCCAGCACGCCTCGCGCGCGCAGGCCCTGATCGGCGTGTTCGCCGTGTGCGTGTACGGCGGCTACTTCAACGGCGGCCTCGGGGTGTTGCTGCTGGCGCTGCTGACGCTGATGGGCGAAACCCATCTCAACCGCATGAACGCGCTGAAAAACGCCCTCTCGGCCATTCTGACGCTGTTCGCCGTGGCCATTTACGCGGCGGCCGGCACCGTACGCTGGTCCTGGGTGGCGCTGATGCTGCCCGCCGTGCTGCTGGGCGGCTATGTCGGCGCCCGCGTGGCGCGGCGCATTCCGCCCGCTGCGCTGCGCTGGGGGATCGTGGCCATCGGCCTGGGCATGAGCGTGCTGTTCTTCCTGCGCTGAAACGCGGCCGGCGTTACGCCACCTCGGCGCCCGCGGCGACGCCGATCTCGATGCGATTCTTGCCGTTGCGTTTGGCCACATACAGGGCTTGATCGGCCAGCCGCAGCAGGCGATCGACATGGTGCATGCCCTGCTGAAACAGCGCCAGGCCGATGCTGATGGTCACCGGCTGCGGCCCCTGCGGCATGGCCACGGGCTGCGCCTGCGCCGCCAGGCGAAAGCGCTCGGCGCATTGCAGCGCCTGGGCCCGATCGATGTCGCGCAGCAGCAGGGCGAATTCCTCGCCGCCGATGCGGGCGAAGACATCGGAGGCGCGCAAGTGCGCACAGCATTGCTGCACCAGTTGCCGCAGCACCGCGTCGCCGCCGAGGTGGCCATGACGGTCGTTGATGGCCTTGAAGTTGTCGACGTCGATGATGGCCACGGCAAAGGGCACGCCGGTTTGCGCGGCGTCGCGGATCTGCTGTTGCAGCGCCTGCATGAAGTAACGCCGGTTGTGCAGCCCGGTGAGCGGGTCGTGATGCACGGCGTGGTCGAGGTCGGCGCGGGCGCGCTCGAGTTGCAGCACCAGCCGCAGGGTGAGCCAGGTCATCACCGGGGCGATCAGCGCCGGGGTGGCGATGGTGATGACCCAGGCCGAGAGGCCCATGCTGCCACCGAACACGCCGTAGGTCAGGCCAGCGGCGATGAGGATGGACACCGCCACCGAACCCAGGGTGATGAGCAGCACCATCGCCGCCAAGCCCCAGCGCAGCAGCAGGACAGTGAGCACACCCGGCGTCGGCGCGTCGATGCGGTCGGCGGCGGCCTCCGTGCTGTGAGCAGCCGGGCGCGGCGGGGTCTGCGGCATCACCCACTCCGCGCGGCGACGCAACGGCCTGACACGGTGCGCCTCACCGGCCGCCACCATCCTTGACGATCAGATACACCCCCAGCGCTGCCAGGCCCATCCACAGGGCCACGGCGCCAGTGCCCAACCATTGCGCCACCTGATCGAGAAACAGCAGAAACACTGCCGCCAGCGCCAGCACGCCGTTGCCCAGCCAGAAGCGGGGGCCGTGATTGGGTCCTTGTTGCACCGTGGTTCCTCGTGGTGGATGTGCCCTGCTGGCTCAAAGGGTCGCGCCGGGCCGGAGATTTATTCTGGCAGGATTGTAAATTCCAGTGCGTCCGTTTAGTCTGGCGCCAGCGGCTTGCATCTAGCCACGCAATCCGTCACGGTAGCGGCGATGGAGTTGAATTTTTTCTCGGCCACCAACGCCCACAAGGCGTGGAAGAAGCGTCTGCACGATTGCGTCGAGCACGGCTGCAGCACCCTGGACCCCGCCGTCATCGCTCTGGACAACCGCTGCGATCTAGGCAAGTGGCTCTACGGCATCCGCGAGAGCCATCCCACTCTCAGCACCGACACCCAGCGCCTGTTCACCCGGCTGCTGGACGAGCATGCCGCGTTTCACCGCGCCGCCGCCGAGGTGGCGCGCTTGGCCCTCGACGCGCAGCAAAAGCAGGCGCTGCAACTGCTGCAAGGCGGCGACTATGCGCGCATCTCCAACAAGGTCATCGGCACGCTGGGCGAGCTGTATCTCAAGCGCCGCGAGTTCGGCATGGACTGAGACGGTGTGAACAGATCCGCCATGGCCGCCCACCGCCGCCCTGGCGGAACCGGCGCATTTGCATCGGAATGTAAAGCTGTTTGTATGATGGTCCGGTCACGACCTTTTCCCGGCGCTCACCGGGCTCTGCGCATGTCTCCGATCTCTGCCGCCGCTTTTGCCCGATCCCTGCTGCGCGCCAAGCACGCCGCTGCGCGACGGCGTGTGTGCGCCGCTGTGCTGACCACCTTGCTGTGCGTGGCCCTGCAGCCTTTCGCCTCGGCGCAGGAGGTGGCACCCATCCGCCTCGGGCTGGTCGGCCCGATGAGCGGTGGGTCGGCCGATTTCGGCCAGAGCATGGTCAACGGTGCCCAGCTCGCGGTGCAGGAGATCAACGCCGTGGGCGGCTATCTGGGACGCAAGATCGAGCTGGTGGTCAAGAACGACCAGGGCGATCCCGCCGTGGGTGCCCGCGTGGCGGCAGAGCTGGCGCAGACGGACAAGGTCGTCGCGGCGCTGGGCTTTTGCAACACCGGGGTGGCGCTAACGGGCATTCCACCGCTGCAAAAGGCCGCCGTGCCGCTGATTGTGCCGTGCGCCACCGGCTCGCCCATCCTGCAGCAATATCCCACAGCGCAGAGCTACATCTTCCAGACCTCGCCGCGCGACAGCATTCAGGCGCCTTTCATCGTCAACGACGCCTACACCAGCGGCGCGCGCAAGTTCGCTGTTCTGGCCGATTCCACCGCATACGGCGAAGCCGGTCTGCAGGACGTGGTCAAAGCGCTCAAGGCCAAGGGCCTGGAGCCCGCCTACGTTGGCCGTTTCCCCCTCGGACTGACCCCGGAGCAGGCACGCGTGGAGCTGGAGAAGGCGCGCCAGGCCGGGGCCGATGTGCTCCTGCCCTATACCGTCGGGCCGGAAAACGGCTCGATCGCGCTGGCGCGCAAGGCCATGAAGTGGTCGGTGCCGATCACCGGACCCTGGACGCTGTCCTTCCCCAATTTCATCCAGAAGGCAGGCGCGGCAGCCGAAGACGTGACCATGGCGCAGGACTTCATCGCCGAGCCCACCACACCGCGTCGCACAGCGTTTTTGCTGGCCTACGAGCGTGCCTACAAGACGCGCCGCATCCCCGTGCCCATGGCAGCGGCGCAAGCGTATGACGCGGTCTACCTGCTCACCTATGCCATCTTGCAAACGCCGCCGGGCAAGCCCATCAATGGCGCTGGCATCAAGGCGGCGCTGGAACAGCTCGACCGGGTGTATTACGGCGTGGTGACCAATTACGACCGCCCGTTCAGTGCACAGGATCATGCCGCGGTGACGACGAACATGCTGGTCATGGGCGCGGTGCGCGACGGCCGGGTGGGCTTTGCCAATGCGCAGGATGCCAGGAACGCGGTGGTGATCCAGACCAAGCAGTGACGGCGGGCGGTTTGCGACAATGCACGCATGACCGCACTTGCCAACGACACCTTCCTGCGCGCCCTGCGCCGCCAGCCCACCGAGTACACCCCGCTGTGGCTGATGCGCCAGGCCGGACGCTACCTGCCGGAATACAACGCCACGCGCGCCCGCGCCGGAAGCTTCCTCGGTCTGGCGCAGAACCCGCACTTCGCCACCGAAGTGACGCTGCAGCCGCTCGACCGCTACGCCCTCGACGCCGCCATTCTGTTTTCCGACATCCTCACCGTGCCCGACGCCATGGGCCTGGGGCTGCGCTTCGAGGCGGGCGAGGGCCCCAAGTTCGAGCGTCCGCTGCGCACCGAGGCCGACGTCGCCGCGCTGGCCGTGCCCGACATGGACAAGCTGCGCTATGTGTTCGACGCGGTGCGTGAAATTCGCCGCGCCCTGGTGCGCGATGGCGTGCAGCGCGTGCCGCTGATCGGCTTTTCCGGCAGCCCCTGGACGCTGGCCTGCTACATGGTGGAGGGTGGTGGCAGCGACGACTATCGCACCGTCAAGACCATGCTCTACGCCCGCCCGGATCTGATGCACCGCATCCTGGCGGTCAACGCTGAAGCCGTGGCACAGTACCTCGGCGCGCAGATCGACGCCGGCGCACAGGCGGTGATGGTGTTCGACAGTTGGGGTGGCGTGCTGGCCGACGGCGCCTTTCAGGAGTTTTCGCTGGCGTACAGCCAGCGCGTGGTGCAGACGCTCAAGGCGCGCGCCGACGCCCGCGCGGTTCCCGTCATCCTGTTCACCAAGGGCGGCGGCCAGTGGCTCGAAGCCATGGCCGACACCGGCGCCGACGCGCTCGGGCTGGACTGGACGACCAATCTGGGTCAGGCGCGCGCCCGCGTCGGCAGCCGTGTGGCGCTGCAGGGCAACCTCGACCCCAACGTCTTGTTCGCCCCACCCGAGGCCATCGCGCGGGAAGTGCAGCGGCTGCTGCACAGCTTCGGCCCGGTCGAGAACGGGGTGGGACATGTGTTCAACCTTGGGCACGGCATTTCGCAATTCACGCCGCCGGAGCATGTGTCGGCGCTGGTCGAGGCCGTGCACAGCCACAGCCGGGCGCTGCATCGCGGCACGGCCGCCTGAGCCCCCTGTGAGCCTGGCCTGTGCGGTTGCCTGCCCAAGGCTGGGCGCCCCCGGATTGCGCGCTTCGCGCGTCGCCGCATGCCGCGAATTTCCGGTTTGTCAAGCTTGACAAATCAGCTTATGCACATTCCTGGTTCGTTTGCAGCGCAGCAAGTTGATCACAGACTTGACTTGAATTTTTCCGAGTTAATTCATTGATATTGATCGGATTTTTTAGAATTTCACAATTCGAGAGATCCTTCTGCACAGGTTTATCCACAGGGTTGCCGTCTGCACGCACCCGATTGATGCACAGAGTTATCCACACGCGCCATACGGCGCAGAACATCAGGTTCCGCGCCCACTTAGCGAGGGATGCCAAGACCGTCTCCAAGGCCACGCGCCAAGCCCATGACTGCCGTCCTCCAGGTTGCCGTTGACGCCCCGGGCCTGCAGGCGCTGGATTACAGCGCCGAGGCGCCGCTGCCCGTGGGCACGCTGGTGCGGGTGCCGTTGGGGCGCCAGACCGTCACCGGCGTGGTGCTGAGCGCGGGGCCGGCGGCAACCTCGCCACCGCTTGTGCTCCGGCCCATTGCCGCAGTCTTCGACACCGTGCCCGCGCTCGGGACCGACTGGCTGGCGCTGTTGCAGTTCGTCGCCCGCTACTACCAGCGGGCTCTGGGCGAAGTCATGGGCGCGGCGCTGCCCGCGCTGCTGCGCAGCCGCAACCCCACCGGGCTGAGCGCGGCACTCGCGACTCGCCCCGCCGACCGCCACTACGTCTGCACCCCGTCCGGGCTGCAGCTGCTGCCGCAGCGCCTCGCCCCGCGCAGCGCCGCGCTGTGGCGACTGGCGCGCGCCCTGGGCGTGCGCCAACCCGGCGACACCCCAGCCGAGCCCGCCCCGGCCGCTGATCCGCCGCCGTTGACGCTGGCACAGGCACGCCCGCTGCACCCGCAGGCCGCCCGCGTCCTGGCCGACTGGGCCGCCGCGGGCTGGGTCCAAGCACGCGACACCGCGCCTGCCCCACCGCCGTCAGCCGAAGCCCCCCGCCTGCACGCCGAGCAGGCGCAGGCGCTGCAGGCCCTGGGCGACAGCACCGGGTTCGCGCCGTTTCTGCTGTTCGGCGTCACCGGCAGCGGCAAGACCGAGGTGTATCTGCAAGCCGCGGCGCAGACGCTGCAGCGCGCACCCGAGGCCCAGGTGCTGGTGCTCACCCCGGAAATCAACCTCACGCCGCAACTCGTGCGGCGCTTCGAGCAGCGCTTCGGCGCCGACCGGCTGGCCGTGCTGCACAGCGGGCTGTCCGAAGGGCAGCGGCTGCGGCACTGGCTGGCGGCGCAGAGCGGCCGCGCCCGCATCGTCCTCGGCACCCGGCTGGCGGCGCTGGCACCTTTGCCGCAGCTGCAGCTCATCGTCGTGGACGAAGAGCACGACCCGTCGTACAAGCAACAAGAGGGGGCGCGCTATTCGGCGCGCGACCTCTGCCTGTGGCGGGCGCAGCAACGCGGCATCGCCGTGGTACTGGGCTCGGCCACGCCCTCGCTGGAAAGCTGGCGTGCGGCGCAGACCGGACGGCTGCGCCTGCTCACCCTGACGCAGCGCGCCGCCGGGGTGCTGCCCAGCGTGCGCGTGGCCGACGTGCGCCGCGACCCCACCCTGCGTACCAGCGGCGCGCTCATCGGCCGTGAACTCGATGCCGCCATCCGCCAGCGGCTGGCGCGGGGCGAGCAGAGCCTGCTGTTTCTCAACCGCCGCGGCTATGCCCCGGTGTTGAGCTGCCCCGACTGCGGCTGGCTGTCGGACTGCCCGCATTGCGACGCGCATCTGGTGTTTCACCGCACCGACCGCATGCTGCGCTGCCACCACTGCGGGCATCAGGCCGCCGTGCCGCGCGCCTGTCCGAGCTGCGGCAGTCTCGACCTGCAGCCCGTGGGCAAAGGCACGCAACGGGTCGAAGAAGCCCTGGCCGAGGCCTATCCGCAAGCCCGCATCGCCCGCATCGACGCCGACAGTACCCGCCGCAAGGGCGCTGCCGCCAGCCAGTTCGACAGCGTGCATGCCGGCGACGTGGACATTCTGGTGGGCACGCAGATGGTCACCAAGGGACACGATTTCCAGCGCGTCACCCTGGTGGCAGCGCTCAACCCGGACGCCGGGCTGTTCACCCACGACCCGCGCGGCCCGGAGCGCCTGTTCGCCCAGCTCATGCAGGCTGCGGGGCGCGCGGGCCGCGCCGGGGCGCCCGG
>JAKAFC010000080.1 GCA_021818065.1 Pseudomonadota bacterium
GAAGCGATGCGACATCTTGAACTCCAAGGGATTGTGAACGAAGCGTTGTGCGGTACGGCCGTCGTGGCGACCGCGCCGGTGGATGGTTTGCCAAGGACGATGGATTGGCTCGCCTGTGCCGCAGGGCGCCTGGCTGGCCGAGCGGTCGGAGCCACTCGCAGCCGCAGGCACGATCCTCTCTTTCTGGTGTGTATAGTTTGGCGACGACGCGATGATATGAAAACTCGGCGCCACGCATACAAGATTCGTGCCATGCGAGGTCCACGGCCGCGACGGCGAAGCGGCGCTGACTCGCGCCACAAGCCGCGGCGCACGATGCTGCGAAGTGGGCCGGTGGTGCCGCGCTCAGGGCGCGCGACCGAGCCAAAGCTCGAAGCACACGCCGCCGCCCGAGCGCGGCAGGCAGCGCGCCTCGCCGCCGTGCTGGCGGGCAATGCGCCGCACCAGCGGCAGGCCCAGGCCGGTGCCGTCGCCCCGGCCGGGCAAGCGCACGAAGGGCTCGAAAATCCGTTCCACGTCGGCAGCGGGCACGCCAGGGCCCTGGTCGCAGACGCGCACGATGCCGCCGCCGTCCACCGCCGTCAGGCTGACCTGAGGCGTGCTGCCGGGAGCGTGTCGCCGGGCGTTGTCGAGCAGGTTGCGCACGGCGCGACGCAGCAGGCGCTCGTCGGCCTGCAGGGTGATCCAGTCGCCGTGCACCTCGACATCGAAGTGCGCGGCTTCCTCGGCCACCAGTGCCAGCAGATCGACGTCGTCGCGTTGCAGCGAGAGACTGGGCGCCGTGTCGAGGCGGCTGGCGAGCAGGATGTCGTCGATCAGCGCATCGAGCTCGGCGAGGTCGTTCTTGGCTGCGCGCACGGCGATGTCGCGCGCAGCCGCGGGCACCGGCGCAGCCAGCGTCTCCAGACCGAGGCGCAGGCGGGTGAGCGGCGTGCGCAGCTCGTGTGAGGTGTAGGCCAGCAGCGACTTGTGACTCTGCATCAACGATTCGATGCGGGCCGCCGCGGTGTTGAAGCTCTGCGCCAGTTGCGCCACTTCATCGTTGCCTTGCACCGCCACACGGGCCCGCAGGTCGCCTTCGCCCAGCGATTGCACGCCCTGCTGCAGATGTTCCAGACGGCGGGTGAAGCGCCGCATCAGCGGCAGGGTCACCGCACTGACCACCACGGCGGTGAGCACCGTGCCGGTGAACGGCGACAGCAGCAGGTGGCGCAGCGGCGAGGGCCGCACGCCTTGCGCCTCCATCATGGCGCGGAACATGGCGTGGCGGAGTTCGGCCTCGTGCGGGTCGGAGAAGAACAGCCAGTGAAACAGCAGGGCCGACACCACCGCCTGCGCCAGCAAGGCCAGAATCAGCGCCAGCCAGATGCGCCTCCACAGTTTGCCGGCAGGCGGCGGCAAGGCGCTCGTCATGGTCAGACGCCGTCCTGCGACTTGGTGAACACATAGCCGGCGCCGCGCAGGGTCAGAATGCGGCGCGGGTGGCGCGGATCGTCTTCGATGGCGGCACGGATGCGGCTGATGTGCACGTCGATGGAGCGATCGAAGGCTTCGAGCGACTCGCCCTTGACCGCGCCGAGCAGGAACTCGCGGGTCAGCACGCGCCCGGGGTGGCGTGCCAGCACTTGCAGCAGATCGAACTGGTAGGCGGTCATGGGCCGGTCGTCGCCGTCGATGCGCGCCTGCCGCGCCGCCGGGTCGATCTCCAGCCGACCAAAGCGCAGGATCTGCTCGGCCTGCGGGTCGCGCGGCGACAGACTGCCCGCGCGACGGCGGGTGATGGCGCGTAACCGCGCCAGCAGCTCGCGCGGCTCGAAGGGCTTGGTGAGATAGTCGTCGGCGCCGATTTCCAGGCCGACCACGCGGTCGAACGGGTCGCCGCGCGCCGTCAGCATCAGCACGGGCAGATCGCTATGGGTGCGCAGGCGGCGGCAGATGTCAAGGCCATCGCCGTCGGGCAGCATGAGGTCGAGTACCAGGGCGTCGAACGCCGGCTCCTCGCCACGGCGCGGGCTGAGGGCGGCCTCGGCCTGCGCGGCGTTGGCGGCGTGGGTGACCTGCCAGCCGGAGCTGTGCAGGAATTCACTGACTTGTTGCGACAGTCGCAAATCATCTTCCACCAACAGCAGCTGGTTGGGCGGGGTGCGGGGTTGCGGAGTCATGGGACAGCCCAGTCTGAAAAGACGCACAGGCCGCCATGGCGGCCTGCTCCGAACAAAAGCGAGCCTTATTGCATCATGCCCGGACCGCCCATCGGGCCCATGTCATGCCCACCCATGCCCGGGCCACGGTGGTGCTTCATGCGCTGCATGCGATGTTCCATCATGGCGTAGAGCTTGGCGCGCTGCTCCGGGGTGAGGATCTGCGCCATCTCATATTGGGTCTGCGTCCGGTCGCGCGAGAGTTGGTTGGCCAGGGCCATCTGCTTGTCGCGCAGCGCCTCGAGTGCGCCGCGGTCGATGGTGGGCGCGGCCAGCAGCTTCATGCGCTGTTGCATCAGCTCGTGCATTTGCTCCATGGCAGGGCGAGCCTTCTCCCACGCCTGCTTGCGCAGGGCTTGCATCTGCTCCTGCTGCGCCTTGGTGACGCCCGCCTCGGCGAGCATGCGCTGCATGCCGTGCTGGCGCATACCAGGGCCGCAATGTCCCATGCGGCCGTGCATGCCGGGGCCGCCCGGTTGCATGCCAGGGGCGGGCGGGGGGGTCTGGGCAGTGGCCAGCGCGGCGTGGCTGGCGAGGGTGACGAACAGGGCGGTGCCTGCAATGCCCAGGGCACGGCGCAGGGGCGAGCCAGGTTGTTTGGTGGCAGAGGCTTGGGGCTTCATGGCGAGTCCTCGGGGGAGTTGACGATGAGGCCATTTTGCGCGGCGGCATTTGCCCGCAGGTCTCGCCGGGGTGAAGATATGTAAAGCTGGGCGGCAGCGCCTGCCCGGACGCGTTGCGGCTTATTCGCCTTCGCCGAACTTGTCGTCGAACAGCGCCTGCACCGCGTCGAGCGCCATCTCTGCCTGATCGCCCTCGGCATCGAGCACGACGGTGGAGCCCAGGCCCGCGGCGAGCATCATCACACCCATGATGCTTTTGGCGTTGACGCGGCGCGCGCCCTTGGTGATGAAAATGTCACAGGGAAACTGGCCCGCCAGTTTGGTGAGTTTGGCCGAGGCGCGGGCGTGTAGGCCCAGCTTATTGCTGACTTGAATGGTGCGTTGCGGCATGGGACGGACTGCGAAGCGGCTGTTGTTGGGGAGCGCTGGCCGCGACTTGCAGAATGCCCTGGATGGCGCCGGCGGCGGCACGCGCGGCCAGGGCGTCGAGACTTTCTTCCTGATAGCACACGGAGCGCAGCAGCATGGGGAGGTTGACGCCGGCGACGATCTTCAGCTTGAACTTGTCGGCGAGTTCGGTCAGGCGCATGGCGACGTTGCTCGGTGTGGCGCCAAAGACGTCGACCATGATCAATGCGCTGCCGTCGCTGGCGGCCTCGTGCAGCGCCGGCAGGGCCGCGGCTGCGGCGCTGTCCACCGAGGCGTCGGGCGCGACGTCGACGGCCAGCAGCCGCTGTGGACAACCAGCATAGACATGGCTGGCGCACTCTTTGAGTGCGCTGGCCAGAGGCGCGTGGGCGACGATGAGCAGACCGGGCATGCGGGCGTTACCGGCGGGAGAGGATGCGGCGCATGATAGGCCGCGGGTTTTTAGGGCGATGGCGACAAATTCACGGATTGGGCGAAAGTTTGCGCCGCCTCATCTTTGAATGTGTCGGTAGGGGCAAAGGCCGTGACTTGATACACGCTGCTCCCCTGGCTGAACAGCAGCACGCGCTCACGCACCGGCTTGCCGTCGGGCGATTGGCCGGTGATGCCCAAGTCGAGACTATCGGCCAGGCCGGGGGTGGCGTTGCGCACAGCGGCCGGGGCCGAGGCGGTGACCGTGCCGCGCACGTTGCCGACGGCGGCCTGATGCAGTTGCCCCAGGGCCTGCGCCGCCAGCGTCGGGCTGGGAAGGCGCGCGTGCGCCAGGGCGAAGGTCATCTTGTCGGCGACGCAGCCGGTCATGCTCATCTTCACCTTTTGCCCGGCCAAAATCACATCTTGCGCGATTTGTTCCGGTTTGCAGGGGTAAGTCAGCAGAATGTTGACGTCTTTGGGGCGGACATCGCGCCAGTCGAGCGCGGGAGAGCAGGCGGCGAGGAGGGCGGCGCCGGCCAGCAGGCTGGCTGACAGACGCAAAACCGACGAAGCCGCTGGGAATCGGGCTGTGAATACCATGCAGCCATTATCCCGTGACTCGCCCCCAGAGGTTGCCGCATGATGATGTTCCGTGGGTTTGCCCTTCAGCGTTCGCGCGTTTTGCGCGTGGTCTCTGCGCAACACTGGCAGAGTGTGCTGCGCCTGATGGTGTTGCTGGTGCTTGGCACCGCGGCGGGGGTGGTCTGGGCCGAAACCCCGCTGCCCCCGGTGCAGAACCTGCAGCAAAGCGTCCGCCAGGCTGCAAGCAAAGACCAGCCGTTGATCGTCATGTTCAGCCTGCCCAACTGCCCATTCTGCGAGAAGTTGCGCCGCACGCAGTATCAGTTTCTGGCCAGGGATGGCTACATGGTGCAGCAGATCGAAATCACCGACCACAACCCGGTGACCGGCTTCGACGGCAAGCCGACTTCAGGGGCCGAACTGGCGCGGCAGTACGGCATCAAGCTGGCGCCCACAGTGCTGTTCTTCGGTCCGGGCGGCAAGGAGATCGGCGAGCGCATCATCGGCGCGCCCACGGCCGATTTTTACGGCGCCTTCATCGACCGCGCGCTGAAAGAGAGTGCGCAGGCCCTCAAGGGGCACAAGCCACCGGCCGCAGCCTGAGTCACCTGTCGCACCCTGGCGACAAATCGGCCCAGACAACGGCGGGGAATCGCATACCCCCATGAGTATTGGTATACTCCACCCCGTATATATTGCGTGACCTTGCCGGACGAGGCGGCTATTCTCGATTCCGGGATCTGAACCCGGCTTCAATGCCGGGTTCCCGCGCATTTTCGTGCGTTGTGTCACGTTTTCCTGGTTCGATTTCCACTTTGGGCGGAGTTGGGTAATGATGGATTCCTTGTCCCTGCGCGTGCGCGCCGGGCTGCTGACGGGCGCGTGTCTGTATGTCTTCGGCGGCATGGTCGCCGTTCGTGCTGAAACGCTCGATTTCCGTCAGGCGGTGGACGTTGCCCTGAAGCAGAACCCGGACTTGCTCGGGGTCCAGGCGCAGATGGCGCAGGCGCGTGCCGGGATCAACCAGGCCGAGGGCGCCAAGCTGCCCAAGATCACGGTATCGGCCGGCGTCACCCGTACCAACGACGCGCTCAACGCCTTCGGTCTTAAGCTGTCGCAGCGGCAGGCGACCTTCAACGACTTCGGCGCCAACCAGTTTCTGGGGCCGCAGTCGCTCGGTGTGGCGCCGGACAATCTCAACTATCCGGGTGCGGTGAACAACTTCAACACCCGCATCCAGGCCGAAATCCCGCTATACACCGGCGGCAAGCTCGAGGGCTACATGCAGCAGGCGCGTTCCATGCTGCAGGCGGCACAAGCCGGCGACCAGGCGGCCCGGCAGCAGATCATCTACCACGCGCTGCAGGCATATGACGGCGTGTACACCGCGCGGGCCTTCAAAGGCGTGGCGGCCAAGGCCCTGGAGGCGGCACAGAGCCAGGTGAAGACCGTCGATAGTCTGTTCAAGCAGGGTGTGGTGATCAAGAGCGACCTGCTGTCCGCCCAGGTGCGGCAAGAAGACGTCAAGCTGCAGCAGGACCAGGCCGCCAACATGGAAGCGCAGGCCATGGACGCGCTGCATGTGGTGCTGGGCGTGCCGTTGAACCAACCCATCACCCTGGGGCCGGAAGTGATGGTGACCATGCCCGAGGGCGACCCCAACACCTGGGTCGGCCAGGCCATGGAGCGCAACCCGCAGATCCAGGCCCTGCAGCACCAGATCGCCGCGGCCAACGGCAAGGTCGAAGTGGCGCGCGCCGACCGCTATCCGCAGATCGGCGCCATGGCGCGCTTCGACACCAACGATCCCAATGTCGGCTTCGAGTCGCGCAGCTACACCGTGGGCGCCCAACTCAATTGGACGATCTTCGACGGCGGCGTGACGCAGAACGCGGTCGATCAGGCCGTGGCCAAGCGCATGGAGCTGCAGGCCAAATTGCAGAGCGAGCAGAACCAACTCGGCATGCAGGTGCAGGACAGCTACCGCAAGGCGGTGGACGCGGCAAACCAGGTCAAGACCCGCGAACTGGCCGTGACCCAGGCCGAGGAAGCCGCGCGCATCGTCAGCAAGCGCTATGCCGATGGCGTGGGCACGCTGGTTGAAGTGCAGGGCGCGCAGGCGCAGCTCGACAAGGCCCGGGCCGATCTCATCCTGGCCAAGCAGCAGGTCAACCTGCAGCGTGCCGCGCTGCGGCTGGCCATCGGCGACCTGACGCTCGATGCCACCCGGCCCGTCCAACCCGTGGTCCCGGCTCCCCTGGCGCAGGCCACGGCTGCGGCTGCCAAACCCTGATCGCGCGGCAGGCGCCGCACTGCGCCTGCCGTCTCTCGTTTTCTGACGCGTCCCCGAATCCGACTCATCCCCTTTGACTGCCATGAACCATTCCGTCCTGCCCTTGCTGCGCCGCGCGCCGCTGGCCCTCGTGTTGTCCACGGCTCTGCTGTCGGCCTGCGGTCACCCGACCGACACCGCGCAAACCCCCGCCGCGCCCCGCGTGGTGGCGGCGCAAACCCTCAAGCTGGCGTCGAGCGATCAGCAGAACCTCACGCTGCTTTCGGGCACGGTGATGTCGAGCAATCAGGTGCAGGTAGCCTCGCGCCTCATGGGCTACATCCGCACCTTGTCCGTCAAGGAAGGACAGACGGTGAAGGCCGGGCAGTTGCTGTTCGAGGTCGATCCCACCGACATCCAGGGCCAGGTGGCGCAGGCTCGCGCCGGGCTGGCGCAGGCGCAGGCCAACCTGGCCAATGCCAAGGGGGACTACGAGCGCTTTGGCAATCTGTTCAAGGAGCAGGCCATCCCCAAGCAGCAGTGGGATCAGATCCAGCTGCGCTATCAGGTGGCGCAGGAACAAGTGGCGGCAGCGCAGGCCGGGTACAACACCGCGGCGGCGCAGATGCGCTATTCCGCGGTCACGTCGCCCATCACCGGCGTCGTGGTGCAGAAAATGGCCAACCAGGGCGATCTGGCAGCGCCGGGGCGTCCGGTGCTGGTGATCGAGGGTCAGGGCAAGCTGCAGGTGACCACGCAGGTGCCGGGTGAGGTGTTCAACAAGATCAAGGTTGGCGACGCGGTGCAGGTGCTGGCCAACGGCAAGTCGCTGCAGGGCACCATCGCCCAGGCGGTGCCGGTGGCTGATCCCATGAGCCACACGCACACGGTGAAGATCGATCTGCCCGCCAACGCTGGCCTCGACAGCGGCAGCTTCGTGCGCGTGGGGTTTGCCGTGGGCAGCTCGCCGCAGCTGCGCGTGCCGCAGGGCGCAGTGGTCGATCGTGCTGGCATGACCGGGGTGTTCGTGGTGGACAAAGACGGCATCGCCCACTTCCGCCTGGTGCGCCTGGGCGCGCAGGTGGGGAATGATGTCGAGGTGCAGGCCGGGCTCAACCCGGACGACACCATCGTCACCAGCAACCTGCCTGAAGTCGAAAACGGCGTGAAGATCGGCGGAGGCAACCGTGGCTGAACATGCGGCTCCCATGAACAGCGCGGGCAAGCTGGCGCGCGCCTTCATCGAATCGAAAATCACCGCGCTGATCATGCTCGGCCTCACCCTGGCCGGGGTGCTGGCGCTGCTGGTCACGCCGCGCGAATACAACCCGCAGATCGTCGTGCCCGCGGCCAACATCATCGTTGCCAAACCGGGCGCCGGGCCGCAGGAAATCCAGAACCTGGTCGTCAAGCCGCTCGAGGCCATCATGGCGTCGATGTCCGGGGTCGATCACACCTACGGCTATGCGACCAATGACTTCGGCGTGGTCACGGTGCAGTTCAAGGTGGGCGAAGACCAGGAGAAAAGCCTGGTCAAGATGTACAACCAGTTGATGCAGAACTTGGACCGCATCCCCCCGGGGGCGATGCAGCCGGTGATCAAGCCGATCAACGTCGATGACGTGCCCATCCTCACGGTCACGCTGTCGAGCGCAACGATGAACGGCATGCAGCTGCGCGACGTCGGTGAGAAGGTGCTGGCGCATTTGCGCAACGTGCCGGGGGTGTCGTTCACCGAGGTGGTGGGCGGCGCGCCGCGCGCGGTCAACGTGGCGATTTCGCCGAGCAAGCTGGCGGCCGCGGGCATTCCGCTGCAGCAGCTCGACAAAATCCTGCAGGGCAGCAATGCCGCGGCGCCCATCGGCAACGTGGTGGACAACAACAAGGTCACCCCGGTGCGCATCGACAGCTTTCTGGGCAACGCCCAGCAGGTCGGCGACATTCTGATCGGCGCGCCCAACGGCAAGCCGGTCTACCTCAAGGACGTGGCCAAGGTGACCGAGGGGCCGGAGCAGGTCGACGATCTGTCGCACTTCGCCTGGGGGCTGGCGGCCAAGGGCAAGCCGCATGGCCAGGAAATGAGCGCGGTGACGCTGGCGATCGCCAAGAAATCCGGCACCAACGCCGTGGTCGTGGTGCACGACGTGCTCGCCAAGCTCGATACCATCAAGTCGTATGCCCTGCCGCAGGGCGTGCACGTGACCATCACCCGCGACGACGGTCACAAGGCCAACGAGGCGGTCAACACCCTGGTCGAGCACCTGGGCATCGCCATCGTCAGCGTGTCGCTGCTGCTGTGGTTCTTTCTCGGCTGGCGCGAGGCCGGTATCGTCACCCTGACGGTGCCGCTCACGTTGTTCGCCGTGCTCACGGTCGACCTGATCGTCGGCCAGACCATCAACCGCATCACCCTGTTCGCGCTGATTCTGTCGCTGGGCTTGCTGGTCGATGGGGCGATCGTGGTGATCGAGAACATCCACCGTCACTTGCACGGTGGGCCGGTGAAGAATTTCAACCGCACCGTGGTGCAGGCGACCAACGAAATCGGCAACCCGACCAATATGGCGACGTTGGCGGTGATTCTGGCGTTCATCCCCATGGCCTTCGTCAGCGGCATGATGGGGCCGTTCATGCGGCCCATCCCGATCAACGTGCCAGTGGCGATGATCGCCTCGCTTATCCTCGCCTACACGGTGGTGCCCTGGGCTGCGCGGGTGTGGCTGAGCAAGAAGGCGGCGCGCGAGGCGCTGGCGCACAGCAGCAGCGTGCACGACGCTGGGGCGCACAAGCAGGACAAGCTGCATACGGCCTATCTCAAGGTGTTCGAGCCGCTGCTGCGCAGCCGCACGCGCCGCAATCTGATGTTCCTCGCCGTGCTGGTGCTGCTGATCGCGGCCATGGTGATGCCGGCGTGGCAGTTCATCCGTCCGCAGGGAATGAACGGCCCGCTGTCGGCGCTGGGCGTCGAGTTGAAGATGCTGCCCAACGACAACACCAACACCTTCCTGGTGCAGATCGATACCCCGGCAGGCTCCACCCTGGAGCGCACCGACCAGGTGGCGCGCGCCGTGGGCGACGTGCTGGCGACCAATCCATACGTGGTCGATTACCAGACCTTCGTCGGCCAGGCCGCCCCCATCGACTTCGCCTCGCTGGTGCGCGGCGACATGCTCAAGCGCGGCGACAATTTCGCGCAGATCCGCGTGAATCTGGTGGGCAAGGGTGAGCGCTCGGTCGAGTCGCACGAAATCGTGCAGAAGCTCTACGAGCAGCTCGCCCCGGTACGCGCGCGGTTTCCCTCGACCTTCATCAAGCTGTTCGAAACCCCGCCCGGCCCGCCGGTGCGCGCGCAGGTCATGGCCGAGCTCTACGGGCCCAATTACGACACGCTGCGCGCCTCGGCCAAGGACGTGCTGGGCGCCTTCGACAAGACCTACGGCCTGATGAACCAGGACGACTCGGTGACCGCAACCACCGACGAATACCGCATCAACATCGACCGCCAGAAGGCGGCCATGTCGGGCATCGTGCCCGGGCAGATCATTCAGCTGCTGCGCGACTATGTGTCGGGCCTGAAGGTCGGCGCCATCCACGACAACAACGTGCTGGAGCCGGTGAACATCATCGTGCGTGTGCCGCGTGCCGACCGGCAGAACCCGCAGCAACTGCTCGACGTGCCCATCCAGAACGCGCAGGGCAAGGCCATCCCGCTGTCGAGCATCGCCACGGTGGAAAAAACCACGCTGGCCAAGCCGATCTACAGCCGCGACCAGCACCCCGTGGTGTACGTCGGCGGCGAGATGATCCACTCCAGCCCGGTGTACGCCACGCTGAGCCTGAACTCCATGCTCGACGGCAAGAAGCTGGCCAACGGCACCACCTTCACCACCGGCAACCTAGGCTTCACCGAAACCCCGGCCTCCGACCTCAAGGGCTACCAGCTGCTGTGGGGCGGCGAAATGCGGCTGACGCTGGACGTGTTCCGCGACCTGGGCGCGGCCTTCATGGTGGCGCTGGTGTTCATCTACCTGCTGCTGGTGGCGTACTACAAGTCCTTCCTGCTGCCGGTGATCGTCATGGGGGCGATTCCGCTGACGCTGATCGGCGTGTTTCCCGGCCACTGGCTGACGCACCAGTCGTTCACCGCCACCTCGATGATCGGCGTCATCGCGCTGGCCGGTGTGGTGGTGCGCAACTCGCTGTTGCTCATCGACTTCATCCTCGACTACCGCGCCCGCGGTGCCACGCTGGAAGAGGCGGTGGCGCATGCCGGGGCGGTGCGGCTGCGGCCCATCCTGCTCACCGCGTTGGCCATCATGTTCGGCTCGGCCATCATGGTGTCTGATCCGGTGTTTGGCGGGCTGGCGGTGTCGCTGATTTTCGGCACCCTGCTGTCGACCATCCTGACGCTGATCGTCATTCCTCTGCTCTACTACGTCTGGCAGATCCGGGTGAAGCCCAAGGTTCCGCCCAAGGCTCCTGCAGCGCCCGCTGCACCTGCCGCGTCCGCTGAACCTGCGCACGCATCCTGAATCTGATGTGTAACCAACCCAACTTGGAGACTAAGTCATGACTGTCGAACGCTACATCCGTGTCATCGCCGGTACCTTCATCCTGATCTCGGTGTTGCTGGGCGCGCCTGCCAGCCCGCTGTTCATCTCGCAGTGGTTCCTGCTGTTCACCGCCTTCGTCGGCGCCAACCTGCTGCAGTTTGGCTTCACCAATCTGTGTCCGCTGGGGTTCTTCCTGCGCAAGCTGGGCGTGCCCGATTCCAAGGCCAACTGCTGCGGCTGAGTGCATGGTCATGGCGCGCGCCGCTCAGCCTCGGCTCAAATTCCTCGCCCCTGGCTGGTTTGCGCTGGTCATGGGCTGGGGCGGGCTGGGCCTGGCCTGGCATCAGGCGGTCCCGCTGCTGGGCGATCCGGCGCACGGCATCGCTTTGACGTTGGGCTGGCTGGCCATCGCCGCTCTGGGGGCGTTGCTGCTGCTCACCGGCCTGCGTCTGCAGCGGCACACGCCCGATCTGATGGCCGACGTGCGCCATCCCGTGCGCCATCCTTTGCTGGCCATGATTCCCATGGCCATGCTGGTGGTCGCCGGGTTTGCCGTGCAGGTGCTCGGCGCCAACAATGCCTGGATGGCCGGGTTCTGGATGATCGGCGCGCTGGGGCAGCTGACGGTCACGGTGTGGGTGTTTCACCGCTTTCGCCTCAACCCCGCCACCGACAAGGGACCGGGCTGGCCAGGTGTGACGCCCGCACTGTTCCTGGCCGCCGCGGGCAATGTCATCGTGCCGTTCGCAGGCGTCGCCCTCGGCTTCCCGACCTGGTCGGTGGCGCAGTGGGCCCTGGGTGCATTTTTCTTTCCGCTGGTGCAGCTGCTCTTCATGGTGCGTATCGCCGCCTATGGCATGCTGCCGCGCCGATTGCTGCCCATGCTGTTCATCGCCATCGCACCACCGGCGGCGGGCGGCCTGGGACTGGCGCAGATCGGGGCGCCGGTGGAGGTGATCGAAGGGGCCTGGGGCGTCGCGCTGTTTTTCGTCGTGCTGAGCTTTCTGTCGTTCAAAGCCATGATGCAGGAGGCCTTCACCATCGGGCACTGGGCGTTGTCATTCCCGCTGGCGGCGTTCGCCGGGCTGTCCATGCACCTGGCGCTGGTGACGCAAAACGGGGCCATGCAGACCTTTGCCATCCTCGCCCTGGCCCTGGCCTCGGTGATCATCGGCTGGCTGAGCGTGGCCACGGCGCGCGGGCTGCGTGATGGCACCTTGTTGGCGCCCGAGCCCGTGGCGCTGATTCACTCCGCCTGACGGAGCTCAGGGCGCACGCCTATGATGGAGTCGATTGGATGAAACGCAGCGCCAAGCCCCTACACATTCCCGGAGCCCTCACCATGTCAGTCCTGACCAACGAAGCCTCGCGCACGGACATTCTCAACCGACTCA
>JAKAFC010000081.1 GCA_021818065.1 Pseudomonadota bacterium
CGGCCAGAGGGCCGCAATCGGGGCGCAAATCGACCCGAAATCGCCTCAGAAGAGCCCCAAAATGTCGCTATCTGAAAAATCAACCGGCCGCGGCCGCGTCAGCGGTGGTTGTGCAGACCATCCCTAACACAGCCGCGAAGGCCGTGCAGTCGCGGGGATGGAGCAAAACAGGCGCCGTGCGCTTACGATGTTTGTTGCATTGCACAACTCTAGGAGTCTTTTCTCATGAGCACATCCCCCCTGTTTTCTCCCCTGCAACTCGGCGCGCTGCAACTGCCCAACCGCATCGTCATGGCGCCGCTGACGCGCTCGCGGGCCAGCCAGCCGGGCGACATTCCCAACGCCATGAACGCGACCTACTACGCGCAGCGCGCCACGGCCGGGCTGATCGTCACCGAGGCCACGCAGATCTCGCGTCAGGGCCAGGGCTACGCCTTCACCCCGGGGATTTACACCGAGGCCCAGGTGCAGGGCTGGAAACAGGTGACCGCTGCGGTGCATGCCGCGGGCGGGCGCATGGCGATGCAGCTCTGGCATGTGGGCCGCATCTCGCACCATCTGCTGCAGGAAGGCGGACAGGCGCCGGTGGCGCCCAGCGCCATTCGCAGCGACACCGGTGAGTCCTTCGTCGTCACCCCCGAAGGGCCGCGCCGCGTGCCTTGCGACATGCCGCGCGCTCTGGCCACCGCGGAAATCCCCGGCATCGTGGCCGATTACGGCCGCGCCGCGCGCCACGCGCTGGATGCCGGCATGGACATGCTGGAACTGCACAGCGCCAACGGCTACCTGCTGCAGCAATTCCTGGCCACCAACACCAACACCCGGACCGACCAGTACGGCGGCAGCCTGGAAAACCGCGCTCGCATCGTGCTTGAAGCCATCGACGCCATCATCGAGGTGGCCGGGGCGCAGCGCGTGGGCGTGCGCATCTCGCCGCACTTCAACCGCCACGACATCCGCGACGAGCAGACCGAGGCGATTCACCTCTACCTGGCGCGCGAGTTCGACCGCCGTGGCGTGGCCTATGTGCACATCGCCGAGCCAGACTGGGCCGGCGGCCCGGCGCTGAGCGACAGCTTCCGCAAGGAGCTGCGCGCGGCCTATTCGGGGCGCATCATCGTCTGCGGCAACTACACCGCCGACACTGCCCAGGCCCGCATCGCCTCGGGCGTGGCCGACGCCGTGGCCTTCGGCCGGCCGTTCATCGCCAACCCCGATCTGGTGGAGCGCTTGCGGCAAGGCGCGGCGCTGAACAAGCCTGACGCCAGCACCTTCTACGGCGGCGGCGAGGCCGGTTACACCGACTACCCCACGCTGCAATCGCAACAGGCCACGGCCTGAACCAGCCGCCGCCGCACACCCGCGGCGGCGGGAGCGACGCCGTCTCAGGCCGCCAACGGCGCGGAGATGGCGTCCATCTGGGCCAGCACCTCGGGGGTCAGCTTGGGCAGCACGTCCAGCGCCCCGAGGTTTTCCTGCAGTTGCGACAGCCGCGACGCTCCCAGAATGACGGTGCTGACCTGCGGGTTGTGCGCCACCCAGGCCAGCGCCAGCTGCGCCACGCTACAACCCAGTTCGCGCGCGATGGTCTCGAACTGGCCAACCGCGGCGTTCTTCTGCGCGTCGAGCAGGCCATCGCGCAAAAAGCTGACGTTCGGCATGGCGCCGCGGCTGCCCGCAGGGATGCCCTGGCGGTACTTGCCGGTCAACAGGCCCGACGCCAGCGGGCTCCAAGTGGTCAGCCCCAGGCCGATGTCGGCATAGAGCCGGGCGTATTCCTGCTCCACCCGCTTGCGGTGAAACAGGTGGTACTGCGGCTGCTCCATCACTGGCTTGTGCAGGTGATGACGCTCGGCGATGGCATAGGCCGTGCGGATTTCATCGGCGCTCCACTCGCTGGTGCCCCAATACAACGCCTTGCCCTGCTCGATGATGTTGTGCAACGCCCAGACGGTTTCCTCGATCGGGGTGTGCGGGTCGGGACGGTGGCAGAAGATCAGGTCGATGAAATCGAGCTGCAGGCGCTGCAGGCTGGCGTCCACCGCCTGCATCAAATACTTGCGGTTCAGGGTGTTGCGGCCGTTGATGCGGGGCTTGTCGGCGGTACCCGCGTCCAGGCCCCAGAAAAACTTGCTCGACACCACATAGTCGAGCCGGTGCCACTTGAGCTGCGCCAGCGCTTCGCCCATCAGGCGCTCGCTCAAGCCATTGGCATAGACCTCCGCGTTGTCGAAGAAGTTGACCCCGGCATCGCGCGCCGCCGCCATCATCTCGCGCACGCCCGAGGCGTCCATCTGGTTGTGAAAGGTGACCCAGGAGCCGAGCGACAACACGCTGAGCTGCAGGCCGCTGCGGCCGAGACGACGATAAGGCATGGGACTGTGCATGGAGCTTCTCCTTGAAAAAAACTCCACCAGCCTAAAGCGCGCCGCAAGACCTTGCAGCGGCGCAATCCGCGCCATGCTGCTAGGCGCGCAGCACGCGGCTCACGCCGCGGGCTTGAGGGCGATGACGGGCCGTTGCGGCGCAGCCGCCGCGCCGGGGCCGTCCCAGGCGTAGAGCATGGCCGAGTGCGACGGCACCGCGCATTGGCCACAGCTGCTGCAGCCACCGCTGCCGCACGCGCCGCCTGTCTGCGGCGCCACGGCGTGCGCCATGCCGCGCCGCACCCAATGCGCCAGGATCTCGTCGACCACGGCGACGGGGAGTTGCCGCTCCGCGGCGATCTGCGCCACAGAGGCCAGACCGCGCGCCCTCAGGGTGTCGCGCACCGCGAACAGCGGATTGCTCGCCGCTTGCAGGCTCATGCCGAGGCTCCGCCCACGGCGCCCGCCGCCGGGTGTCCATGCCGCCCCTGGCGGCCGTACTGCCGCAGGCCCAGCACGAGCAGGATGAATGCCACGATGCACGCGACGATCCACCCTGTGGACTGCAGCGGATGCGCGCCGAATGTGCCGATCTGATAGATCACCGTGGCAGCCGCCCACGCCAGGCCGATGCCGTAGCTGATGGAGAACATCATCCAGACCCACCCCACTTCGCGCCGCAACGCCCCCATGGTGCTGGCGCAGGGCACATACAGCAGCACGAACACCAGGTAGGCGAAAGCCGATAGCGGGGTGAACGCCGCCGCCAGCGCGTGCAGGGTGTCGTCGGTGGCACCGGAGGTTTGTTCCGCGTCCTTGACCGACGCCAGGTTGTGCAGGCCCAGCGGATCGAGCAGGTTGCCGACAAAGTTCTGGGCATTGGCCGGAATGGTGAGCACGGCCTCCCTGAGCTTGCCGAGCACGTCGGGGTGCTGGTACTGCGCCATTGACCCACCGGCATTCTGCCGCTGGTAGATGCCGTTGAGCGTGCCGATCACCACCTCCTTGGCCACGGCCCCGGCGATCAGTCCTGACACCGCAGGCCAGTTGTCTTCCTTCACGCCCATGGGCGCGAACACCGGCGTGAGCGCCCGGCTGCCCTGCGCCAGCAGCGATTGGTCGATAGAGGTGACGCGCAAGCCCTGCGAAGTCCAACCGATGCCGGGCAGGATGAGCAGCATCACGCCGATGGCGACGATCACCTTGCCGACGCGCATCACGAACACCTTGAGACGCTGCCAGCTCTGCAGCAACACGCTGCGGGCGCTGGGCAGGCGGTACGGCGGCAGCTCGATGACAAAAGGATGCGCCTCGCCGGGCAACGCGGTCTTGCCCAGCATCCACGCGGTCAGCAGCGCGGCGACGATGCCCAGCACGTACAGCAGGAACACCACCTGCCCGCCGCTTTCGCGAAAGAACACCGCGGCGAAGGCCATGTAGATGGTCAGCCGCGCCGAGCACGACATAAAGGGCTGCATCAGCACCGTGAGCATGCGCCCGCGCGGGTCTTCGATGATGCGCGAGCCCATGATGGCCGGGACGTTGCAGCCGAAGCCGATGACCATGGGCACCAGCGCATTGCCCGGCAGGCCCAAGCGGCGCATGAAGCGGTCCATGGCGTAGGCCGCACGCGCCATGTAGCCGGAGTCGTCAAGCAGCGCCAGGAACAGAAAAGTCAGGCCGATGGGCGGAATGAAGGTGACGACCAGATTGATGCCGCCACCGATGCCGCCAGCCAGCACCGACACCAGCCAGTCGGGCAGCCCGGCCTGCAGCAGCACATGCCCGAACCCGGCAACGAACAGCGCGGAGGAGCCCTTGTCGAAAAAATCCTGGAAAATCGCCCCGGCGTTGTAGCTGACGACGAAGATCAGATACAGCACCAGCAGAAAGATCGGCACCCCGGCCCATTCGTGCAGCACCACCTGGTCGATCGTTTCGGTCAGCCGGTAGCGCACCCCCGGCCGGCCCTGCCGGCGCAACGCCGCGGCGGCCACGCCATGCGCCCAGCCGTAGCGGGCGGCGGCCACGGCATCGGCTGCGTCCTCACCCTCGGCGTGGTGGACGGCAAGCTGCGCCGCATGCACCGCCTCGCGCACCGTGTCGGACGCGGGGGCGTCGAGATCCTGCAGCAGGCGCATGGCCTCGATGCGCCGTGCCGGGGCGCTGAGAGCGGGCGGCAGCGCTGCGGCCACCGACTGGATCGCCTGCTCCACCGCCGCCGGATAGTGGTGCGCGCGGCCGCTGCGGCGGTGCTGCAACACTTGCTCGATGGCTTGCAGCAATTCCCTGCGGCCCTTGCCGCGGCGGGCGATCATCGGCACCACCGGCACGCCGAGCTGCTCCGACAGCGCCTGCACCTGCGGCTCCAGGCCCAGCGCCTGCGCTTCGTCCACCATATTGAGCGCCAGCACCATGGGCTTGCCGACGTCGAGCAATTCGGCAGTCAGGGTGAGGTGGCGCTCCAGGTTGGAGGCATCGACGATGTTGACCACGACGTCCACGTCATCGGACAGCAGATAGTCGCGCGCCACCCGTTGATCGACCCCGCCGCCGCCGAGCAGGCTGTAAACCCCGGGCAGATCGACCACGGTGAGCCGCTGCGCGCCGTGCTGCACCGTGCCGCTGCGGCGCTCGACTGTGACGCCGGGCCAGTTGCCCACATGCTGATGCGCGCCGGTGAGCAGGTTGAAGATGGTGGTCTTGCCGCAGTTCGGGTTGCCGGCCAGGGTGATCACCCGCCCCGAGGACGATGGCGGCGATGCGGGAGAGGTGCAGGCCGCGTCATGGCAGCCGCTCATGCCTGCGCTCCGGCCACGTCCGCGCGAGGCTGCACGCGGATGTGCTCGGTCACGCCGCGCCCCAGGGCGATGCGGGCACCTCCCACACGCACTACGGCGCCACGGCTGCTCGGGCCCTGCACCACGCACAGCCCGGTGCCGCGGCGAATGCCCAGCATGAGCATGCGTTGGGCCATGGCACGGCCGCCGTCGACTTCGACGACCTCTGCGCACTGACCCGACGTGAGTTGCGCCAAGGAGATGATTTCTGAGGACATGGACATGATGGAGGAGGAGGCTGGACTTGTGCAAACCGTTTTCGCTGATGATTCTACCGCTCGAATACGGATCGAAATAGGAATGTTTATCGTTAATGCAATCCTAGACGCCCGCCATGATGCGCATCAAGCCCTTTGTCAAAACCCCACGCGCAAAGCTGTAACAGTGCGTCAATCCGCGCCGCAAAACCGCGTTCATTGCCGCGTCGCTGCCTACACTGCCCGCATCACCCACCGTTGTTTTCCATCATGCAAACCCCTTTCCCACCGCACGCCACGGCTCTCGTGCCCATCGAGGGCAGCACCCAGATGTTTCCAGTCCGCCGCGTGTATTGCGTCGGCCGCAACTATGCCGCCCATGCCCGCGAAATGGGGTCGGACCCCAACCGTGAACCGCCGTTCTTTTTCTGCAAACCAGGCGACGCCGATGCGGTGATCGCCGTCCCTGCGGGGCAGACCGGCGCCATCGCCTACCCCAGCGCCACGCACGATCTGCACCACGAAGTGGAGTTGGTCGTCGCCATCGGCAAGGCGGGGAGCGAGATCGCCGTGGAGCAGGCGAGCGACCATGTCTTCGGCTACGCCGTCGGCCTGGATCTCACCCGGCGCGATTTGCAAGGGCAGATGAAGGCGCAGGGCCGCCCGTGGGAGATCGGCAAGGCCTTCGATCAGTCCGCGCCCATCGGCCCCATCACCCCGCGCCAGCCCGGCGCTCCACTGACCCACGGCGCCATCGCGCTCTCGGTCGATGGCGCCGTGCGGCAGCAAGGCCGGCTGGAGCAGATGATCTGGTCGGTGGACGAAACCATCGCCCGCCTGTCCACACTGTTCACCCTCAAACCCGGCGATCTGATCTTCACCGGCACGCCAGACGGCGTGGGCGCGATCACGCGCGGTCAGGTGCTCGTGGGCTCCATCGACGGGCTGAGCCCGCTGCAGGTGCGCATCGTCTGAGAAGGTGTGAACAAATCCACCATGGCGCGTCAGTGCGCCAGCTCCCAGTTGGCGCCCATGCCCAGTTCGGCCAGCAGCGGCACATCGAGCTGGGCGACCCCGGCCATCAGGCGCGGGATGTGTTCGCGCACCCAATGCGTCTCGTCCTCGGGCACCTCGAACACCAGTTCGTCGTGCACCTGCATGATCATGCGAGTGCGTCGGCCCTCGGCGCGCAGCGCCCGATCCACCGCCACCATGGCCATCTTGATGAGGTCGGCGGCTGTGCCCTGCATGGGGGCGTTGATGGCGGCACGCTCGGCGCCAGCGCGGCGTGGACCACTGGCGTGGATGTCGGGCAGCCAAAGTCTGCGGCCGAACACGGTTTCGACGTAGCCCTGATCGGCTGCCAGCCTGCGGGTGCGCTCCATGTAGGCTGCCACGCCGGGGTAGCGGGCGAAGTAACGGTCGATGTAGAGCTGGGCGGCGCCGCGCTCCAGGCTGAGGTTGCGCGCCAGGCCGAAGGCGCTCATGCCGTAGATCAGGCCGAAGTTGATGACCTTGGCCATGCGGCGCTGGTCGCTGCTGACATCGGGCGGGGCGACGCCGAAAATCTCGGCCGCTGTGGCGCGGTGAATGTCCTCGCCCGCGGCGAAGGCGGCGAGCAGACCGGCGTCCTGCGACAGGTGGGCCATGATGCGCAGCTCGATCTGCGAGTAGTCGCTCGAGGCGATGAGCCAGCCCTTGGGGGCGATGAAGGCCTCGCGGATGCGCCGCCCCTCGGCCGTGCGCACCGGGATGTTCTGCAGATTCGGATCGCTGGATGCCAGCCGCCCGGTGACGGCCACGGCCTGCGCGTAGTTGGTGTGCACCCGGCCGGTGACGGGGTCGATCATCTGCGGCAATTTTTCGGTGTAGGTGCTGCGCAGCTTGGACAGGCTGCGATGGTCGAGAATGACCCGCGGCAGCGGATAGTCCTCGGCCAGCTTCTCCAGCACTTCTTCGTCGGTGGACGGGGCGCCGGACGCGGTCTTTTTCTGCACCGGCAACTGCAGGCGCTCGAACAGCACCTCGCCAATCTGCTTCGGGCTGCCCAGGTTGAACGGCCCCTCGGCCAAGGCGTAGGCCTGCTGCTCCAAGGCCTGCATCTTCAGCCCCAGCTCGGTGCTCTGGGCGCGCAGCAGGTTGCCGTCGACCAGCACACCGGTGCGCTCGATGCGCTGCAGAATGGCGCTGACTTCCATCTCCAGGGCGTAGATGCGCGCCAGACCGGCATCGGCCTGCACCTGCGGCCAGAGTTTGTGATGCACCTGCAAGGTGAAATCGGCGTCCTCGCCCGAATAGCGGGTGGCGATGTCGAGCGCCACCTGATCGAAACCGATGGCCTTGGCCCCCTTGCCGCAGACCTGCTCGTAGCTGAGCGTGTCGTCGCGCCCCAGATGACGGCTGATCAGGCTGTCCAGGCTGTGCGGTTTGTGGGCCTCGAGCACATAGCTCTGCAGCAGGGTGTCGTGCACATAGCCTTGCACCGCGATGCCGGCGTTCTGCAGCACATGGCGGTCGTACTTGGCGTTCTGCCCGAGCTTGGGTTTGTCGGGGTTTTCCAGCCAGGGCCGCAGCCGTGCCAGCACCTCGGCCGCTGGCAACTGCGCGGGCACGCCGGGGTAGGCATGCGCCAGCGGCAGGTAGGCGGCCTGGCCGGGGCTGACACTGAACGACAGGCCGATCAACCGCGCCTGCATGGGGTCGAGGCTGTCGGTCTCGGTGTCCAGGGCGGTGAGCGTGGCGGTGTCCAGCCGCGCCAGCCAGGCGTCGAACTGGGCCCAGTCGAGCACGGTGTCGTAGGTGCCAGGCGCCACGGGCGCGGGCGGGGGGTCGGCTGCGGCGCCGAAATCGTCCAGCAGGCTACCCTGCGCCTGCATGTCGGCGGTGAAGCGGCGCATGCCGTAGCGGGTGAAAAACGGCAGCAGCGCCTGCACGTCCTCGGGCGCGGGGACCAGGTCGGGATCGAATTGCCGGGCGTAGCCGTCGAGGTCGCAGTCGGTGGCGATGGTCACGAGGCGGCGCGCCGTGGGCAGCCAGTCCAGGGAGTCGCGCAGGTTTTGCCCCACGGCACCGCCGACCTCGGCGGCATGCGCCATCAGCGCATCGAGCGAACCGTACTGGGTCAGCCATTTGGCCGCAGTCTTGGGGCCAACCTTGGGCACGCCGGGCACGTTGTCCACGGCGTCGCCCACCAGCGTGAGGTAATCGACCATGCGCTCGGGCGGCACGCCGAACTTGTCGCGCACGCCCTCGGCGTCGAGCACTTCGTTGCTCATGGTGTTGACCAGGGTGATGTGGTCGTTGACCAGTTGCGCCATGTCCTTGTCGCCGGTGGACACCAGCGTGCGAATGCCAGCGGCGTGCGCCCGCACCGCCAGGGTGCCGATGACATCGTCGGCCTCGACCCCAGGCACTTCGAGCAAGGGCCAGCCCATGAACCGCACCACCTCGTGGATGGGCTCGATCTGCGCCGCCAGTTCGGGCGGCATGGGGGGACGGTGCGCCTTGTACTGGTCGTACAGGGCGTTGCGGAAGGTCGGGCCTTTGGCATCGAACACGCAGGCGGCATAGCGGTAGCCTTGCGCGATCGGGTACTGCTCACGCAAACGCCGCAGCATGGCCACGATGCCGTAGAGCGCCCCGGTGGGCTGGCCCTCAGGGCCGCGCAGATCGGGCATGGCATGAAAGGCACGGTACAGGTAACTGGAACCATCCACCAGCAGCAAGGTGGGCACGGAGTCGGAGGGCAGGGAGGTGGGCATTCCCGCATTATGGCAATGCAATCGCGCAAGTTGCTGCAGCCATGCCCGCAGCCTGGCGGGCGTCGGTCATATCGTTGGGACGGAGGGGCCGTAAAATTGCCGCATGAACCTGTCGCGCTCCGCCCTCCCCCTTCTTCTTTGTGCCCTGCTCACCGCCGTCGGCCTCGTGGCCCCAGCGCAGGCGCAGAACAAGCCCGCCGCGCCCCTGGCCGATACCCAGCCGCAACCCAAATTCCCCGAGCCGCTGGTGCGCCAGAACGTGACCCAGGACCGGGCGGTGCGCATCCAGGAGCAGCAGGTGCGTGGCGCCACCACGTCCATTGAGGTGCAGCCCTTGCATGGCGGCGCGGCCTACAAGGTGGTGCCGCCAAGCGTGTCGTCGAGCACCGACCCGGCCCATCTGGAGGGGCAGGCGCAGTGGAAGGTTTTCACCTTCAAGTGATCCTCCCGGCAGTCCGCCGCAGCCGCGTGTTGCGGATCACCGTCTCTCTCTTGTCCAACCGTTCATGGCCGTCTTCACACCGCTCGACGCAGCAGAGGTCGATGCCCTGCTCGCCCGCTTCGATCTGGGCACCCGCACCGCGCTGCAAGGCATCGCCAGCGGCATCGAGAACACCAATTACTTTCTGACGACGACGCGGGGCCGGTATGTGCTCACCGTGTTCGAGCGCTTGGGCGCCGAGCAGTTGCCGTTCTACCTCGGACTGATGCACCACCTCGCGGCGCACGGCATCCCGGTTCCCGACCCGATGCCCGACCGTAGCGGCCAGGCCTTGCAGAGCCTGCGGGGCAAACCGGCGGCCATCGTCACCCGCCTGCGGGGGCAGAGCCAACTCGCGCCCACGGCCGCGCACTGCGCGCAAGTCGGCCACTGGCTGGCGCGCATGCACCTGGCCGCAGCCGACTACACCGGCACACAACCCAACCTGCGCGGTCTGGCTTGGCAGACGCAAACCATCCCCGCCGTCCTGCCCTTCCTCGACGAGGCGCAGCGCACGCTCATCAGGACCGAATTGGCCCACCAGACACGCGTGGCGCAGTCGCCCGCCTACGCCGCCCTGCCCCGCAGCGCGGTGCACGCCGACCTGTTCCGCGACAACGTGCTGTTCTACGGCGAGACCCTGACCGGCGTGTTCGACTTTTACTTTGCCGGGGTGGACACCTGGGTGTTCGATCTCGCCGTCGCCCTGAACGACTGGTGCATTCACCTCGACACTGGGGCCTTCGATCCGGCCCGCCATGCGGCCCTGCTCGCCGCCTACCAGGCCGTGCGCCCCCTGCAGGAGCAGGAACACGCGCTGCTGGGCGACGCCCTGCGCGCCGCAGCCCTGCGCTTCTGGACATCGCGCCTGGCCGATTTTCATCTGCCGCGTGACGCCCATCTGCTTACCCCGCACGACCCGAGCCATTTCGAGCGCGTGCTGCGCCAACGTGCGGCTGCCGCCTAGCGGCGATATGGGGCGGCCCGCCCTGCGGCGCGGTCGATACCATGTCGGCTGATTGCACTCAACGACCCGACAGATCCCCCATGCAACTGCGTACCGTTCCTGCCCGCGAAGGCCTGCTCTGGGTGCAAACCGGGTTTCGCCGTCTGGCGCTGCAACCCTGGGCCGCGTTGCTGATGATCGTGGTTTACATCCTGGTCACCGGCTTCATCTCGGCGCTTCCTGTGGTCGGACTGGTGTTCCCGCTGTTCGTGGTGCAGTTCGGCACACTGGGCTTTCTCCAGGCCAGCCGGCAGATCGCCCAGCAGCAGCCGGTCTGGCCCACCGTGCTGCTGACCGGTGTGCGCTCCGGCCCCACTGTGCTGCGCAATATGCTGCTGCTGGCCGTGCTCTACACCCTGGCGGTGCTGCTGGTGCTGGGCGTGGGCTCGCTGTTCGATGGTGGCGCCATGCTGCGCCTTCTGCTGCTTGGTGACAAGCCGCCTGCCGACACCATTGCCGACGGTCGTCTGCGACTGGGCGCCATTGCCGCCACGCTGGCGTACATCCCGGTCTCGCTCGCGTTCTGGCTGGCGCCGGCCCTGATCGCCTGGCATGGCCTGCCGCCCTTCAAGGCCCTGTTCTTCAGTTTCATGCTGTGCGTGCGCAACCTCAAGGCGTTCGCGCTGTATGCCGTGCAGTGGCTGCTTCTGTTCCTCAGCCTGCCCACGCTGATCGTGCTCATCGCCAGCTTGCTGGGCGCCAGCGAAGCCCTGGCAGCCATGCTCAGCATGCCTGTGGTCATCGCCATCTTCCTGGCTTACATCCTGTCGTTCTACGCCTCGTACGAATCGCTGGTCGGCCAGCCGCAGCAGCCGTCTCTGCCCTAAACCCGGCGATCCTTGCTGCGCCCTGAGGTTCGCGAAGGCCGCTTGGTTGGAGTCGGATGATCGCTGCCTAACCAGGGCGTTGTTGCCAAGGGGTTGGTCTTCAACTGGGCAGGCGAGCGATCAGCACGTGACCCCAACAGTCAAAGGTCGCTGAACCACAAGACCATTCCAGCGTGGTCAGTTCGACGCCCCGTTCAGCCATCCACGGCACCCGCCAATCGACGACCCCCGCCTTGACCCGCCGTCGACCGCCTCGGCCAGGGCATCGTCACGGCTGTTGGCCTTGGGGCCTTGGGAGGGGTCAAGTCCGGTCTCGGCTCGCGAATTGAAAGGCGGCACCTCCGGCTCAGGCAGCCATGCGGCTGTCACCCTCCCCGGCCTGCGGCGCGACATCGCCGCGCAGCAGGCCGAGCAGGTGCATGTCGTGAAACTCACCCTTCCAATAGGAAAACTGGCGCAGCAGCGCCTCTTCGCGAAAGCACAGCGCGCGCAACAACCGCCGCGAGCGCTCGTTGCCCACGGCCACCAGGGCATTGATGCGGTTGAGATCCTTGACCGCGAAGCCGTATGCCAGCACGGCCAGCGCCGCTTCGCGCATCAACCCGCGGCCCCAGTAGGGCCGCGCCAGGTCGTAACCCAACGACGCCATGCGGCTTTGCCGTTCCCACATGAACAGCCCGCAGGTGCCGATGCCGCCCTGGCTTGCCGGGTCGACGAGCAGGAAGCGGTCGTGGTGCTGCAGGAACATTTGCAGCACCGCCTCGGCCTGCGCCAGCGTGCTCAGGGTGTCGAGTTCGTAAAACCGCGTGACGTCGGCGTCACCGTAAATCCGCAGCAGCGCCGGCGCA
>JAKAFC010000082.1 GCA_021818065.1 Pseudomonadota bacterium
CGAAGCCTTCAAGCGCATCCCGGGGCTGAACGACGTCAACAGTGACCAGCAGGCCAACGGTCTGCAGCTCGCGCTGGTGATCGACCGCGCGGCCGCGGCGCGCTACGGCATTCCGGTGTCCACCATCGACCAGACGCTCAACGACGCCTTCGGTCAGCGCCTGGTGTCCACCATCTACGCCCCGCTGAACCAGTACCGCGTGGTGATGGAAGCGGCGCAGCGCTACCAGAACAATGCCCAGGCGCTGAACGACGTGTTCCTGGTGGGCAGCAACGGCCAGCGCGTGCCGCTGTCGGCCGTGGCGCACCAGGAGCTGACCAACACGCCGCTCTCGGTCAACCACCAGGGCCTGTTCGTCTCGTCCACCATCTCGTTCAACCTCGACAAGGGCGTGTCGCTCAGCAGCATTCAGGGCAAGATCGACGAAGCCACCGCCGCCATCGGCCTGCCGTCGGAGATTCACGGCGGCTTCCAGGGCACGGCGCAACTGTTCTCCGACACGCTGAAAAACGAACCGCTGTTCATCATGGCGGCGATCTTCGCCATCTACATCGTGCTGGGCATGTTGTACGAGAGCACGCTGCACCCGCTGACCATCCTCTCCACCCTGCCGCCCGCCGGGCTGGGCGCGCTGCTGGCGCTGCAGCTCACGCACACCGAGTTTTCCATCATCGCCCTCATCGGTGTGTTCCTGCTCATCGGTATCGTGAAGAAGAACGCCATCCTGATGGTCGATTTCGCCCTCACCGCCGAGCGCGAGCAAGGCGCCGACCCGCGCGAGGCCATCTACCAGGCCGCCACGCTACGGCTGCGGCCCATTCTGATGACCACGCTGGCTGCGCTGGGCACGGCGCTACCGTTGGCCTTCATCACCGGCAACGGCGCCGAGCTGCGCCAGCCGCTGGGCATCTCCATCGCTGGCGGCCTGATCGTGAGCCAGGCGCTCACCCTCTACACCACCCCGGTGATCTACCTCGAACTCGACCGCCTGCGCCGCTGGACGCTACGCCGCCTCGGCCACCACCGCCAGGCTGCAAGGCTCGACACGTCCGCCTGACCGCCATGAACCCGAACACCCCGTCCCGACTGTTGCTTGCCGCGCCGCTGGCGCTGCTGCTGGCCGCCTGCGCCGCCACCCCGCCCGAACCGGCGGTGACCATCGCTCTGCCCGCAAGCTACGCCCAGGCGCAGGGCGACTGGGCCCCGGCGCAGGCCCTGGCCGCCACACCGCGCGGCGCATGGTGGAGCGTGTTCGACGACCCGGTGCTGGCCAGCCTGGAAACCCAGGTGGCGCAGCACAACCAGAGCCTGGCCGCGCAGCTCGCCGCCTACGAGCAGGCGCAGGCCGCAGTCGCCCAGGCGCAGGCCGCCTACTACCCCGCCGTCACCGCCGGGGCCGCTGCCAGCCGCGCACGCATAGCCAACAGCGGCGCCGTGGGCAACAGCCTGAGCGCCTCGCTGGGCGCAAGCTGGGAGCCCGATCTGTGGGGCAAGGTGCGGCTGCAGGTGCAGGCCGGGCAGGCCACCGCCGCCGTCAGCGCCGCCACCCTGGCCAACACCCAGCTCAGCCTGCAGTCCACCCTGGCCACCAGCTATTTGCAACTGCGCACCGTCGATGCGCAAATCAAGCTCGCGCAAGACACCGTGGCCGCCTACCAGCGCGCGCTGCAGCTCACCGAAAACCGCTACAAGGCCGGGGTGGACACCGCCGCCGACGTGGCGCAGGCGCGCACCCAGCTGCTGCAGGCGCAGACCAGCCTGACCGACCTGGGCGTGACGCGCGCGCAGTTGCAAAACGCCATCGCCGTGCTGGTGGGCAAACCACCGGCCGAGTTTGCCCTGCCCGCCGTCAGCACCCTGCCCGAGGTTCCTGCCATCCCTGCCGGGCTCCCGGCGCAACTGCTGCAACGCCGCCCCGATCTGGCCGCGGCGCAGGCGCAGGTGGCGGCAGCCAACGCGCAGATCGGCGTGGCGCAGACCGCGTGGTTCCCCAACCTCACGCTCTCGGCGCAGGGTGGCAGCCAGGCAGCGCGTCTGGCCGGGCTGTTTTCCGCGCCGTCGCTGTTCTGGTCACTCGGCCCGCAACTCGCGGCCACCCTGTTCGACGGCGGGCTGCGCCGCGCCCAGGTGGAAAGCAGCAAGGCCGCCTACCGCCAGACCGTGGCCACCTACCGCCAAAGCGTGCTGACCGCGCTGCAGCAGGTGGAAAACAACCTCGCCGCGCAGCGCATCCTGGCGCAGGAAGCGCAGCAGCAGGCGGCGGTGGTGCAGGCCGCCGAGGTGTCACTGCGGCTGGCGCAGAACCAGTACAAGGCGGGCACCGCGCCCTATCTGAACGTCATCACCGCGCAAACCACCCTCACCAGCGCCCGCAACGCCCAGCTCACCCTGCTCAACCGCCGCTACGCCGCGAGCGTGGGGCTAATCCAGGCGTTGGGGGGAGGCTGGGGGGAGGACAACCGCCCGGCGATTGGGCCAGAGCCGGTAGGGTCGAGCATGCGGTAGGCACTGGTCGCCTGTCATGGCGTGGCCCTGACAGAAAGTGCACCATGTTGCTTCGGGATGAGCGGTATGCAGCGAGGGTCAAAAGCCTAATTTGGCGCGAACCTCGTGTGTCGACCCGTTGATTGCCGAGTGGGCCCGACGATCAGAGTCACCTGAGGGCCCATCAAAATTCTTTGAACGTGTAGCTTGATGCGAGCATCATCTGGTGCATTGCATCAATCAATTTCTTCGATCGATTAAAGCTAAATAACGCGTTAGACACGGGTGAATGGCCGCTTCAGAATGGCCCCTGATCACGATGCCTTCAGCAGTATGTTCTACCGAAAGTGTCTTGGTTCACGCATGCTGCGTGCGTTCATAGATGGCACCGTTGGTGCCCATTAGATCGCAAATAATGCACCCTTCTAAATCACCGAGGAACAAATGAATAAATTTTTCCGCAAGAAGTTATTTTTTGGATCGCTTTTTATTTTCGGCGTGCTCGCTAGCTCGGGCGTAACCTACGCCGCTAACGACAGCAACACCGGCCCAGATCAAATCCTCGATCAATGCCAATATCTGCCATTGGCGACAAATCTAACATTCCCGAAAAAATTTGGCACAAAAAATACGACCGTTTGCGTCGACATTCCAGTCCATGTGGAAAAGGCGAAGATGATTTTCAACATGGACACAGATAGCGTTGATGGCAAAGGCAACTCAAACGGCTTGAAACATGTGCTCATGGCTGCGACGGTTATGAAAGACGAGATTGCGAAAGGCATGATCAAGCCTGAGAATGTTGACATAATCGGCATCGTGCACGGCTCAGGTTTAAAGTTTTTGGTGAAGCCAGTTTCTCCGCAGCAGAAGAGACTCATAGAGGGAATTTTCAAACTAAAACGGGAAGGGGTAAATGTCCACCTTGAAGCCTGTGCTGCAGCCATGAACGGTGCCCACCTGACAAAGAAAAATCTATTCTCCTACGATGCGAATGGCAATCCTGACCCCAAGGCTGGGGGCCGCATTTATGTGAATCAAGGTGCTTTTGCGCGGGAGCTTTACCTTGAAAATCACGGCTATGCCTACTTCGAGGAGGGCTACGACTATCACGGCAAGAAATAACAACTAGGGAGCTGACTGCACCCTGAACAGGGTCAGGTTTAGCTCCACAGCGAAAGTTCATTACTGCGCCTGAATCTAAATGACCCCATGGCGCATGCAGATACCACAGGATGAGGCTGTGCTGCAGGAACAAATGGGGTCAGATCTATACTTATATCATTTACGCTGTTCAGGACGGTATTAAATCTATACTTCTTGGGAAATGAAAAATGGCCCATCAGGATCGTTTGGATCCACGATCGGGGTCAGATCCACGATCGGGGTCAGATCCACGATCGGGGTCAGGTCTAGCTCTGTAGCATTTACACCATTCATCACGGCATTTAATCCGTAATCTGTGGCAAACGAGAATAGGCCTTTCGGGTTCGTTTGCAGAACACCCCGCGCTTGTCGCCCCAGAATAGGCGGGTGTGACATCAACCACGACGGTCGAGCACGATCGGAAGATTGTTGCCAAGCACTGCCGCCGCGCGCTTATCGTCACATCCACCCTTCTTTTTCTGGGTGCGACGCCCACACGCCACACACCTCGCCCCGCCCCCTACCATCGCGGCATGTCCGCCACCGCCCTGCTCACCCTATTGGCTGCCAGCGTGTTGCTGGTGCCGTTGTTCAAACGCCTGGGCCTGGGCTCGGTGCTCGGGTATCTGGTGGCGGGCGTTGCCGTGGGGCCGTTCGGTCTGGGGGTGGTGAGTCGGCCGGAGTCGGTGCTGCACACGGCCGAGCTGGGGGTGACGCTGCTGATGTTCCTCATCGGGCTGGAGTTGCAGCCCAGCCGGCTGTGGGCGCTGCGGCGGCAGGTGTTCGGGCTCGGCACACTGCAGATGGCGGGGGTGGCGTTGCCTGCGGCGGGCATTGCCGTGGCGCTGGGGCTGGGGTGGATGGGGGCGGCCCTGGTGGGCGTGGCGCTGGCGATGTCGTCCACCGCGTACATCCTGCCGCTGCTGGCCGAGCGCCGCGAGCTGACCACGCGCTTCGGCCGCGAGACCTTCGCCATCCTGCTGTTCCAGGACGTGAGCGTGATTCCCATTCTGGCGCTGCTGGCGCTCACCGGCGCAGGCGGACAGGCACCGGGTTGGCCGGCGCTGGGGGCGCTGCTGCTGGTGGCGCTGGCCGGGCGGTCGGTGCTGGCGACCATGTTCCGCTACGTGGCGCGGTTTGGCGGCGGCAACCGCGAGCTGTTCGCCGCCGCGGCGCTGCTGGGCGCGGTGGGCATTGGCGTGGGGTTGAGCAGCGTCGGGCTGTCGGCGTCGCTGGGGGCGTTTCTCGCTGGGGTGCTGCTGGCCGATTCAGAATTCCGCCATGAACTGGAGGCGGCGATCGAACCCTTCGAGAGCCTGCTGCTCGGGCTGTTTTTCATCGCCGTGGGCATGGGCATCCAGTTGCCGCTGGTGCTGGCCGCGCCGCTGCAGGTGCTGGGGCTAGGCGCGGGCATTCTGCTGCTCAAGGCGCTCACGCTTTATGCCGGGCGGCGGCTGATCGGCGGTGACGACGCGCTCAGCCGCCCTCTGGCGGTGGTGCTGGCCTGCGGTGGGGAGTTCGCCTTCGTGCTGTTTGCCAGCGCCCGCGGCGGCGGCTTGATCGACGGCCGCACCGCCGAGCTGCTGACTGTGGCAGTGGCGGTGTCGATGGCGCTGGCGCCGTTTCTGCTCATGCTCAACGACCGGCTGCTGCAGCCGTGGGCGCGCAAGCGGCAGGCGCCGCCGTTCAGCCGCATCGACGAGCCGGGGCAGCCGGTGGTCATTGCCGGGTACGGGCGGGTCGGCCAAGTGGTGGGCCGGTTGCTCAACGCGCAGGGCGTGCCGTTCACCGCGCTGGACGCCAGTGCCGAGCAGGTGGACTTCGTTCGCCAGTTCGGCAACAAGATTTATTACGGCGACGCCACCCGGCTGTCGCTGCTGCGTGCCGCGCATGTGCAGGACGCGCGGCTGTTCGTCCTCGCCGTGGATGACGTCGAGGCCAGCCTGAAAATCGCCGAGCTGCTGCGTACCCATTTTCCGGAGGTGCCGCTGCTGGCGCGGGCGCGTAACCGCACCCACCTCATGCGGCTGCGCGAGCTGGGGGTGAAGCAGGTGCTGCGCGAGACCTGGCTGTCGAGCGTGGAGATGGGCAAACTGGCGCTGCAGGCCGTCAAGCCGGATGTGGACACCGACCGCGTGGTGGCGCTGTTCACCGCGCACGACCTGCGCACTCTCGACCGCCAGCAAGCCGTGTTCCACGACCAGGCGGCGCTCATCGCCCTGTCCAAAGACGCCCGCGCCGAGCTGGAAGACATCCTGCACGGCGACGCGCAACTGCACCAGGCGGTTGCCGAGCAAAATGACGACGCGGCCTCCAAAGTGGCGCCGTAGGCGTGACGGCGGCACGTCTTTGCGGCCGTGCCTACCGTGCGTGCTCGCAGACGCTGGGCTTGCGCGACGCCGCCCTCACCCCTCCACCGTCGGCCGCCACCATTTGGAGATGCGCTCGGCGATCTCGCGTTCGGGGAACGCCTGGTAATGCGACACATCGTTGAACAGCTTGAGGCGGGGGCGAACCTCGTTCATGAAATCGAGGATGCTGAGCGCCGCGGGGCTTTGGTCGAGGCGCTCGCGGTAGCCACGCGCGTCCAGGCCCAGCAGGCTGCTGACCAGCAAGCGGTTGGTGCCCTTGTGCGAGACCACCAGCACGGTCTGATGCCGGTGCCGCTCGATGATCTCGCGCACGAACGGCAGGGCGCGGTGGATGACGTTCAGCCCCGACTCGCCGCCCTCGGGCGCCACCAGCAGCGGGTCTTCCTCCCAGAGGCCGTAGGCCTGCGGGTAGCGGGCGATGACTTCGTCGCGCGTCAGGCCTTCCCAGTGGCCGTAGTCGATCTCGCGCAGCGCGGCGGCGGGCTGCACCGTCAGGCCGTGCGGCGCGGCCACGCGTTGCGCCGTTTCCAGGGTGCGGGTCATGGGGCTGGCATAGGCCGCGGCGATGGGCACCTCGGCCAGCCGCAGCCCCAAGCGCTCAGCCTGCTCGCGCCCTTCGTCGGACAAGGGTTCGTCGTTCGATCCGGCGAAGCGGTCTTCCAGCGTCAGGCGGGTTGCGCCGTGGCGGACGAGCAGGATGCGGGTGGGCATGCGGGTCTCCTGGGTATGGACGAGGCGTTCAATGCGCAAGCGGTGGCAGCGCGTGCTCACCGGCCAGATTGGCCGGTTGCCAGACGCTGCCGTTGACCGACACCATACGCCGCATCACCTCGCCGTGATCGTCGATGCGGAAAATATGCAGCCATTGGTGCTCCACCAGGTCGCGCACCAAGTCATGTCGGGCGATGATGGCGTCAATCGCCTGCGCTGGCGCCTCCAGGTACACACTCAAGCGCAAGGGCTCGTGCATCCAGCGGCTGCCGTCGTGCAGCGACTGCGTGGGCAGGCCCACGCGGAGGTCGCCGCCGTTGCCTTCGAGCACGCCAATGGCGCCGCCCACCACGTTGTGCAGCACCTTGTTGCCGCTGCCGAAGTGCGCGTTGTCCACCACCGAGCCGTAGTACTGCATGTTGATCCAGTTGGCGACGACCATGGGCGCGGTCATGATGAGTTCGAGCACCTTGAAGTCGGTGTCGCTCTTCCAGACGTAGTCGTGCAGGAAGGCGCGGCCGCCCAGGTCGGCCCCGCGGGTGCGGGCGCGCGGCGCGGCGATGAAGGCGGCGTTGTTCGCCAACGCCCACTCGGGGCGGACTTGCGACCAGTCGCGGCTGCGCGCCTGCACCTGCCGGGCGACATCGCGGTCGGTCATGGCGCCAATGCCCATGGACGACGCGCGCTGCATGCGGGTCAGGTCGCCGGCCTGCTCCAGCGCTTGCTCCAGGTTGGCCAGATCGGACACCAGGGCTGGCGGCACGGTCTGGGTGTCGAACACCTGCACGCGGTCGGTGGTGGTGTCGTGCAGCGCGGCCAGGAACCAGGTGTCGTCGGGAATACGGATGCCGCGGTGCGCCAACTCGACGCGCACCTGGCTGTCGTTGAACAGCGCCGCCACCACGCGGGCGCTGGCCTCGCCGGTCTGCCCGGCGCAGGCGCCGCAATCCAGGCTGGTGGCGTGCGGGTTGTTCACCGAGCTGCTGCCGTGCCCCGCGAGCAAGACCAGGCGGGCGAACGGCCCGGTCAGCCCCATGGCGCGCAGGATGCGCTCGGCGTTGTCCACCCGCTGGTCTTGCGGGATGCCGGTGTGCTCGTGGTGCCCGCAGCATGCGGTGCCGGGCTGCGGCGCCAGGCTGGGCGCCAGCGCCGCGGCCTGGGCCCGGCCCAGACCCTGGGTTTTGGGGTCGGGAACCGGGCGCGTCCAGCCCATGCTGTCGGCCAGCAGCTTGGGGGCGTAGGTCAGCCCGACCGACTCGACGAACGAAAAGCACGACGACGCCGAGAATTTGAAGCCCTTCCACACCTTGGCCCACTTCAGCCGACCGCGGCGCTGCTGCCGCAGTTGCTCGGTGTCCGCCCCGCCCTGCTCCTGCACGCAATAGCTGGGGGTGAACAGAATGGGCACATGCGAGTGCCCGGAATCCGCCCCCAGGGGCACGACCTCGATGAACAGGCCGAAGAAGCCGGCAAAGCCGATGGTCTGCATCGACGGCGCCACGATCTCCAGCGAGCGGCGGAAGATTTCCGAGCGCACGTCGATGCAGAACGCCGCCTGCACGGTGGGCCGTGCCGGCAGAGGCTGCGTGCGCTGCGCATCGTGCAAGGCCGCCACCACGCTGTTCTGAAAGCCGATCTCCATGGCGTTGAGCAGGATGCGGTCCACCTCGGCGGCGGCGCGACGCTTGGCCGAAGGCGCGCGCATGCTGGCGGCCAGCATCTCACGCCAGCGCGCCTGCAGGGTGGCGCTGCCCTTGTGCTGGAACAGCAGCACATCCCAGGCCAGGCGAATGGCCAGCAGATCGACGATGGACGTGTCGGTCTGGCCCGTGAGTTCGGCCTGCCACTTGAGGTAGCGCGCCCACGCCGCCCAGCCCCCCACGCTCAGCAGCGCGGCGTGCAGATAGCGCTCGGTGGCCTCGGCGGGAATCTCCAGCCGCTGCACGGCCCAGGCGATGGTCTCGCGCGGGGTTTGCGGCACCTGGGCGATGGCGGCGCGCAGCCGGGTGAGGCCCTTCAACGCCGGGCTGTGGTCGATGGCGGCCATCTCGCGCCAGGCCTGGAACAGCGATTTGTCGCGACAAGGCATGGGGATAATGGCCTGGCCCATGTCGAAGTACCCGGCGCAGTGCAGGCTGATGCGCTCGACGACGAAGCGCGTCCACAGCCCGCCCTCCACCTGGTCGAGCAAGTCGCTCACCGTCGCCATGCCCATGCGCGGCTGCGGCCGGTCTTTGGCCAGCGACTCCTGCACGTCCTCGACCCGCAGCGCGCTGCCGCAGAGTTTGATCGCCTGGCGGATGTCGCGGCTGCTAATGCGGCCCTGTGCCACCTGCTCGCGGAAGTAGGGGCGCGGCATGTACAGGCTGCTGCCCATGACGCGGGCCAGCAAGTCGGAAGCGCCCTGAAAGTCGTGATCGCGCAGACCGAAGAAGGGATTGACGGCCACGAAGTGCTTGAGCGGCCAGAGCGGGGCGATGCGGCCGCAGGCGGCGTCGATCTGCGCGTCGATCGAGGCGGTGGGCTCCACCAGCAGGGGCAGGTCGGCAAGATTCATCTCAGACTCCTTGAAGGGCAACGGTGTTGGTTTGCGGAACGGGCCACAGCTTTTGCAGCAGGCGGGTGACATAGACGTCGACATACAGCCCGTTGTAGAGGTGGACGTACAGGCGGAAGCGCAGCCCCGAGTTGGCCGTCTGCAGGTACTGCTGCAGCAGCAACAGGGCGACGAACACCGCGCTCACCACCGGCACCAGCACGGCGTAGGCGGCCTGCGCCGAGGCCGTCACCGGCAGCACGGCATGCAGCAGCAGGTGGTCGAACCCGGCGTGCAGGGCGAAGTAGGCGGCGCACAACACGGCGCTCAGCCCACCCGCCATGGCCACGGCGGGGGCCAGACCCAGGGCCGCGCTGGCCTGCAGCACGAGCTGGCTCATGGACACCGCCAGGATCACGCCGACGACCAGCAAGGTGGTCTGCGCCTGCCAGGACACCCCGAAGAGCGCGCCGACACCGAACGACACGAGCACGCCCAGCACCAGCGCCGCACCCAGCCGCAGCGGATCGAAGGCCCGCGCGGCACCGCGCAGCGCCGGGGCGCGGAAGGCATCGACCGCGCTGCCCGAGGCCAGAAAGGCATGCGCCTTGTAGAGCGAGTGCGCCATGAGGTGCAGCATGGCCAGGCTGTAGAGCCCCAGGCCGCATTCCAGCAGCATGAAACCCATCTGCCCGGTGGTCGACCAGGCCAGCGACACCTTGACGCTGGTTTGCGTCAGCATCACCAGCGAGGCCAGCGCCAGGGTGACCAGGCCGATGAGGCTCAGCGCCACCAGCGCGCCGGTGGAATGCGACAGAATCGGGCTCATGCGGATCACCAGGAAGGCGCCAGCGTTCACGATGCCGGCGTGCAGCAGGGCCGACACCGGGGTGGGCGCCTCCATGACTTGCAGCAGCCAGCCATGCAGCGGAAACTGCGCCGACTTCAAGGCCGCGCTCAGCACGATGAGATAACTGGCGATTTGCAGTGACAACGGCAAGTCGCCCTGGAATGCCGCCATCTGTTGAAACAGGCTGTCGAACTCCAGGGTGTGCAGCGTCGAGCCGATCAGCACCACGGCGAGCAGCAGGCTGGCGTCGCTGATGCGGCTGGCCACGAACTTTTTATGCGCCGACAGCACGGCGATCGGCCGTTCCTTGTAGAACATCAGCAGTTGGTGCAGGCTGAGGCTGGTGGTGATCCAGGCCAGGGCGAACAGCAACAGGTTGCCCGACACGATCAGGCTGAGAATGCTGGCCAGCGTCAGCGCCAGCCATTTGTGAAACCGGCCCTGCTGCGGGTCACCGGCGAGATAGTTCTTGGAATAGCGCGACACCACCACGCCGACGAACGACACCAGCAGCAACATCATCATGGTCAGCGCGTTGAGGTAGCTCGTCAGGCTCAGATCGCCCAGGCCCGCGGGCAGGGCCACCGAGGCCACGGTCAGCGTGCGCGCGCCGCCCAGGGTGCCGAAGACGGCGGCGGCGATGGCCAGGGCGAACGCCAGCCAGGCCATGGCTTCATTCAGGCGGGCGAGCAGCCGCGGCCGGGCGTTGGCCCAGGCCGTCGGCACGCCGCCGACGAGCAGCAGAGCGAGGGGCACGCCGAGGGCCAGCAGCGGGCCGAGCGAGTTCCACGACAGGGACATGGCAAATCTCCTAGGTTGGTCCAGCAAGGCAAAGATGCGATGGACGGCAGTCTAGGGAGAGCCCGACAAAATAAATAATGAATAATTAGAATAAAAACCATAGACTAAAAGCTATGGTTAAAACCCGCGATACCATGCACGTCAGCTTGCGGCAGTTGCGCGCCTTCGAGGCCGTGGCCCGCCTGCGCAGTTTTTCCCGCGCCGCCGACGAACTGCATGTGACCCAGCCCACGGTGTCCAAGCAGATCCGCCTGCTCAGCGACGAAATCGGCCTCGCCCTGCTGGAGCAGATCGGCAAAAAGGTCTTTCTCACCGAGGCCGGCGAACACCTCTACACCACCTGCGGCGACTGGCTGGAGACCTGGGGACGGTTCGAGCAGACCATTGCCGACATGAAGGGCGTGAAAAAAGGCCGCTTGCGCATCGCCTCGGTGACGACGACCAAGTACTTCATGCCCCGCCTGCTCGGGCCGTTCTGCGCGCAGTACCCCGGCATCGACATCGCGTTGGAAGTGCTCAACCGCGATCGCCTGCTCGAACGCCTGGCGCGCAACCAGGACGATCTCTACGTCATGGGCGTGCCGCCCGAGGGCATGGCCATCGAGTGCGAGCCGTTTCTCGAAAACGCCCTGGTGGTGCTGGCGCCTGCGGCGCATCCCCTGGCCAAGCTGGGGCGCACCGTGCGTTTTGCCGAACTCGCGTCCGAGCCGTTTCTGGTGCGCGAACGCGGCTCGGGCACGCGGCTGACCATGGAGCGCTTGTTCCAGGAGCACGGCGCAACCGCCAACATCCGCATGGAATTGGGCAGCAACGAGGCCATCAAGCAGGCGGTGGCGGGCGGCCTGGGCCTGGCGATCCTCTCCGACAGCACCCTGGGCGAAGACCATTTGCACCACCAGGTCTGCGTGCTCGACGTCGAAGGCTTCCCGATCCGGCGCTCGTGGTATCTGGTGCGGTCGAAAGAAAAGCGGGCCTCGGTGGTGGCAACGGCTTTTCTCGACTTTCTGCGCACGCACATCAGCCTGCTGGGGCACCCCACCCCCGAAGGGCAAAGCGGCGGCTGAAGCCCGGCCGCCTCACCCCTCGGTTTCCAGGTCGGGGATGTGGTTGAAGGCGATGCGCATGGGGGCCTCCTCACGCCCCTGGTGGCCGCTGCCGCAATAGATGGTGTGGCGGCCGTAGCGCACGTTGAGGGCATCGACCGCGTTCCACAGCGCGGCCTGCTCGGCGTCGGTGCCGGGCACGTCGTCGGCGAACAGATTGCCGCTGGTCTGCCCGGGCTGGCGCAGATCGTGCAGCAGCATGGCCACCTTCATCGGCGCCCAGCCGGGCGGCACCATCTCGGGCCACAGGCCGCGCAGGGTGTGCAGCAG
>JAKAFC010000249.1 GCA_021818065.1 Pseudomonadota bacterium
GTCGCGCCCTTGCAACAGCAGTGCAACCAATTCCGCGCTGACCGCCAGCTTGCCCGCGCGCATGGCGTCGAGCACGCTCTCGAGGTGATGGGTGAAGCGCACGATGCCGTCGAGCCCGAACAGCCCGGACGATCCCTTGATGGTGTGCGCGGCGCGGAACAGGGCGTTGATCTGCTCGCTGGCGTCGTCGGCGGTGCCGGGGGCCTGGGACTCCAGGTCCATCAGCCCTTGCTCCATGCCTTCGAGCAACTCCTTGGCCTCGGCAATGAAGGCGCGCAGCGCCTGCTGCATCTGTTGTTCGAAGCTCATGCTGTCTCCTTGGCCTGGCTGGTCTGCCCGAACTCGACCACCGGGTCGCCGAAGTAGGGCAACAGACCGCAGAGTTCGAGGGCGTCGATCACAGCGGGGCTGTGCGCGGTGAGGCGCAGGCTGTGTTCGAGGGCGCTGGCTTGCTGCTTGGCGGCAAGCAGGATCTGCACCCCGGCGGTGTCGATCTCGTCGACTGCGGCGAGCTGCAGTTCGACCAGCGGATGCTCGGCGATGCGCTGGGCAAGATGGTCGCGCACCTGGGCGGCGGCGTAGATGTCGAGCGTGCCCTGCAGCACGATGCTGCAGACCGGGCCGCTTTGATGATCGAGGCATTCCATGGCGGCTCCTGCGCTCAAGGGGCGATGAGTTTGGAGACCGCCGCCAGCATCTGCGCCGGCTGGAAGGGTTTGACCACCCAGGCGCGGGCGCCTGCGGCCTGGCCCTTGGCCTTCATGTCGTCCTGGCTCTCGGTGGTGAGCATGATGATGGGCGTGAACTTGTAATCGGGCTTTTGCTTGATCTCCTTCACCAGGGTGATGCCGTCCATGTTGGGCATGTTCACGTCGCTGATGATGAGGTGGATCTTGCGGCCGTCGAGCTTGGTCAGGGCGTCCACGCCGTCGCAGGCTTCGATGACTTCGTAACCGGCGCTGGCGAGGGCGATGTTGACCACCTGGCGCAGCGAGGCGGAGTCGTCGACGATGAGAATGGTTTTGGCCATGGCTGTATGCGAGTCTGAAAAAAGGAAGTGAGCAGGTCAGAAAAAGGTGATGTCGCCGCCATCCTGGGCCTCGACGGTGGTCTGACCGTCGTGGTTCAGGCGCTGCTCCTGGGTGGTGTAGCCGTTGGCGATGCGCTGCATGAAGCCGGCGCTGTCGAGCGTGGCTGCGGTATCGGCAGCACGCCGCGCCTGATAGCTTTGCAGCTCCACCACCAGGGCGTCGAGACTGTCGCGGCTGTGGGTGAGGATCTGGCTGACCCGGTCCTGGAATTGCAGCGACACCAGCACGTCGCCGATCTCCTCGCGGATGCCGCCGCTTTCGCGCTGCAGCAGATCGCTGGATTCGGACAGTCCGGTGGCGACCTCGCGCAGCCGGGCGAGCACCTGGTCGATGGAGGTCTCGGCGTGGCTGAGGAATTGCTGCTCCTCACGCTGCGACTGCTCGGCGGAACGGGTGAGGGTCTGGATGGCGCCGGTGATGATCTGCACCTGCTCGCCCATCTTGCGGCCGGTGTCGCGCGACTGTGCCGAGAGCTTGCGCACTTCGTCGGCCACCACGGCGAAGCCCCGGCCGTTCTCGCCGGCGCGCGCGGCTTCGATGGCGGCGTTGAGCGCCAGCAGATTGGTCTTGGCGGCAAGCGCCGCGACTTCGGCGGACATTTTTTCCAGGGCCTCGGTGTAGCGGGCCATGCCCAGGACTTCGCCGACCATGGCGGCGCGCTTGGACAGTGCGGCGCGCAACTGATCGAGCACGGCGCCGAGTTCGCCCTCGCTGCGCTGGAAGACCGCCACCACGCCTTCACCGCCATCCATGCCGGCAGCGGCTTGATGCGAAGCCTTGACGGCGTTTTCCAGGCGGCTGTAGAGGCTAGAAAACCGCTGGCTGAGGGCGAGGATGGCGGATTCCATTTGCACCCGCCCGGCGTCGATCTGCTGGCCGAGCACCGGCAGGGCCTGGGCGCACAGGGCGTCGATCTGCGCAGCCGCATTGCTTTGGGAGAGGAGGTCGGTGTCGGTCATGGTGGTGGCGAGGTCGGGCGAGGGTCGGGGGTGCGGTGGGCTCAGGCCGCAGGCTGCGCGGCCATCTGGCGCACGGTGTGTTCGAGGTGTTCGAGGTCCGAGCTTTTGTCGAAGAAATGGTCGGCGCCGCCCTCCAGGCTGCGGGCCCGGTGCTGCGAATCGGCGTATTGGGTGAACATGGCCACCCGCAGGTCCTGGCGCAGCGCCTTGATGCGCTGCAGGATGTGCAAGCCGTTGGGCCCTGGCAGGTCGATGTCGAGCACCACCAGGCGCAGCGCGCGCTGCATATCGGCTTGCAGCAACTCCAGCGCCTGGGCGCCGCTACTGGCCAGCAGCACGCCCTGCACCCCGGGAATGCTGCCCAGCAGGCTGGCCAGGCGCTCACGCACCAAAGACGAATCGTCGATCACCAACAGTTGCATGGCCACTCCGGCGTGTGTGGTTCAGGCCGACACGGTGTCGTTGCACGGGGCGCGCAGGCGCAGGGCGGTGCCCTGGTTGGGCGCGCTGAGGCAATCGAGCGTGCCGCCGAGCAGATGGGCGCGCTCGCGCATGCCACGCAGCCCCAAAGCGGCGGCATTGGACTGGGCCTGCGGCGTGAAGC
>JAKAFC010000083.1 GCA_021818065.1 Pseudomonadota bacterium
GAGCGCGAGGGTCAGGTGGCTGCAAGCGAGGCGCACCGTGCATTCAACCGGCAAAGCCTGTCCAAACGCGCTGCTGTGGTTGCGGCCGGGCCGGTGGCCAATCTGCTGCTCGCCGTGGTCCTGTTCGCCGTGGTGGCCATGGTGGGGGTACGCGAGCCTGTGGCCATTCTGGGTCAGCCGCCCGCGCACTCCCCGGCCGCCCTGGCCGGGGTGGAGGGCGGCGAGCGCGTCGTGGCGATTGCCAGCGACGGTGCCGAGCAAGCCGTGCAGAGCTGGACCGACCTGCGCTGGAAGCTGCTCGATGCGGCAATGAACGGCGATCGGCTCGATCTGCTGGTGCAACGCGGTGATCAGCCCGGCGCCGATGCGCCGCAGCGCCGCATCGCGCTCGATTTTTCTGCCAGCACGCGGGCGGCGGAAAACGCTGGATTTCTCACCGCCTACGGTCTGCACCTGCAAAGCCCTCCAGCCGATATTCGTGAGGTGGTGGCCGGAGGGCCGGCGCAACGGGGCGGGCTGGTTGCCGGGGACCGCGTCGTGGCAGTGAACGGTCAGACCGTCGCCACCGCAGACCAACTGATGCAAGCGATCCAGCAGGCGGCCGGCAAGCCGCTGCAGCTCACGGTGCGCCGTGACGGCCGCCTGACCCAAACCGTGATTCAGCCCGCTGCGGTGCAAGTGCAGGGCAAGACGGTCTGGCGCATCGAGGCCATGCTGGGTGGCGAGATTCCCACCGTCGAGGTGCAGCGCAATGCCCTGCAGGCGCTGCAGAGTGGGGTGCAGCGCACCTGGGATCTGTCGGCGCTGACGCTCAAGACCCTGGGGCGCATGATCGTCGGTCAGGCCTCGCTGCAAAACCTCAGCGGCCCGGTCACCATTGCCGACTACGCCGGCAAGAGTGCCGAGCTCGGCTGGATGGCGTATCTGAGCTTTCTTGCCGTTGTCAGCGTCAGTCTGGGGGTGCTCAATCTGCTGCCTCTGCCGGTTCTGGACGGGGGGCATCTCTTGTATTATGCGTACGAGGGGTTGACCCGGCGCAGCGTCTCGCAACGTTGGCAGGAAAGGCTGCAGCAAGGCGGTCTCGCGGTGATCGCCTTGATGATGGCCATCGCCCTCTACAACGATCTGGCCCGCTTGCTCGGACAGATGCACTAATCCAGCTCGAGGTCAATTTGAGGTTTACTCCCGCACTTCGTTGTGCGACGGCGGTCGTGATCGCCGTTGCAGGCGTGCAAGCACACGCAGCTGAATCGTTCACCATCAAGGACATCCGTGTCGACGGTCTGCAGAGAACCGAACCCGGCACCGTGTTCAGCTACCTCCCCTTCCGCGTGGGTGAGGCCTACACCCCGGAAGGTGGCGCGGCGGCCATCCGCGCCTTGTTCGCCACGGGCCTGTTCAAGAACGTTCGCATCGAGACCGCCAACGACATCGTGACCATCGTGGTCGAGGAGAGACCGACCATCGCCGGGGTCGAATTCTCGGGCACCAAGGAGTTCGACAAGAAGGCGCTGACTACTGCCCTGGCGTCGGTGGGTCTGGCCGAGGCCCGGCCTTACGATCAAGCGCTGATCGACCAGGCCGTGCAAGAGCTCAAGCAGCAATATCTGGCCAAGGGGTTCTACGGCACCGAGGTCAATGTCACCACCACGCCGCTGCCGCGCAACCGCGTGAACGTCTTATTCACCGTGGTGGAAGGGCAGATCGCCAAGATTCGCGCCATTCGCGTGGTTGGCAACACGGTGTACAGCGAAGGGACCTTGCTCGGGCTGTTTTCGCTGAGCACGCCGGGGTGGTTGAGTTGGTACACCAAGGACGATCAGTATTCCAAGGCCAAGCTCAACACCGACCTGGAAACGCTGCGCTCGTATTACCAGGATCGCGGCTACCTCGATTTCCGCATCGAATCGACGCAGGTGGCGCTGTCGCCCGACAAGGACGGCATCTACATCACGGTCAACATCCACGAGGGCCCGAAGTACACCGTGTCGGGCTACCAACTGGCGGGCAACTACCTCGGGCAGGATGATGAATTCCGCGCGTTGGTCAAGCTCAAGCCCGGCCAGACGTACAGCGCGCAGGCGCTGAACGACAGCGTCAAGGCCATCACCAATCAGTTCGGTGTGTACGGCTATGCCTTCGCCCGTGTCGACGCCAAGCCGGTCATCGACCGTCAGACTGACCAGGTCGCCTTCACCATCACAGCCGATCCGGGCAAGCGCATCTATGTGCGCCACATCGACATCGCGGGCAACAGTCGCACCCGCGATGAAGTCATCCGCCGCGAGTTCCGTCAATACGAAGATTCGTGGTACGACGTCGACCGCATCAAGCTGTCGCGCGACCGGGTCGATCGTCTGGGCTACTTCAAGAGCGTCACCATGCAGCCGCGCGAAGTGCCGGGCGCCAACGACCAGGTCGATCTCGACATGAACGTCGAAGAAAAGCCCACGGGTAGCCTGTCGCTGGGCGTGGGCTTTTCCAGCGCCGACAAGCTGTCGTTCAACGCCGGCATCAGCCAGGACAACATCTTTGGCAGCGGCAACAACCTCTCGCTCGATTTCAACACGTCGAGCTATTACCGCACGCTGTCGGTCTCGAGCACCAACCCCTACTTCACCGAAGACGGCATCAGCCGCACGGTCAACGCCTATTACCGCACCATCCAGCCTTACACCAGCCAGGGTAGCAACTACAAGATCGTCACCCCGGGCTTCAACCTGCAATTCGGCGTGCCCTTCACCGAGGTGGACCGGGTGTTCTTCGGTGCCGGGTTCGAGCGCTACACCCTCGATCTGGCACCGGGTGCCCCGGCCTCGTACATCGCCTACGTCAACCAGTTCGGCAAGACCTCCAGCGGGGTGCCGCTGACCATCGGCTGGCAACGCGACAGCCGCAACAGCGCCCTGGTGCCCACGGATGGGCGCTATCAGCGCCTGAGCTTCGAGATCAGCCCTTTCAGCACGCTGCGCTACGACCGCGTGACCTACCAGTATCAGCAGTACCAACCCATCACCCGCGACACCAATCTGGCCTTCAACGGCATGATCGGCTACGCCCACGGCCTGGGTGGCCGCCCGCTGCCGGTGTTCAAGAATCTGTACGCCGGGGGCATCGGCACAGTGCGTGGCTTCCAGCAGAGTTCGCTCGGTCCGCAGGACGCGCAGGGCAACGCGCTGGGTGGCGGCAAGATGCTGATTGCCGACTTCGAGTACCAGTTCCCCTTCCCCGGCACCGGTGCCGATCGCTCGCTGCGCATGTCGGTGTTCAACGACAACGGCTACGTGTGGGGTGAAAACGAGAAAGTCAGCCTGAGCGACATGCGTTCGTCCGTGGGCATCGGCGTGTCCTGGATTTCGCCCATCGGGCCGTTGAAGTTCAGTATCGCCAAGCCGATCCGCTCCAAGACCACCGATAAACTCCAGACCTTCCAGTTCACTGTCGGCGCCGGGTTCTAACCACAATCATTGCCATGAAACTTCCTTCCCTGTCTCACTCCCTGTTTGCTCTGATTTGCGCCACGGCGCTGTGCGCCGCCTCGCCCGCGATGGCGCAGACCGCGGCGTCGACTGCGGCGCCGGCGGCCAGCGCGCCGATGAAAATCGGCTTCATCAACACCGAGCGCGTGCTGAAGGACTCGGCTCTGGCCAAGGCGGCCCAGCAGAAGCTGGAATCCGAATTCTCCAAGCGCGACAAAGAACTGCAGGACATGGCCGCCAAGATCAAGACGGCCAACGAAAACCTGGAGAAGAACGGCCCGGTGATGTCGGACGCCGATCGCATCAAGGCGCAGCAGAACCTCGTCGATATGAACCGCGAATTCCAGCGCAAGCAGCGTGAGTTCTCGGAAGACCTCAACGCCCGCCGCAATGAGGCCCTGGCCTCGGTGCTCGACAAGGCCAACAAGGTGGTGCGCGACATCGCGCTCAAGGACCACTACGACATCATCTTCCAGGACGCGGTGTATGTGAATCCGCGCATCGACATCACCGACAAAGTGCTCAAGGCACTGGATGCGCAGTCCGGCAAGTAAATCCGGCGGGGCGCCGCAGCCTGGCAATGGCGTGGACGGGTTGACGCTCGAGCAGATCGTCGCCCGTCTGGGCGGCGTGCTCGTGGGCGACGCGCGCACGGTAGTGCAGCGTCTGCGGCCCATTGTCACGGCGGGTGCGAGCGACATCACCTTTCTCAATCGCGACAAGTTTCTGCCGCTGCTGGCTGAAACCCACGCGGCAGCCGTCATCCTGCCAGAGAGCCTCAAGGACGCGCGGCCGCGGTCGGGTAACGCGATCATCACCGCCGATCCGTATCTCTACTACGCGCGGCTGTCGCAGTGGTTCTGGGCTTTGCAGCAGCCGCCGTTTGAGCCCGGCCGCCACGCCACCGCGCAGGTGGATCCAGCGGCGCGGGTATCGGAGCGGGCGCGCATCGACGCTTTTGCCGTGATCGAAGCGGGCGCCGAGATTGCCGCCGACGTGCATATCGGCGCCGGGTGTCACGTCGGCCGCGACGCCCGCATCGGGCCGGGTTCGGTGCTGCATCCGCGCAGCATTGTCGGCTGGGGATGCCGGCTGGGGGCGCGTTGCGTGCTGCAGTCAGGCGCCGTCGTCGGCAGCGATGGCTTCGGCTATGCCCGCCAGCCGGATGGCGCGGGTGTGAAAATCGCCCAGGTGGGGGTGGCGGTGCTGGAGGACGATGTGGAGGTGGGGGCCAACACCACCATCGACCGTGGCGCACTCGACAACACCGAAATCGGCCGCGGCGTGAAGATCGATAATCTGGTGCAGATCGCGCACAACGTGCGCATCGGCCCCCATACCGCGCTGGCCGGCTGCGTGGGCGTGTCGGGCAGTGCCGAGATCGGGGCGTACTGCTTCATCGGTGGCGGCGTCGGCATTGCCGGGCATCTGCGGATTGCCGACGGCGTGGTGATCGGCGGCATGTCGCTTGTCTCGCGCTCGGTGCGCCAGCCCGGCATGTACACCGGCGCCTTCCCCCTCGACACCCACGCCAATTGGGAGCGCAACGCCGCCACCGTGCGGCAACTGCATCAACTGCGTGATCGCATCCGCCACCTCGAGCAGCGCCTTGAGACTTTGCAACCAGAACAACCGACATGACCACCACCGTGCTCGACATCACCCAGATTCTTCAGCTCCTGCCGCATCGCTACCCCATGCTGCTGGTCGATCGCGTCATCGAGCAGGTCAACGGCAAGTACATCAAGGCCTACAAGAACGTCACCATCAACGAGCCGTTCTTCACCGGCCACTTTCCGCAAAAGCCCATCATGCCTGGCGTGCTGATTCTCGAGGCGCTGGCGCAGGCCTCGGGCATTCTGGCTTTCGGCTCGGTGGGCAAGACGCCGGATCAGGGCTCGCTCTACTACCTAGTGGGCATCGATAACGCACGCTTCAAGCAACCGGTGCTGCCTGGCGACCAACTGCATCTGTACGTCGAGATGACGCGCAACATGCGCGGCATCTACAAGTTCACCGCTGAGGCTTCGGTCGACGGGCGCACGGTGGCGCAGGCCGATCTGATGTGCACCGAGCGCAGCGTGTCCTGATTCCAGCATGCCGACGATTCATTCCACCGCGCAGGTGCATCCGCGTGCGGAACTCGCTGCCGATGTCGAGGTCGGTCCGTTCGCGCTGATCGGCCCCAAGGTGCGCATCGGCGCGGGCACGCGCGTGGGTGCGCATGTGGTCATCGACGGGCGCACCACCATCGGCGCCGACAACCGCCTGCACCCGTTCAGCGTCATCGGCGGTGAGCCGCAGGACAAGAAGTACAAGGGCGAGGACACGGCGTTGGAGATCGGCGATCGCAACGTGATCCGCGAAGCCTGCACCCTGCACATCGGCACGGTCCAGGATGGCGGCGTGACCCGCGTGGGTCACGACAACTGGATCATGGCTTACGTGCATATCGCCCACGATTGCCAGGTCGGCAACCACACCACCTTCGCCAACAACGCCCAACTCGCCGGGCATGTGCAGGTGGGCGACTGGGCTGTTCTCGGTGGCTACACCGGTGTGCACCAGTTCGTGCGCATCGGCGCGCATGTCATGACGGGCATCAGCTCGGTCATCCTGCAGGACGTGCCGCCTTACACCTTGGTGGCTGGCAATCCGGCCAAACCGCACGGGATCAATGCCGAAGGGCTGCGCCGCCGTGGCTTCACCTCCGGTCAGATCGCCGCTCTGCGTGCCGCTTATCGCGTGCTTTACCGCCAGGGGTTGACCCTGGAGCAGGCGCGTGCGGCGTTGCGCGAGCTGACCGACCAGCGCCCGCAGGCGGCTGCGGCCATGGGCGTGCTGCACGATTTTCTCGCCACGACCGGGCGCGGCATCGTCCGGCCCTGAGCGCGCCATGGCCACGCCAACCCTGGCCTTTGTCGCTGGCGAGGCCTCGGGCGATCTGCTGGCCTCGCACCTGCTGCGCGCGCTGCATCGGCAGCGTGCCGGGCTGCAGGCCGTGGGCATCGGCGGCCCGCAGATGCAGGCCGCGGGCTTTGAGGCCTGGTGGTCCAGCGAGCGTCTGGCAGTGAACGGCTACGCCGACGTGCTTGCCCGCTTGCCCGAGTTGCTGCTCATGCGTCGGCGGTTGCGGCAGCGGTTGCTGGCAGCACCGCCCGCGGTGTTCGTCGGCGTGGATGCGCCCGATTTCAACCTGCATCTGGAACGGCGGCTGCGGCAGGCGGGCATTCCCGTGGCGCATCTGGTGAGTCCGTCGATCTGGGCCTGGCGGCGTGAGCGCATCGAGCTCATCCGGCAGGCGGTCGATCACATGCTGTGCATCTTTCCTTTCGAGCCTGCGCTCTACGCCGAGACCGGGGTGCGCGCCACCTACATCGGGCATCCGCTGGCTGAAGTCATCCCACTCGAACCCGACCGTGCCGCCGCCCGCCGTCAGCTCGGCCTGAACGCAGAAGGCACTGTGCTCGCCGTGTTGCCCGGCAGCCGTCGCGCCGAGGTGAAGCACCTCATCGCGCCGATGTTGGCGGCCGCAGCGCAACTGGTACGCAGCGGTCGGATGACACAGATCGCGCTGCCGGTGGCGCATCCCGGCTTGAAGCCGCTGGTGCTGCAAGCCGCGCAGGCCTATCCCGCGTTGCCGCTGCACTGGGTCGATGGTCAATCGCACGCCGTCATGGCGGCTTGTGATCTGGCGCTGGTGGCCAGCGGCACGGCCACGCTGGAATGCGCGCTGTTCAAGCGCCCGATGGTGATCGCCTACCGCATGTCGGCGCTGTCGTGGCGCATGATGTCCGGTCGGGGTTACCTGCCCGATGTCGGCCTGCCGAACATTCTGGCCGGCACGCGGTTGGTGCCCGAACTGTTGCAGCACGACTGCACCGCCGAGACCTTGGCGCTGGCTGCCAGCCAGCTCATGGACGACCCGGCCCGGCTGCAAAACCTGCACGACCGCTTTACCGCCATGCACCTGAGCCTGCGGCGCGATACCGCGGCGCTGGCGTCGCAGGCCATCCTCGAGATGGCCCGCGCATGAAGCAGGAATCCTTGTTCGACTGGGATGCGGCCGATGCCAGCCCGTGGGTCGCTGGATGCGACGAGGTAGGACGTGGCCCCTGGGCCGGGCCGGTGGTGGCCTGCGCCGTGGTGCTCGATCCGGCTCGTCCGATCGCCGGCCTGGCGGACTCCAAGGCCCTGAGCGCCGCGCGGCGCGCGCAGCTCGATGTCCAGATTCGTGCCCAGAGCCTGGGCTGGAGCATTGCCGAGAGCAGCGTCGAGGAGATCGACACCCTGAACATTCTCCAGGCCACGCTGCTGGCGATGCAGCGTGCCGTGGCTGGCCTGCGCTGCCGCGTCGACGCTCTGCTGGTGGACGGCAACCAGCGCCCGGCCGTGGCCATGCCGTGCAAGGCCGTGGTTGGCGGCGACGCCGTGCATCCGGCCATCAGCGCCGCGTCCATCGTCGCCAAGGTGTATCGCGATCGGCTCATGGCCGAGCTGGCGCAACGCTATCCGGGCTATGGCTTCGAGCGCCACAGCGGCTACGGCACGGCGGCGCATCGAGCCGCATTGCTTACACTGGGACCATGCGCGGCGCACCGTCGCAGTTTTGCTCCCATTCGTCGCCTCCTGTCTCCCTCTCCATGAAGGATGTTGTGTCGTGAAGCGCATCACCTCGGCTGAAAATCCGCTGATCAAGACCTTGCGCAGCCTGTCCAGCGAACCGGGTGCGGTGCGCAAGCTCGGCCAGGTTTGGCTTGAAGGCATCCATCTGATCGACGCCGCACTGGCCGCAGGCCACGCTGCCGAGCCGCTCATCACCACCGACACCGGGCTGCTCGACCCGGAAATCGCCGCGCTGGTCGAGCGCGTCGGCACCAACCAGACCGTGGTGTTGCACCAGGCGCTGTTCAACTGGATCACCTCGGTGGAAAACGGACCGCCCGTGGGCATGTTGATCGCCCGGCCGAAGTCATCCAAGCCGCGGGCTGGCAGCGCCCTCATCCTTGATCGCGTGCAGGACGCGGGCAATGTCGGCGCCATGCTGCGCACGGCCGCCGCCGCCGGATGCGGCGCAGCCTACCTGCTGCGCGGCTGTGCCGGGGTGTGGTCGCCCAAGGTGCTGCGCGCAGCGATGGGCGCGCACTTCGTGCTGCCGGTGTTCGAAGATCCGCCCTGGGAACAGGTGCTGAACATCGTGCCCCGACCGATCTATGCCACGCACATGCAGGCTGACACGGTGCTGTTCGAGCTCGACCTGAAGCAGCCGGTCACCTGGATCTTCGGCAACGAAGGGCAGGGTATTTCGGACGCGCTGGTCGCCAAATGTTCGGCGCTGGTGCGCATCCCGCAGGCCGACGGTGTGGAGTCGCTCAACGTGGCCGCGTCGGCGGCGATCTGCCTGTACGAAGGCGTGCGGCAGTCGCAGTTTCCCAGTTCAGGCTGAGGGTTTGCGGATCAGCGCGACCGACAGCGACTGTGCCGAGGCCCAGACCCGCCCGCCCAGGCTCATGTGGGTGACGTGGAGCTTGACCTCGTGTTCGGCCGCAAGCTTTTTCAGTGCCTGCATCTCCGGCCAGTCGCGCAATTCGCGGATGCTACCGTCGTAGCTGACCTGGATTTGCGGTGCCGCCAGCTGGCCGCTGCGGATGGCGGCAGCGGCGGCGTCGATCACCCGGGCGGCGGCCAGCTTCCATTTGTTGGTACGGGCTTCGAGCCCGAAGCTTCCGCCCTTGCAACTCAGCACCGGGTAGCGGTGCATGATTTGTGTCAGCCGCGTGCTGCAGGCCTGCACCCAGGGCGCGAGCGCCGGATGCTCCAGCCGACCGAGTGTGATGGCCACGTCGCCCGGATGCCCCGGTGCCAGCCACACCTCGGTCTGTTCCGCCAGGGTTCTGGCCCGTTGCGCCAGGCCGAGCAGATCGCCCGCCAGCAGTTCTGGCGCGTGCAACAGCAGCCGTGCCTGCAGCGCCGGACCGGTGAGCAGCGAGCGGCTGTCCACCGATTGCAGCGCGTAATCCGCCCGGAGCTGGCGTTCGCGCCGCAGATGATTGATCTCCTCGCTGTGGTTCTGCAGCATTTGCTCCACGGCGCGGTTGGCGTCCACCAGCGCCGGGTGCGTGCCCAGCAGCAGCAGCCGGTCGAAGTTCAAGGCCAGATGCGGGTGCATGCGGTAGCTGAGGGCATCCACCGAAGGCGCGCTGACCTCGGCGCTGCGGATGCGCTCGTGGCTGAGTTGACGCGACACGGTGCGCACCTCGGCGGTGCCCTTGTCGAGCAGGGTGCGGCCGGGCCATTGGATGGTCAGCGGCAGGATGCGTACGCGGCGGTCGGCCGCCATGGTGCCCGACAAGTCGGTGCCGGCATCCACCATGAGGCCCACCAACGGATGCTCCGCCCGGCTGGGATCGATGGGCAGGGCTTCCTCGCGCTCGGGAAATTTCTGCTGGGTCGAGGCGAATCCCAGGAGATAGGCGTTCTTGTCGTCGTCGCGCATGGTGGTGGGCTCAATATTCCAGCCGGTCGGGGCGGATCTGCTGCAGGATGGTGGTGGCGATTTCTTCGATGGACTTGTGCGTGGAAGACAGCCAGCGAATGCCCTCGCGGCGCATGAGTTTCTCCGCCTCGCTGACCTCATAGCGGCAGTTGTCCAGCGCGGCGTAACGGCTGCCCGGACGACGCTCGGTACGGATTTCGCTCAGACGCTCGGGGGTGATGGACAGGCCGAACAGCTTGTGCCGCAGGCCGTTGAGGGCGTCGGGCAGGCGCATGCGCTCGAAATCGTCGGGGATCAGCGGGTAGTTGGCCGCACGCACACCGTGCTGCATCGCCAGATAAAGCGAGGTCGGCGTCTTGCCGCAGCGCGACACACCCACCAGAATGACCTCGGCCTCGGCCAGATTGCGGGTGGACTGGCCGTCGTCGTGCATCAGCGAAAAATTGATGGCGTCGATCCGGTTGTGGTACTGCGGGCTGTAGGCGGCGTCGGAAAAGCGGCCGATGCGGTGGTTGGACTTGGCGCCGAAGGCCACCTCCAACGGCTGTACGAAGCTGTTGAACATGTCGAGCACCAGGGCACGCGCGCCCAGAATGATGTCGAGCACGTCGGGATGCACCAGGGTGACGAAGACGATGGGGGGCTTGCCCTCGGCCCGCTCGACCTCGTTGATGCGCTCCACCGCGTGCACCGCCTTCTCCACGCTGTCGACGAAGGGCAGGCGGATGCGGTGCGGCTGCACGTCGAATTGCGCGAGGATGGAATTGCCGAAGGTTTCCGCGGCGATTCCCGTTCCGTCCGAGACGAAAAAGACCGATCGGTTGGGCATGTGTCAGGATTCAAAACCTAGAATGGTTTGCATTGTCAGCGGCTTGCGCGAAGACGACCACACAACGCGAACACCAACTGTCGTTTTCACCCCACCCCGCCGCTGCGCCCGGTTTTTTATTCTATGAAGGACTTGCATCATGACGCAGCAAAACTCTGCCCATACGGGTAAGGAACTGGTTTTACGCTTGGAAGACGTGCGCATGCACGACATCGACCAAGTTGGCGGCAAGAACGCCTCCCTCGGCGAAATGATCAGCCAGCTCGCCTCTAGCGGGGTGCGCGTTCCCGGCGGTTTTGCCACCACCGCGCACGCCTTCCGCGATTTTCTGCGCACCGACGGGCTGGGGCAGCGCATCGACGCCGCGCTGACCGCCCTCGATGCCGACGATGTGCGCGCGCTCGCCGCCACGGGTGAGCAGATCCGCAGCTGGGTGTTGCAGACGCCGTTTCCTGCCGATCTGGAGCAGGCCGTGCGCACGGCCTACGCGGAACTGACGGCCAACCACCCGCAGGCCAGCTTTGCCGTGCGGTCCTCGGCCACGGCCGAAGACCTGCCCGACGCCTCCTTCGCGGGGCAGCAGGAGAGCTACCTCAACGTGGTCGGCATCGACGCCGTGCTGGACAAAATCAAGCATGTGTTTGCCTCGCTCTACAGCGACCGCGCCATCTCCTACCGCGTGCACAAGGGCTTCATCCACAGCGATGTGTCGCTTTCCGCCGGGGTGCAACGCATGGTGCGCAGCGACAAAGGCATGTCGGGCGTGATGTTCACCATGGACACCGAGTCCGGCTTTCCTGACGTGGTGTTCATCACCGCGTCGTACGGCCTGGGCGAGACCGTGGTGCAAGGCTCGGTCAACCCCGACGAGTTCTATGTCTTCAAGCCCACGCTCAAGGCTGGCAAGGACGCGGTGATCCGTCGCAACCTCGGCTCCAAGCTGGTGCGCATGGGATTTGCCCCGCCGGGTTCGCCGAACCTGGTGCAGGTCGTGGAAACACCGTCCGAATTGCGCAACCGCTATTGCCTGACCGACGCCGAGGCGCAGGAACTGGCGCGCTTCGCCATGACCATCGAGGCGCACTACCAGCGGCCCATGGATATCGAGTGGGGCAAGGACGGCATCGACGGCCATCTCTACATCCTGCAGGCGCGGCCCGAGACCGTGAAGTCGCGCGACCAGGATCGCACCGAGCAGCGCTTCGCCCTCAAAGGCAAGGGTGCGGTGCTGGTGACCGGCCGGGCCATCGGCCAGAAGATCGGCGCCGGCCCGGTGCGACTGGTGCATTCCACCGCCGACATGCACCTGGTGCAGCCGGGCGATGTGCTCGTGACC
>JAKAFC010000084.1 GCA_021818065.1 Pseudomonadota bacterium
GATGCCATCACCGCCGCGCTGACGAGTCTGCGCGTCTGCCTGGAGCATCCGGTGGCCATGATCTGCTGGGCCGCGCTGATCGGGCTGATCAGCCTGCTGGCCATGCTGCCGTTCGGGCTGGGGTGGGTCATCGTGCTGCCGGTCATCGGCCATGCCAGTTGGCATGCCTATCGCGGCGTGGTCTGTCCCAGCCTGCAACAGCCCGCCACCTGACCGTCTTGCTCAGGCTTGCATCGACGGTTTGAACACCTGCCCGGCGTGCTCGCGCAGGGTGTGAAACTGGATCTGCGGCGCCAGTTCCTGCATCACCCGCAACTCGCTGGCGTGGGTGAGCAGCACCGCCGGTGCCTCCACCACGTCGTAGGCGATGCGGTGGGCGTTGGCATCGATGAAGCGCTTGAGCGCCTGCGCATCGTCGCAGGTGAACCAGCGCGCCATGCGGTACTTGCTGCCTTCCATGCGCGCGTCCACGCCGTACTCCGACTGCAGCCGGTGCTGCACCACGTCGAACTGCAGCGTGCCCACGGCGCCCAGCAGCAGGCTGCCGCCCAGCATTGGCCGAAACACCTGGATGGCGCCCTCCTCGCCCAGTTGCTGCAGCCCGGTGCGCAACTGCTTGGTGCGCATCGGATCTTTGATTTCCACGGAACGAAACATCTCGGGCGCGAAGAACGGCAGCCCGGTGAATTGCAGTTCTTCGCCTTCGCTCAGACTGTCGCCCAGATGCAGGGTGCCGTGGTTGGGAATGCCGACGATGTCACCGGCATAGGCCTCGTCGAGCAACTCCCGGCGCTGCGACATGAAGGTCACCACGCTGCCGGGCCGAATGTCCTTGCCGGTGCGGCCGACGCGGATTTTCATGCCGCGCTCGAAGCGCCCGGAGACGATGCGCACAAAGGCGATGCGGTCGCGGTGCGCCGGGTCCATGTTCGCCTGAATTTTGAACACCACACCAGTAAACGCAGGCTCGGTGGGCTGCACCACCCGCGTGGTGGCGGCGCGTGGCAGGGGCGAGGGCGCCAGTTCCACCAGTGCGTCGAGCACTTCCTGCACGCCGAAGTTGTTGATGGCCGAGCCGAAGAACAGCGGCGACTGGCGGCCGGCGAGAAACTCCGCCTCGTCGAACGGCGGGGCAGCGTCGCGCAGCAGACCGATTTCGGCCTGCGCCTGCGCGTAGGGTTGACCGAAGCGCTGCACCGATTCGGGATTGTCCAGGCCGGTGAGCATCCGGTCGTCGTCGCGTACCCGCTCGTCGCCGGGGCGGAACACGCGCATGCGGTCGAGTCGCAAGTCGTAGACGCCATGAAAGTCGCGCCCCATGCCCACGGGCCAGGTGAACGGCGTGACCGCCATGCCCAGATTGCGTTCGATCTCGTCCATCAGATCGAGCGGCTGGCGCACCTCGCGGTCCATCTTGTTGACGAAGGTGAGGATGGGGGTGTTGCGCGCCCGGCAGACTTCGAGCAGGCGCAGCGTTTGCTCCTCCACGCCGTTGGCGGCGTCGATGACCATCAGCGCCGCATCCACCGCGGTGAGCACGCGATAGGTGTCCTCCGAAAAGTCCTGGTGCCCCGGGGTGTCGAGCAGGTTGATGACGCAATCGCGCCACTCCATCTGCATCACCGACGACGCCACGGAAATACCGCGCTGCTTCTCGATCTCCATCCAGTCGGACGTGGCATGGCGGCTGGCCTTGCGCGCCTTCACGCTACCCGCAATCTGGATCGCGCCAGAAAACAACAGCAGCTTTTCCGTCAGCGTGGTCTTGCCGGCGTCGGGGTGGGAGATGATGGCAAACGTGCGCCGTCTGCGGATCTGCTCGGAATCGTTCGTGCTCATGGTGGGTGCCGCCCGCAACGCGCGGTGCAGCATTCAGGTCGGGAAGGCCTCGGTTAGGCTATGGCCTGCGGCGGCGCGCTGCAGGCTTGCAGACCGCGTGGCCCCGCCCAGGGGCGCGAAGCGCCTCGCGCTGCGCAGCCCGCCATTTTGCCTCAGACCTCACTCCATGACACGCCAAATCGTCCTCGACACCGAAACCACCGGGCTCAACCCGGGCAGTGGCGACCGCATCATCGAAATCGGCGGCGTCGAATTGTTCAATCGCCGGCTCACCGGCCGCCATTACCACGCCTATCTCAACCCCGGCCGCTCCAGCCATCCCGATGCCCTCAAGGTCCACGGCCTGACCGACGAATTCCTCGCCGACAAGCCGCGCTTCGAGCAAATCGCCTCCGACCTGCTGGACTTCGTGCGCGAGGCTGAAATCATCATCCACAACGCGCCGTTCGACTGCGCCTTCCTCGACGCCGAGCTCGAACGCATGGGTCTGCCCGCCTTCCGGCAGCATGTGCCGCAGGTGACCGACACCCTGCTGATGGCGCGAACCCAGTTTCCCGGCAAGTTCAACAACCTCGACGCCCTGTGCAAGCGCTTTGGCATCGACAACGCGCATCGCACCCTCCACGGCGCCTTGCTCGACGCCGAGCTACTGGCCGAGGTGTACCTCAGCCTGACCCGCGGCCAAGACAGCCTGGTCATCGACCTCGACACCCCGCAACGCCAGGCCGCAGTCGATCATCAGCCGCTGCAATCCTTCGACCTGCCGCTGACTCGCCCCAGCGACGACGATCTCGCCGCCCACGACGCTTTTTTGCAACTCCTGGACAAGAAAAGTGGCGGCCGCAGCATCTGGCGCCCTACCCCCAAACCCACAGACAGCCCCAACGCAGAAAAAAGTATGCAATAATGATGATCTTTGCTGTTTGGTGCTGACTTGATTTCAGATGCCATACGGGCGGTTAACTCAGCGGTAGAGTGCCACCTTCACACGGTGGAAGCCACTGGTTCGATCCCAGTACCGCCCACCAGTTCATTGTTCAGCAAAGTGCAAGAAGAGCCGTAAAGCATACAGAAATCAATGCTTTACGGCTTTTTTATTCTGGTAACGTTCGGCGCCGTTCTTTGACTGCCCCACGCTGGTGGGGGTAGAAAATGGGGTACATCAGGACCGTACGGGGGTCCATGTCTTCGGAATCCGGAACGCGCCCCTCTCCAGTCAGCACTGATGGCCGCGATGCGCCGCAGTTTCTGCTGGGCGTGCGCGCTGGCTCCCCTCAAAGCCTCAGGTCGTAGTCCATGGTGAGCGGGGCGTGATCGCTGAACTTCTGCAGCTTGTAGATGCTCGCGCTGCGCGCCAACTCGGCGAGGCCCGGGGTTGCGATCTGGTAGTCCAGCCGCCACCCCACGTTGTTGGCGTAGGCCTGACCCCGATTGCTCCACCATGTGTAGCAGGTGTCCGTGGTGTCAGGGTGCAGGCGGCGGTACACATCCACCAAGCCGGCCTCGCCCAGGAGCTGGGTCATCCATGCCCGTTCTTCGGGCAGGAATCCACTGTTTTTCTGGTTGCTGCGCCAGTTTTTGAGATCGGCGTTCTGGTGGGCGATGTTGACGTCGCCCACGAGGATGAATTCCCGCTCCTGCCGCAATGTCACCAGTTTGGGATAGAGCAGCGCAAGAAAGCGGAACTTGGCCTGTTGCCGCTCCTCGCCCGAGGACCCACTGGGGAAGTAGCAGCTGATGATGCTCAGCTTGCGCCCCGGTTTGTCGAACCGGGCCTCGACCCAGCGCCCCTCGGCGTCGAACTCGGCATCGCCCAGGCCAATGACCACTTCTGAGGGCTGCGGGCGCAGGTAGATGCCCACGCCGGAGTAGCCCTTTTTTTGCGCGTAGTGAAAATGCCCCGCCATGGTGTCGATCTGGCCATAGACGCCGTGTACCTGCTCGGCTTGTGCCTTGACCTCCTGGACGCCGATCACGTCGGCCTGTTGCGCGCGAGCCCAGTCGAAAAAACCCTTGCTCGCCGCGGAGCGAATGCCGTTGAGGTTGGCGGTCACGATACGCACGAAAGGCTTCCTTTCTGAAGGCAAATGGCACGAAACAAAATGCGGCCTGGGCCGGCCTGCCCATGCGACAACTTGGGAATCAACGCGCCATGCGGGGGGCGCAGCGGCATGCAACAGAGGCTTGGGCCGGTGCTTGTGCCGACAAAAAGCAAGGCACAATAAGCTGCGTGGTCAACCCTGCGACGCTTTGCCACATTGTTGCAGTACCCTCCCCTCTTGTTCATGAAACCTTCTTCGACTCCCTGGCGTTACGTTCTGTGCGGCTTGTTGCTGGGCGCGGCGCAGGGGGCGCATGCCGACATCTATCTGTGTCGCGATGCCAATGGCACCCTGGTGTCGAGCGATCGCCTGACAAACGACTGCCTCACCTATGGTGGCAAGGTGATCGGCTCGGATGGAACGGTGCGCAGGCAAATCCTCACCGTGCGCGAGCAGGCGCAAGCGGCGCAGGCGCGCGAGGCGGCGCAGAACCAGGCCCGACAGCAGCGCGACAGGCAGCGTGAAGACCGTGCTCTGCTGTTGCGCTACCCCGACAAACAGGCGCTGGAGCAGGCGCGCGCCAACGATCTCAGTCGGCCCAACACCCTGATTGCCGATGCCAAGAAGCATCTCGCCAGCCTGGCGCGTCAGCTCAAACAGCTCAACACCGAGGCACAGTTCTACCCCCAGGGTCCGCTGCCGCTGGAACTTCGCACCAAGCTTGAAGAAAACAAGGTCCTGACCAAGCAGGAGCATGACCTGATCACCGGGCAGACCGCTGAGATCGCCCGGATCAACCAGACCTACGACGCGCTGATCGAGCGGATGAAACCGCTCTGGGACCGGGCAACGCCGTCGCGCTGAACACCCTCAGGGCGCCAAGCCGTCCGGGTCGAAGTCCAGCGGCATGACCGCCGGGCGATAGGCCACGCCTTCGTTGCCCCAACTCGGTGAGGCGCTCCGCACCACGATGCGCGTGCCGTGCGCCACCTGCGTCGTGCCGTGCGCAGCCTGCGGGAAGTAGTGATCCACCACGGCCTGCGGCTGCACACGCTGCGGCCCGGCCCAGGTGATGGCAAACAGCGACCCGTCTGCGCTGATGTATTCCTGCACGGGGATGCCCTCAGGTCCTTTGGACGCACGGATCTGCACGTTGTCGGGAAGCGATCGCGACACCACATGCGCCGCCGACGGCAAGGGCGCGTGCGAGGCGGCGACGGCGGGAGCGGAACGGGGGCTGGAGAGGCCGGCCCAGGCAATGGGCGCGGCGAGCGCCACGGCGGCGCCCAGGATGATCCAACGGTTTTGCATGATGTGAACAGGCTCTTGGTTCGCTTGTCCGGTCTGCCCCGGGAGGGGCAGCCGCGCCTGAAGGCAGCGCAGCCCAGCAAAACCCTGGTGCCGCGCGACATGGTTACCTCAATGCTGCAGTGCAAAACTGACAATTCGCTGAATCAGTGCATGCTGATTGTGCTATGGAGGTGCTGCGGCGCAGCACCTCCAGGCGTGGCATGTTGCGCATGCCACCAGCTGGCGAAACCCCGCGCTCAGATGGGCAGCACGGTCCGCCCCCAGGCTTCGTTGATGACTTCGGCGGCGGCCAGATAGAACGCCAGCGCTGCAGTGATCAGGCCGAGATAGCCACCGAACACGCTCAACCCGGTGTTGCCGGTCATGGCTCCGGCGGCGAGCAGGAAGAAGGTGGGCGTCAGGGCGGTGAAAATCAGCATCAGCGCGCGGCCTTTCTTCCAGGTCGCCACCCACAGATACGCGGTGAACACGCCCCACAGCAGCAAGAACCAGCCGATGAACGGGCCCTGCACCCCCTTGGCGAAGAAATCCACGAACAGCGCAAAACTCCACCAGAAGGCGCCATAGCCGCAGAACGCAACAAAACCGAAGCTGTTGCCGGTTCCGGCCTCGATGACACCCGCAACAAATTGTGCGGTGCCACCAAAGGCAAAGGCCGAGGCGAGCACCATGGGAACATCCACGCCAGCAAACCACCCGGCGTTGACCATGCTCAGCAGCCATGTGGTCAGGGCAAAGCCAGAAAGGCCCAGCGGGGCCGGGTTGATCGTCTTTTTCGCGTCCATTTTCATCTCCTTGTTCTCGTTTCAGGAAGCATGCATGTCGTCAGGCATGCGGGCTGCGGTGTGCTGCCCGCGCGCAGCTTCATGGGCGTGGCTGACGGTCGGCCTACATGTCACATTCCGGCTGTAACAATTACATTTCGCCGCGTTCGCGTGTTGAAGTCGCCCTCGGCATGTGTTGACACCATCCACCGAATTGCCACACATCCGCACAATTCCTCACAGAACCCATAAGGGGGTTCTTATATGCTTTGGCCACCATGCTTGCTGACCTGACCCTGACTCAACACATCCTGTCCGTCGTCTCCGGCGTGGCAGTCGGCTTCACCCTCGGCCTGATTGGCGGCGGCGGCTCCATCCTGGCGGTACCCCTGCTGCTGTATCTGGTGGGCTATCCCAATCCGCACGTGGTCATCGGCACCACGGCACTGGCAGTCTCGGTCAACGCCTATCTCAACCTCATTCCGCACGCCAGGGCCGGAAACGTGCGCTGGAAAGAGGCGGTGATCTTTGCCATCGTCGGCGCGATTGCGGCATTCATTGGTTCGTCGCTGGGCAAGGCGGTCGATGGCAAGAAGCTGCTGTTCTTGTTCGCCATCCTCATGCTGGTGATCGCCGCGCTGATGGTGCGGCCGAAAAAGGTCAAGCCCGGTGAGATGGAAGGCGACCCCGGTCAGTTCTCGCTCTGGAAGCTGGTGGTTTCTGCGGGCATCGTCGGCATGCTGTCGGGCTTTTTCGGCATCGGCGGCGGCTTTCTCATCGTGCCGGGTCTGGTGTTCGCCACCGGCATGCCCATGCTCGCCGCGATCGGCTCGTCGCTGTTCTCGGTGGGAACGTTCGGCCTGACCACGGCCATCAACTACGCCAGTTCAGGCCTGCTGGACTGGACGGTGGCCGGGCTCTACATCGCTGGGGGCATTGCCGGCGGGGTGGTCGGTGCCCGTCTGGCCACTCACTTGGGCCGGGGCAGCAAGGGCACGCTCAACCTCATTTTCGCTGCGCTCGTCGCCGTGGTGGCGGTGTACATGATCTACAAGAACATGTCGGCGTTCGGCATCCACCTCTGAGGGCGGAAGCACCTACAGACGCCTGGCATCGCGGTGTCATTCGCTAGTTTGATGCCACGCAATCAGCTGTACCGCAGGCGGGCGCGGCCGCGGAATCTGGACACATGCATCTGTTCAGATGTTGCATTTGCTCTCAGGAGCATCCATGCAACGCCGAACCTTCTTCACCGCCGTGGCACTGGCCGCACTCGGTCTTCCCTCCCTCGCTGTCGCCGCTCCGCTTGCCGTCGGCGACACCCTGCCGCAACTGCAGTTCGACAACCAGCACGGCAAAGCCGAGCCTTTTCCGGGAACCGAGACCCGGGTGGTGCTGTTCGCCATTGAAAAAGCGCCATCCGACGAGATCAACGCTTATCTCTCCGACATCGGCGTCGAGGCCATGCGCAAGCAAGGCATCGTGTTTCTTGCCGACATCAGCGGCATGCCAGGTTTCGTGACGCAGAGTTTCGCCTTGCCGAAAATGCGCAAGCGCCCCTACCCCATCCTGCTGGCCAGCAAGGCCGATCAGGCCGCCTTCATGCCACACCAGAAAGACGCGGCGACCGTGCTCACGGTGCACCAGTGCAAGATCACCCATGTGGCCTTCGTGCAAAACGCGGCCGGCATCAAGGCCGCGGTCGGGTCGAACTGAGGCAGCCCTGCGCCGGGCAACCGGCAACGTCAGCGCCATGCCCCTTGCTTGCGCCTGGGGTGAAGTCAGCCGCGTTTCAGAGCAATTCGCCGATCAGATCATGCCCGTCGGCGCGGACGATGCGCACGCGCACGAACTGGCCGCTGCTTTGCGCCAACCGCTGCTTGTGCGAGGGCTTTTCCGGTGACAGCAGCCGCACTTTGCCGTCGATCTCAGGAGCGTCGGCAAAGCTGCGGCCCACGGCGCCGTCGCGGCTGGCGTGGTCGATCAGCACACGCATCACCTGCCCGACCCGCCGCTGCAGCTTGCGCACCGACACTGCTTCGGCCACGGCCATGAAGCGGGCACGGCGCTCCTCGCGCACGGCATCCGGCACCGGATCAGGCAGCGCGTTAGCCGTCGCCCCCTCCACCGGCGAGTAGGCAAAGCAGCCCACGCGGTCGAGCTCGGCCTCGCGGATGAAATCGAGCAGAGTCTCGAACTCGGCTTCGGTTTCGCCGGGAAAACCAGCAATGAAGGTGGAGCGCACCACCAGATCCGGACAGATCTCCCGCCAGCGGGCGATGCGTTCCAGGTTGCGTTCGCCGCTGGCCGGGCGCTTCATCCGGCGCAGCACATCAGGGTGGGCGTGCTGCAGCGGGACATCGAGGTAGGGCAGGATGCGGCCCTCGGCCATCAGCGGCAACACCTCGTCCACATGGGGATAAGGATAGACATAGTGCAACCGCACCCAGGCATCGTGCTGCGCCGCGAGATCGCCCAGCGCGGCGACGAGTTCGGTCATGCGCGTGCGGATGGGGCGGCCATCCCAGAAGCCGGTGCGGTACTTCACGTCCACGCCATAGGCCGAGGTGTCCTGGCTCACCACCAGCAGTTCCTTGACCCCCGAGGCGAACAGCGCCCGGGCCTCGTTGAGCACATCGCCAATGGGCCGCGACACCAGGTCACCGCGCATCGCCGGGATGATGCAAAAGGTGCAGCGATGATTGCAACCCTCGCTGATCTTCAGATAGGCGTAATGCTTGGGCGTGAGCTTGACTCCGGCGGCGGGCACCAGGTCGATGAACGGATCGTGCGGCTTGGGCAGCGCGGCGTGCACATGCTGCAGCACCTCGTCGGTGGCGTGCGGCCCGGTGACGGCCAGCACCTTGGGATGCACTTCGCGCACCAGGTTGTTGCCGGTCGCGGCATCGCTGCGCGCCCCCAGGCAGCCGGTGACGATGACCTTGCCGTTCTCGGCCAGGGCCTCGCCGATGGCGTCCAGGCTCTCCTGCACTGCGGCGTCGATGAAGCCGCAGGTGTTGACGATGACCAGATCGGCGCCTGAGTAGCTTTTCGACGTGGCGTAGCCCTGCGCCCGCAATTCGGTGAGGATGCGCTCGGAATCGACGAGCGCCTTGGGGCAGCCCAGCGAAACAAAACCGATCTTCGGGGCGGCAGCGGGCGGGATGGCGGGTGGCGTGGGCAAAGGATCCATCCCTGAATTGTCGCTGAACGCCACGCGGCGTTCAGCGACCGGGGATCACTGGCCCGGGATCACTTCTTCGCCGTCGGTTGGAACGCCCCGAGCATCTGCTTGGCCTGCTCCTGCATCTGCTCCTGCATCTGCATGTACAGGTTCTTGCTCTGTTCCAGATAGTTGCCCATCATGGATTGCAGCATGGGGCTTTGCACGTTGAGGAACTGCGTCCAGGCCTCGGGGTTGAGCGCCGTGTTGTCGTACACCCCGCGCGACTGCTCGGCCAGCTTGTTCTGGATGTCGATGAACGCCTGCACGTTCTTCTCCAGATAGCTGCCCATCATGCCCTGCATGGCATGGCCGTAGAAGCGGATGATCTGCTCCAGCATCACCGTGCTGAACATGGGCACGCCGCCGCTTTCCTCCTCCAGAATGATTTGCAGCAGGATGCTGCGCGTCAGGTCCTCGCCGGTCTTGGCATCCTGCACCACGAAGCGGGCACCATCCATGACCAGTTGCTTGACATCGTTGAGCGTGATGTAGGCGCTGGCCTCGCTGTCGTACAGGCGGCGGTTGGGGTATTTCTTGATGATGCGCTGGGGAGAGTCAGACTTGGCCATGGCGGAGCGATCCGTAGGGGTGGGAGATGCGTGCAGGATTTTGGCGGATTGAACCATATCCGCCACCGGGCGCCACTGCGGCTTGCCCGAAGACGCCGGGCGCCGCCCTCAGCTCATGTGCAGCCCACCGTTGCAGGAGAACTCGGCGCCGGTGGTGAAACCCGCGTCCTCACTCGCCAGCCAGACGACGATGGAGGCGATTTCTTCGGGCGTCCCCAGACGCTTGACCGGAATCGAGGCGACGATCTTGTCGAGCACGTCCTGGCGGATGGCCTTGACCATGTCGGTCAGGATGTAGCCCGGCGACACCGTGTTCACCGTCACCCCCTTGGACGCCACTTCCAGCGCCAGCGACATGGAAAAGCCGTGCATCCCGGCCTTGGCTGCGGCGTAGTTGGTCTGCCCGAACTGCCCCTTTTCGCCATTGACCGAGGCGATGTTGATGATGCGCCCCCAGCCGCGCTCGACCATGCCGTCGATGACCTGCTTGGTGACGTTGAACATGGAATACAGATTGGTGCGCAGCACCAGATCCCAGTCCTCGTAGGTCATCTTGCGCAGGATGGCGTCGCGCGTGATGCCGGCGTTGTTCACCAGAATGTCCACCTGTCCGTGCTCGGCGAAGACCTTCTGAAACGCCGTCTTGGTCGACTCCCAGTCGGCCACATTGCCTTCGGAGGCATACACGTCGAAGCCCTGCGCGCGCATGGATTCCAGCCAGCCGTCCTTGCGACTGGAGTTGGGTCCGCACCCGGCAATGACCTTGTGCCCGGCTTCGCACAGCCGCTTGCAGATGCCGGTGCCGATACCGCCCATGCCGCCGGTGACGTACGCCACTTTTTTGCTCATCGTGATCTCCTCGTTGGGGTTGAATGGTCCGAAACAGCGTTGGCTCAGAAGGTGTGAATGAATCCGGCTTGGCCAAGCCGCGCGCGCCAAGGGTTCCAATCAAGGCGCCAAGCACAGTCGTGCCCGTCGGCACGGCGCGTATCAACACCACCGATTGCAACGCCGAGTGGGGCTCTTGGGGCGCGATGAGGGGCCATGGCGGATTTGTTCACACCTTCTCAGCGCTCCAGCGCCATGGCCACGCCCATGCCGCCGCCGATGCACAGCGAGGCCAGGCCTTTTTTCGCGTCGCGTTTCTGCATTTCGTGCAGCAGTGTGACCAGAATGCGGCAACCGCTGGCGCCGATGGGATGGCCGATGGCAATGGCGCCGCCGTTGACGTTGACCTTGGCCGTATCCCAGCCCATCTGCTGATTCACGGCGATGGCCTGCGCGGCAAAGGCCTCGTTGATTTCCATCAGGTCCAGGTCCTGCGCCGACCAACCCGCGCGCGACAGGCAGCGCGTGGACGACGGCACCGGGCCCATGCCCATGTAGGCCGGGTCGAGGCCGGCGTTGGCGTAGGCGCGGATGGTCGCCAGCGGCTTGAGGCCGAGTTGCGCCGCACGCTGGGCCGACATCACGACCACCGCGGCAGCGCCATCGTTCAGGCCCGAGGCGTTGCCCGCGGTCACCGTGCCCGCCTTGTCGAACGCCGGGCGCAGTCCGGCCAGGCTTTCGGCTGTGACGCCGTGCCGCACGAACTCGTCGGTGGCGAAGGCCAGCGGCTCGCCCTTCTTCTGCGGCAGCATCACCGGCACGATTTCGTCGGCAAAGCGCCCGGCCTTCTGTGCCGCTTCCGCCTTGTTCTGGCTGGCGGCGGCGAAGGCGTCCTGCATGTCGCGGGTGATGCCGTATTTCTTCGCCACGTTCTCCGCCGTGGTACCCATGTGGTACTGGTTGAAGGCGTCCCACAAGCCATCGACGATCATGGTGTCGATCAGCTTCCAGTCGCCCATGCGCTGGCCGTCGCGCGAATTCGGCAGCACATGGGGCGAGGCGCTCATGTTTTCCTGACCACCGGCAACGATGATGTCCGCATCACCATCGCGGATGGCCTGGGCCGCCAGCATCACCGCCTTCAACCCCGAGCCGCACACCTTGTTGATGGTCATGGCAGGCACCATCTCGGGCAGCCCGGCGCGGATGGAGGCCTGGCGCGCCGGGTTCTGTCCGCAACCGGCCTGCAGCACCTGACCGAAGATCACTTCCGACACCTGCGCCGGCTCCAGCCCGGCGCGCGCCACGGCCTCCTTGATGACCGTCGCGCCCAGTTCGACCGCCGCCACCTTGGACAGCGCGCCGCCGAACTTCCCCACCGCCGTGCGCACGGCGGACACGATGACAACTTCAGTCATGATGCAATTCCTTTCGAACGAAGAGAGCAAATTCCAGCCATCAGGCGCGTACCTTGACATAGCGTCCGGGCGCGGACTCGATGGGTT
>JAKAFC010000250.1 GCA_021818065.1 Pseudomonadota bacterium
TGCAGCGCGCCGCGGACGGATTTGCCGATGGCCAGGTCCGACGGCAGCACGGTGCTCGGCGCCGGCGCGGCGATCTTCAGGCCCGGCATGTCGTGCGCGAAGCCCAGCGCGGCCGAGCTTTGCACCACCGCGGCGTCGATCTGGCCGTATTGCAGCGCGCGCAGGGTCACGCTGTTGGTGGGGAACACCTTCAGGCCGTTGGCCTTGAGACGCTCGAAATAGGCTTCGCCCGGTTTGTCGCCCATCTGCGCCAGCACACCCGCCACCAGCGGGTAGGTGGGACCGGAGATGGCCGGGTTGTTCATGCCCACCTTGCCGCGCAGCGCGGGCTTGGCCAGATCGTCCCAGGTCCTGGGCCAGTCTGCCGGGGCGATGCGCTCGGGGTTGAACAGCACCACGCCGGCATAGGTCACGCCCACCGGCTGCCAGCAGCGATCGGCGGGCTCCAGCTCCTGGCCCAGCGCCGTGTAATGCACCGCCGGCGCCCAGCCGCATTGCAGCAGCCCCTGTTTGGCAAAGGTCTGCATGGCCTGGTTGCCGTCCAGCCAGATCACGTCCCACTGCGGGTTGTGCGCCTCGGCCTGCACCCGCGCCAGCAGCGGACCGGTGCTCAGGTGGATGAGGTTGACCGGAATGCCGGTGGCCTTGGTGAAGGCGTGCGCGACCTTCTGGTCGTAACCCATGGCGCCGTACACCGTGAGCGTGGCGCCGAGCGCCGCGCCGAGACCGCCTGCGGCGAGCAGCAGGGCCACGGCGCCGAGGCGCAGCTTGGTGGAAAGGCGCGAGGGCAAAAGCTTGATCGAGAGCTTCATGAATCGTTCAGGTGAAAGCGCACCCAGATGTCGAAGGTCATGCTCCGGCCTTGCAAGGGCGTGGGCGTGGCGGGATAAGGCGCCCGGCGCACGGCGTCCATCGCCGCGTTGTCGAGCAGGTCGCTGCCGCCACTGGTGACCACGCGCACGCCGCTGATCTGGCCGTCGCGGTAAGTGAAGGCCACCAGCGTCTTGCCTGTCAGATGCATCAGGCGCGCGGCCGTCGGGTAGTGCACCGCGGCCTGGATGGCGCTGCGCAGTTGCGCCTCGAAATCCGCCTTGATCGAAGCCAGGTCCACCGCAGGCGGGGCTGGAGGCGGGGGAGGCGCAGGCGGCGCGGGCGCGGCCACCGGCATGGCCGGATGCGTGTCCGGCACCGGCGCGGGCGGTGCCACCACCTTCGGCGTCGGCAGCGGCGGCGGCACCACCGGTCTGGGCGCCACGTGATGCATCACCGGCTTCGGCAGCGGTTTGGGCTGCGGCTTCGGCATGGGTTTCGGGATCGGCTTGGGGATGGGCTTGGGCGCAGGCGGCGCCACCGTCTTCGGCGCAGGCCGGGGCGCCTCCAGCACGATCTGCATCGGCGGCGGGGGCGGCGGCTCGGGCGCATGCCGGGCGTACCACAGCACCCCGCCGATCAGGGCCGCCTCCACCACCAGCGCCAGCGCCGCCGCCGCCGGCCAGCGCCGCGCGTCGTCCGGCTCGCGCCAGGGCGCGGCATGCACCGCGCTCATGGCTGCGTACCCCCGCCCCCCGGCTGCGCGGCCAGGCCGATCCTGGTCACCCCGGCGGCGCGGCAGGCGTCCATCACCGCCATGAGCTGCTGCAGCGAGGTGTTCTTGTCCCCGGCCAGCGTGACCTGCAGCGCATCCGGGTGTGGCTTGGCCTTGAGCACCGCGGTGAGCTGCTGGGGCGTGAGGGTCTGGTGCTCCAGGTGGATCACCCCGGCCTTGTCCACCGCCAGCGTGAGCTGCGGCTTGGGCATGGCCTGCGCGGTGGAGCTGGTGGGCAGGCGCGAGGCGATGCCGGCGTCGGGAATCATGTGCAGCGTGACCATGATGAAAAACACCAGCAGGAAGAACATGATGTCGATCATCGGAATGATCTCGATGCGGGCCTTGCGGGTTTCGAAATACTTCATGGCGACTCGACGGAGAAAAAAGGCGCCGCAGCACGGCTGCGGCCCAAGCGGGCGTGCTGCCGGCCCGCGCTGACTCGCTGACTGGCAGGGAGGATGAGGCTCAGGCGACGTGCTGCTGCAGCACCGCGGGCTTGGCCGGGTGTTGCAGGGCCTGGGGGCGGGCGGCGGTGGGGTGGACTGCGGCGGGATGGGCCGCAGTGGCCTGGCTCGAGGCGCCCTGGCCGCCGTGCACGCCGCCGCTGCGGTAATGCGGGTACATGCGGTTGGTCAGCATGAGCTTGATGCGCTCGAGCTGGTGCAGCACCAGGCGCACGCGCTGGTTCAGGGCGTTGAAGGCCACCAGGCCGAGCACGGCGATGAACAGGCCGGCGGCGGTGGCCAGCAGGGCTTCGCCCACGCCGCCGGTGACGGCCTGGGTGGCCGCTCCGGGGTTGGACAGGGCCTGGAAGGTGTTGAACATGCCGATGATGGTGCCCAGCAGTCCCAGCAGCGGGGCCAGGGTGACGATGGTGTCGAGCACCCACAGGCCGCGGTCGATGCGCGGGGCCTGGTCCATGACGGCTTCCTCGAGGCTGCTGGAGAAATGCTCCAGGGTGTCGCCGAGGTCGTGGGCCAGGGCCACGGCAACGACCTGCGCGGCCGGGGAGCCGCTGTCTTGC
>JAKAFC010000251.1 GCA_021818065.1 Pseudomonadota bacterium
CCAGCCCGAGATCACGCGCGAAAACCTCAAGCGCATGGCGGCGGTGACGGCGCGCATCAGCGGACGCGACCTCGGCTCGACGATCGTGGCAGTCAAACACGTGATCGATGCCCCGAACTATTACCCAGAAGGGGTCTACACCCGGCTCGGCGGCCTGTACAAGCAGCAGCAAATCGCCTTCAAGGGTTTGCTGCAGGTGCTGGTGGCCGCAGTGCTGCTGGTGTTCTTCCTGCTGCTGTTCCTGTACGAGCGTTTCAAGGTGGCGCTCGCCATACTCGCCATGCCGCTGGCGGCATTGCCGGCGGTGTTCATCGGGCTGTGGATCTCGGGCATCGAGTTGAACATCTCGGCCATGATGGGCATGACCATGATCGTGGGCATCGTCACCGAGGTGGCCATCTTCTACTTCAGCGAGGTGCAGGAGTTGCAGCAGGCGCACCCCGACATCTCGCTCGACGCGGCGCTGGTGCAGGCCGGCATCAACCGCATGCGCCCCATTGCCATGACCACGCTGGCCGCCATCTTGACGCTGGCGCCGCTGGCGCTGGCCATCGGCCAGGGTTCGGCCATGCAGCAACCGCTGGCGGTGGCCATCATCGCCGGTTTGGCGGTGCAACTGCCGCTGGTGCTGCTGCTCATGCCAGCCTTGTTCAAGCTGCTGGGCGGCAGCCTCGCCAGCGAAGACAATGACCCCACAGCAATCGATGAGGTAACAACCGATGCGCATTCTGCTGGTTGAAGACGATTCCATGCTCGGCGCGGCCACGCAGCAGGCGCTGCGCGACGCGGCCCACGCGGTGGATTGGGTGCTGGACGGCGATTCGGCGCTGGCGGCCGTCAAGGCCTCCCCCTACGAAGCCATGCTGCTCGACCTCGGCCTGCCCAAGCGCGACGGGCTGGCCGTGCTGCAGGCGCTGCGCCAGGCCGGCAACAATCTTCCGGTGATTGTCGTCACCGCGCGCGACGGCGTCGACGACCGCATTCGCGGCCTCGATCTGGGCGCCGACGACTACCTCATCAAACCTTTCGAGGCCGGGGAATTGCTGGCGCGGCTGCGCGCCGTCGCCCGGCGCAAGGGCGGCCAGGCCCAGCCCGTGTTGAGCAACGGCCTGCTCAGCCTGGACCCGGCCACGCGCGAGGCCAATTTCGGCACCAGCGCAGCCCGCCTGTCCGCCCGCGAATACGCGCTGCTGCACGCCCTGCTGCTGCGCCCCGGCGCCATCCTGTCGCGTGCCGAACTGGAGAGCCGCATCTACGGCTGGAACGAGGAAGTGGAAAGCAATGCGGTGGAGTTCCTCATCCACGGCATCCGCAAGAAACTCGGACAGGCTGCGATCAAAAACGTGCGCGGCGTGGGGTGGATGGTGGACCGCGAAGCGCAACAACCCTCCGCCGCGCCCGGATCATGAACCCTCTGACGCCGCTGCGGCGCTGGGCCGCGCAGTCGCTGCTGCGGCGGCTGTGGCTGTGGATGACGGTCATCGTCGTCGGCGTCGGCATCGCCACCGCCAGCCTGTCCTACTGGTTCGGCTACCAGGAAGCCAATGAATTGCAGGATGCGCAGCTGCGCCAGATCGCCAGCCTCGCGCACCGCTGGGGCCATCCTCCGCAAGGCGTTGTCGAACCGCGCGGCGCCGACGTCGACCAGGACGCGCGCATCGTCGTCCAGCGCCTGGACTTGCCGGCGCCACACCATGGCCTGCATCTGCCGCCCGGTCTGGCCGACGGCATGCACGTCGTCGAGTCCGACGGGCATGCCTGGCGGGTGTATGTGCGCGGTGGCGCGCATGGACGCATCGCCGTGGCCCAGCGCACCGATCTGCGCACCGACGCCGCGATCGACAGCGCCCAGCGCACTCTGTTTCCGCTGCTGGCCCTGATCCCTCTGCTGGCCCTGCTCGCGGCCTGGGTCGTGCGCCGGGCGCTGCGGCCGGTGCGCAGGCTGGCCGCTCAAGTCGACGCGCGCGACGACGACCGGCTCGACGCGCTGCCGTTGGACGACGTGCCGCAGGAAATCCGCCCCTTCCTCGCCTCCATCAACCGCCTGCTGATGCGCCTGGCCGCCATGCTGGAACGTGAACGCCGCTTCGTCGCGGATGCCGCCCACGAACTGCGCACCCCGATTGCCGCACTCAGCCTGCAGGCCGAGAACCTGGAACACGCCGCGCTGCCCGACGACACGCGCGCCCGCCTGCGCAGCCTCCAGCAAGGCCTGGCGAGAACCCGTGCCGTGGTCGAGCAATTGCTCAGCCTGGCTCGCGCGCAGTCGGGCCGCGGCGTGGCGCTGCGCCCGACCGACCCGGCCCAGGTGCTGCACCACGTGATCGAAGATCTCATGCCCGTGGCCCAGCAGCGCCGCATCGATCTCGGCCTGGAACGCAACGAGGGCGCCCTTGTCCTCGCCGACCCCACCCAGCTCTACACCCTGCTGCGCAACGGGCTGGACAACGCCCTGCGCTATACAGCGCAGGGCGGGCGCGTGGACCTCGCCGTGTTCACGGAAGTGTCGGGCAACGGGGTGAAACGCGTGAACATCGATATCGCCGATACCGGGCCCGGCATCCCGCAGCAAGACCTGGAGCGCGCCTTCGAACC
>JAKAFC010000085.1 GCA_021818065.1 Pseudomonadota bacterium
CGGCCAGTTCAAGCTCACCGGCAAGCCCTACAACTCTGCCCCCTATGGCATCGCCATTCCGAAGAACAGCGGCCTGGCCGAGCCGGTGCTGCAAGCGGTCAAGGCCATCATGGCCGATGGCGAGTACGCCAAGATCCTGAAGAAGTGGGGGATCGAACAAGGCGCCATCACCGACCCGGCGATCAACCCCGCCGCGCAGTAAGGCCGGTCCTGTCGGGTTGCGGCCTGCTGGCCGCAGCCCGGCTCTCTTCCATGCTCCGACACGATGCGACCTGACGACATCAAAGCCATTCCGGCACGACACCCTGGGCGCTGGATCGCCGCTGCCGCCGTTTTCGTGCTGGCTCTGGCCATGGTGTATTCCTTCACCACCAACCCGCGTTTCGAGTGGTCGGTGGTTGCCGAATACTTTTTTTCCACGCGCGTGCTGCACGGCCTGCTGCTGACGCTCGAACTCACCGTGATTTCCATGGTCATCGGCGTGGTGCTGGGTGTGCTGCTGGCCGTGATGCGGCTGTCGCACAACCCGCTGGTGGCGGGCGCGAGTTGGTTCTACATCTGGCTGTTCCGCGGCACGCCTGTGCTGGTGCAGATTCTGTTCTGGTTCAACATCACGGCGCTCTATCCCAACATCGGCATCGGTTCGTGGAGCTTCGATGCCAACAACCTGATTACACCCTTCATCGCCGCGGTGCTGGCGCTGGGCCTGAATGAAGGCGCCTACATGGCCGAAATCGTGCGTGCCGGCATTCTGTCGGTCGACGAAGGCCAGAGCGAGGCCGGAGCCGCGCTGGGCATGTCGCGGCTGCAGATCATGCGGCGCGTGGTGCTGCCGCAGGCCATGCGTGTGATCGTGCCGCCGACTGGCAACGAAGCCATCTCCATGCTCAAGACCACGTCGCTGGTCAGTGTCATCGCCGTCAGCGACCTGCTGTATTCGGTGCAACTCATCTATGCCGTGAACTACCGCACCATTCCGCTGCTGCTGGTGGCGAGCATCTGGTACCTGCTGGTGACCACCGTGCTGTCCATCGGCCAGTTCTACATCGAGCGGCACTTCGGCCGCAGCACCACGCGCAAGGCACCGCCCACGCCGCTGCAGCAGTTGCGCGCCTTCGTCGCGCGCTGGAGGACCGCAGCATGAGCGACGCTGTCATGGTCAAGGCCGAAGGCGTGCACAAGCGCTTTGGCAACATCGAGGTGCTCAAGGGCATCTCCATGGACGTGCAACGCGGCGAAGTGGTCTGTCTGCTCGGGGCCTCGGGCTCGGGAAAATCGACCTTCTTGCGCTGCATCAACCATTTGGAAAAGATCGACTCCGGCCGACTGTGGGTGGATGGCGAACTTGTCGGCTACCGCCAGGTGGGCGACCGCCTGCACGAACTGCGCGAGCGCGACATCTGCCGACACCGCGCCGAGGTCGGCATGGTGTTCCAGCGCTTCAACCTGTTCGGCCACATGACGGCGCTGCAGAACATCATCGAGGCGCCGATGCATGTGCGCAAAATGTCCAGGACCGAGGCGGTGCAGCGCGCGCACGACCTGCTGGCGCGCGTCGGCCTGGCCGATCGCGGTGAGGCCTACCCCAACCAGCTCTCGGGAGGACAGCAGCAGCGCGTGGCCATCGCCCGCGCCCTGGCCATGGGCCCCAAGCTGATGCTGTTCGACGAGCCCACCTCGGCCCTTGACCCGGAGTTGGTGGGCGAAGTGCTCGACGTCATGAAATCGCTGGCGCGCGAGGGCATGACCATGGTGGTCGTCACCCACGAAATGGGATTTGCCCGCGAGGTGGCTGACCGCGTGGTGATGATGCATCAGGGCCGCATCATCGAATCGGCCCCGCCTGAACAGTTCTTCAACGCACCGCAGCACGAACGCACGCAGCAGTTCCTGTCCAAGATTCTGTGAGCAGGCTGCTGCGGTCGCCTCTCTCGTTTTGGATGGTCACACCGTCTGGTGTGCGCTCGACTTGAGCCATCCCCGAGGACAGTACCGACTCTGGGCAAGGGCCATGCCAGCTCGGTGTGGCTGCGATCCCTTGCCCAGACAGGGACAGTCCACGAGGAAATAGCCCTAGAGTAACTTCTGCCAAAACTGCGCCCGGCCAAAGGCCGGGTCGAGGGCATAGGTCTCGAAACCGAAACCGCGGTAGCTGGCAATCGCCGCGGTGTTGCCATCGAGCACTTCAAGGGTGAGCTTGCCGCAACCGCGCGCTCGGGCCACGGCCTCGACCCGTTGCAGCATGCGGCGCGACAACCCCTGGCCGCGGTATGCGGGCTCGACGTACACATCATGGACGTTCATCAGCGGCCGCGCCATGAAGGTGGAAAACCCCTCGAAGCAGTTGATCAGCGCCACCGGCTCGGTGCCGTCACAAGCCAACACGCCGACGTAGTCGGGGCGCTGGCGCAGGCGCTCGGCCAGCACCGCTTTCACCTCGGGGCGCAAGTCGTGGCCCCCACCCATGGGGTCGCGGGCGTAGCGTGAAATCAGCTCGGTGACCGCGAGCCCATGCTCGGGCCGGGACAGGTCGACATCGTGAAGAATAATCATGCGGCACGTCTCCAATGCAAACGGGGCGCCTGCATGCGCCCCGTACAGCGGTGGATCGTACCTCGGCTTACTTCTTGATATCGCCGCAGGCGACGTACTTCTTCAGGTCCTGCGCGCTCTCATGCACATTGATGGCCATGGGCTCCTTGAGCAGATCCGCCATGCTGACGTCGGGCAGCTTGGTCACCGACTTGCCATCGACCACGTTTTCCAACGGGTACTTGGGCACCGGGTTGAGGTTTGCGCAGGTGCCGGGGTGAATGTGGTCCGGCTGGGCCACGCCCTTGGGGCCGCCCTTGATGTGCACGATGACCTCGACGCCCTTGCCCATGGGCTTGATCAGGGCGTAGCCGGTTTCGCCCGAATTGTTCTGCGCAGCGAGTTCGACCTTGATCTCGTGCGGCATGGTGGACGCGAAGGCCGGCGCGGCAACAAAACCGAGCAGGGCCGCGGCGAGTGCAATCTTGTGCATGGTGGATCTCCAGAAAGAACGGGGTTCAGGGGGAACGACTGCACGCTGGGTTTGTGATTTGCGCACAGTTCCTTGCACAGAATAGAGGGACGCGCATAACCCTGTCGGCCAGGTTGGTGTTGCCTGCGGCCGCGGCTTGGCGCAGCGCGCCCCCCCGCTACCATCGCAGCATGGCTCTTCAACTGTTCGGCATTCCCGTGTCCCGAGGCATGGCCATCGGGCGCGCGGTCATCCTCGCCTCGGCCCGGCTGGACGTGGCGCACTACTTCATCGATCCCGGCACCGAGGACGCGGAGATCGAACGCTTGCGGGCCGCGCGACGCGTGGTGCGCGCCGAACTCGACACCCTCAAAGCCGACCTGCCGAGCGATGCTCCGCCCGAGATGGCCGCCTTCATCGACGTGCACAAGCTGCTGCTCGACGACCGCCAGATGGCGCTGGACACCATCACCTGGATCCGCCAGCGCCGCTACAACGCCGAATGGGCACTGACGGCGCAGCTCGACGTGATTTCGCGCAATTTTGAGGAGATGGACGACGCCTACCTGCGCGAGCGCATCGCCGACGTCGAGCAGGTGGTTGAACGGGTGCTGCGGGCGCTGCGCGGCAGCGCCGGGCTGGCGCGCTCGGCTAGCGGCGACGGCGACCTGGTCCTCATCGCCCACGACATCGCCCCGGCCGACATGCTGCAGTTCAAGACCGGGGTGTTCAAGGGCTTCGTCACCGACGTGGGCGGCAAGACCTCGCACACCGCCATCGTCGCCCGCAGCCTGGACATCCCCGCGGTGGTCGGCGCGCGCTCGGCCGGCAGCCTGATTCGGCAGGACGATCTGGTCATCATCGACGGCGACAGCGGCCTGCTTATCGTCGATCCCTCGCCCGTCATCCTCGACGACTACCGCCTGCGCCAGCAAGAGGCGCAGCTCGCGCGCGAGCGCCTCAAGCGCCTGAAGTTCACCCCCGCGCGCACGCTCAACGCCGAGCCGGTGGAACTGCTGGCCAACATCGAACAGCCCGAAGACTGCGCGCCCGCACTGGAGGCCGGAGCCGCCGGCGTGGGCCTGTTCCGCACCGAATTTCTGTTCATGAACCGCGGCAGCAACCTGCCGGGGGAAGACGAGCAGTACGCGGCTTACAGCCGGGTGCTGCAAGCCATGCAGGGCAAGCCCGTCACCATCCGCACCATCGACATCGGCTCCGACAAGCCGCTGGACGTCGAGGATTACCGGGATGGTGACTTCACCCATCTCAACCCCGCGCTCGGGCTGCGCGCCATTCGCTACAGCCTGTCCGACCCGGCCATGTTCCGCGTGCAACTGCGCGCGCTGCTGCGTGCTGCCGCACTCGGACCGCTGAAGATGCTCATCCCCATGGTGGCGCACGCCAGCGAAATCCGCCAGACCTTTGCCGAACTCGACAAGGCGCGCGCCGAACTGGCCGCCGAAGGCGTGCGCTTCGGCCCGGTGGAGGTCGGCGCCATGATCGAGGTCCCCGGTGCCGCGCTGGCGCTGCCGCTGTTCCTGCGGCACTTCGACTTTCTGTCGGTGGGCACCAACGACCTGGTGCAATACACCCTGGCCATTGACCGGGCCGACGAAGCCGTGTCCAACCTGTACGACCCGTTGCATCCGGCGGTGCTCAATCTGTTGGCGCAGATCATCGCCCAGACGCGGGCCGCCGGGGCGTGGAAAGGCCGTCCGGTGGACATCAGCGTCTGCGGCGAAATGGCCGGCGACCCCACCCTCACCCGCCTGCTGCTGGGCATGGGCCTGCGCAGCTTTTCCATGCACCCGGCGCAGATCCTCGCCGTGAAGCAAGAGGTGCTGCGGGCCGACACCGAGAAACTCGCTCCGCTGGTGCAGGCCGTGCTGCAGGCCTACGAGCCCGAGGAGCAGCAGGCCGCGCTTGCGGCCCTGGGCTGAGAAGGTGTGAACAAATCCACCATGGCCCCTCATCGCGCCCCAAGAGCCCCACTCGGCGTTGCCAAGCACAGCCGTGCCGACGGGCACGGCTGTGCTTGGCGCCTTGATTGGAACCCCTGGGGCGCGCTGCTTGACCACGCCGGATTCATTCACACCTTCTGAGCCCCCAATCCAGACCCGACCATGCCGCACGCGTTGCAACGCCTCTGCTGCTGTGTGCTCAGCGCCGCGCTGCTGGCACCGGCCAGCTGGGCGCAAACCGCCGGTTCGCGCGACCCCGGCTACGCCAGCGGCCTGCCCACGCTGGGCGACCCGGCGCAAGGCACGTTCTCGGCGGCGCAGGAAAAGCGCCTGGGCGAGATCATCATGCGCGAAATGCGCGAAGAGCCTGCCTATCTGCACGACAGCCTGCTGCGCGACTATCTGCAAGCCATCGTCGATCGCCTCACGCCTGCGGCGCGCCGCACCGCCGAAATGGAGGCGCCCAAGCGCTTTCGCGTGTTCCTGCTGCGCGACCGCAGCTTCAACGCCTTCGCCCTGCCCGGCGGCTGGATCGGCGTGCACACCGGCATGGTCATCGATGCCCAGTCGCACGACCAGGTGGCCGCGGTGTTCGCGCACGAAATGTCGCACATCACCCAGCGGCACATCGCGCAGCGCCTGGCCCAGGCGGGCAAGGACAGGCTGCTGAGCATCGGCTCGCTCATCCTCGCCATCGTCGCCGCCAGCGCCGGGCAAGACCAGGCCGCGCAGGGTCTGGCCCTGGGCGGGCAGGCGGCAGCCATCGACAACGCCCTGCGCTTTTCCCGCAGCAACGAGCGCGATGCCGACCGCACCGGCGAGGAAGTTCTGGCCGACTCAGGCTATCCGCCACAGGCCATGGCCAGCATGTTGCTGCGCCTGCAGAACCTGTCGCGGCTGGATGATGCCGACGTCTTCGCCTTCCTTCAGACCCACCCGTTGACCAGCGAGCGCATTGCCGACGCCCAGGCCCGCGGCGGCAGCAAACCCCTGCCACCCGACCACAACCTGCTGTTCTGGCTGATGAACGCGCGCGCCCGCGCGCTCACCCCGCAATCGCACGACGCCATGCTGCGCGAGGAACGCCAGTTCGGCACGGCCAAGGCCGACTTCCCCGCGCAACAGGCCGCCTGGGCTTACGGCCAGGCGGTGCTGCTGCAACGTCTGCAGCGTGCCGACGCTGCAGCGGCAGCACTGGCGCGGGCGCAAGCCTTGGCGGCCCATGCCCCGGCTGCCGAGCGACTCCCCCTGGAGTTGCTACGCATCGAATTGCTGCTGCCCACGCAACCCACTGAGGCCCTGGCCGAGGCGCGCAAGCTGCAAGCCCAGTTTCCGCAGTCCAGCGCGGCGCTGCACCTGCTGTCGCGCTGTCTGCTGGCCCAGTCCGACCCGTCGGCTGCGCGTGCCTTTCTGCGGCAGCAGACCGTGGCCCACCCGCAGGACATCACCCTGTGGCAAGACCTGGCGCGCGCCGATGCCGCGGCCGGGGCCTTCGCCGCGCAACATCGCGCCACCGGCGAGGCCTATGCGCTGCAAGGCAAACTCGAAGCCGCCATCGAGCAGTTGCGCATCGCCCAGCGCACTCCCGGGGCCGACTACTTCGAGGCTTCCATTATCGACGCCCGGCTGCGCACCCTAGAGCAGGAGCACGCGCAAAACCAACGCATCGACAAGACCCTGCCGCAGTAAGCCGCGGCCACCCGCCACCTGACCGACCGCCGCGCCCCGGCACCGATAATGCGCGCCATGCCGCACTCTGCCCACTCCACGACGCCACCCTCGCCTTCGCATTCCGCCGCGCCCTCGTGGTCGCAACAGCTCGCGCTCGGCCTGCTGGGTCTGGCCATGGCACTGCCGCTGCTGTGGCCGTTCGACCCCGGTGTCGTCGCCAAAATGGGCACCACCCTGGTGGCTGCGGCCTTGTGGACGGCGTTGTTTCTTGCCGCAGCCTGGGCCGGGCTGACGCCGCGCTTCGGCCTGGCAGCGCTGGGATTCGCCACCGCCGCCGCGGTGGTGGCGTTGCAAACCCTGGCTGGCGAGTTGGCCTACATCAGCCAAGGCGCGATCACCACCGCGGTGCTGCTCAGTGCCGCCCTGATCGCCGGGCTGGGCAACGCTGCCGCACGGCGTGCTGCCGCCGCGGCGCACGACACCGATCATCCCTGGCTGGACGCCGCCGCCGCCGGGCTGCTGCTGCAGGGCTTGCTGCAACTCGCCTTCGGCCTGGTGCAGTTCGCCCTGTGGCAACTGCCGTCGCTGGCGAGCTGGCTGGGCACGCATCTGCCGCAGTATGCCGATCTCATCAGCTACCCCTCCACTGGACGAGTCTTCGGCAACCTGCGCCAGCCCAACCACTACGCCACGGCCGTGGCCCTGGGGCTGGCCGGCCTGGCCTGGTGGACGCCGCGACTGCGCGCCAGCACGGTCTGGGCCATCGTCATCGGCCTGAGCTGGGCCCTGGTGGTGTGCGGCTCGCGCACGGGCATGGTGCAGGCGGTGGTGGCCGCGGTGCTGGTGCTGATTGCGGTGCGTGGCGCGTGGCGCAGCCCGCGCTGGTCCGCGCTGGTGGCGGTTCCGGTGTTGTACGCCGTGTGGTGGCTGGCGCTGCGCGAGGCCGACCACCTGGGCTGGATCAGCTTTCTCGACGCCGTCACCCGCCAGCTCGACCAGCCGGTCAATGCCCGCGCCCTGATCTGGCGCAACGCCGTGCAGGTGTTCGAGCATCTGCCCTGGTTCGGCGCGGGCTGGGGGCAGTTGGGCTGGGGCCTGCAGCATGCCGCCATCCACCACGCCTTGCAGCCCTTGCCGCTGGACAATATCGACAACGCCCACGACCTCATCCTGCAACTCCTGGCCGAGACCGGGCTGGTGGGCACGGTGCCGGTCTTGCTCGTCGCCCTGGCCTGGCTGTGGCGTGCGGCACGCGGCTGGGTGAACTTGGGCCGCGCCGCGCCCGATGCCCCTGCGCCGCTGCCGCTCACTGCCTGGATGGGTGTGGCCTTCCTCGGCCTGCACAGCTTGGTGGAATATCCGCTGTGGTATCTGTATTTCCTCTGGGTCTTCGCCTTTCTCGCCGGATGGATGGACGGCTTCGACCCCGCCCGTGCGCAGCGAGCCAAGCGACTTGCCTTCGCCCTGCCCCGCCCCGCAGCGTTGCTGGTCGGGGTGGTGGCCGCCGCGCTGGTGGTGAAGGCGGGTTACGACTACAGCGTCACCGACGCCGCATACGCTGCCGACCGCGCGCAGGCGGCGCAGGCCATGTACGAGGCCCAGCGCAGCAACCTGTTTTTCCGTCCGCTCATCGGCTTTGCCCAGGCCAGCGCGTTGCAGGTGCAAGCGGGCGCCTCGCGCCGCGAGTTGCTGCGCGAACAGGCCGAGGTCGATCGCGTCAGCCATGCCTACGGCGACCCCAATCTGCTGGTACGGCGCATCCTGTTGCTGACGCGCCTGGGTCACCCCGAGCAGGCGCTGGCGCTGGCGCGCTACACCGCCAGTTCGTTCTGGCTCTACGCCCCGGGACTGGCGGCGCAATTTCCAGCGCAGGCGGCGCAAGCCGGGTTGACGCCGACGCAGACCGCGCCGCTGCTGCACGCCCTGCAAAACGCCCCAGTGCTGCGCCGCGTTGCAGTGCCGGTCAATCACTAAGAAGACGTGAACAAACCCACCATGCCCCCGCATCGTGCCCCAAGGGCCCCACTCGGCGTTGCGATCGGTGGTGTTGGTACGCGCCATGCCAACGGGCACGGCTGTGCTTGGCGCCTTGATTGGAACCCTTGGCGCACGCTGCCTGGCCACGCCAGATTCATTCACACCTTCTGAGCCCCGTCAACGCCCACGCGCTGTGTGCGTTTGGGCACACCGGGCAAAACCCCGCTTGCCGCAGTCTTTTGATGCGGCGCAAAATGCAAGGGTTGCCACGTTTCGCGTCATGACTGTTTTCGCCCGCATCCAGACCGCCTTCGCCCAGCCCGCGCTCCGCGAGGGCCTGCGCGACATGCGCGCCGTGTCGTTGGGCATCTCGGCTTGGGGCCTCGTCACCGGGGTGGCCATGGTCAAGTCCGGTCTGAGCGTGCAGCTGGCCTTGGCCATCAGCCTGTTCGTTTTTGCTGGCAGCGCGCAGTTGGCCGCGTTGCCGCTGATTGCCAGCGGCGCGCCGCTCTGGCTGATTCTGGGGACGGCGTTCTGCGTCAACCTGCGCTTTGTCGTGTTCGGCGCGCAGATGCGGCCCTACCTAGAACACCTGCCGCGGCTGCGGCGCATCGCCTACGGCTACCTCATCGGCGATCTGAGCCAGGTGCTCATGATCCGCAAGCATCCGCACCCCACACGCGATCCGCAGCAGGCGCAGTATTTTCTCGGGGTTTCCCTGGCCAACTGGCTGGCTTGGCAGATTCCGTCCATCCTCGGCATTTTGTTGGCGCAGCATATTCCCGGCTCCTGGGGGCTGGCGTTCGCCGGCACCCTGGCGCTGCTGGGCATCGTGCTGTCGCTATTGGCCGACCGCACCATCGCCGCGGTCATCGTCGTCGCCTCGGCGCTCAGTGCCATGCTGTTCTGGCTGCCGCTGCGGCTGAATCTGCTGGCCGCCATCGTCGGCGCGCTGGTCGTGGGCATGGTGTGGGACGCGTGGAGCACACGCCAGGTGGCCTCGGCCGGCGGCCTGCTCGACGGCACCAAGCCCTGAGAGAGAGCAAGCGACCATGACCGTGCTGCAGCAGATCGCCCTGGTCGTCGGGATGACGGCGGTGACGGTGCTGAGCCGCAACCTGTTTTTGTTGCCGCGCAAGCCCATGCCCCTGCCCACCCGGCTGAAGATCGCGCTGCGTTTCGCCCCGGCAGCGGCGCTGGCAGCGGTGGTGGCACCCGAATTGCTGCTGCTCACGCCGCTGGGCCCGCCCTGGGTCAAACTGGGCGCCGCGGTGATTGCCGCCGGGTATTTTTTCGCGCGCCGTGGCATTCTGGGCACCATCGTAAGCGGCATGGCTGCGTACTGGGTGCTGGCCTGGATCGGCCGCACTTGGGCCTGAAGCAGCCTGTCGCGGCTTTGACTTAGAGGTGGCGCCGCAGCGGATCGCTACCGTCGATGCACTGGCGGCACAGCGCCCAGCGGTTCTTGCCCTCGTTCTTGGCGGCGTACATGGCATCGTCGGCGCGCTGCAACAACTCGAAGCTGCTGCGCGCATGCGTGGGCACGGCGGCCACGCCGATGCTGGCCGTCACCCGCAGGCCTGAGAGCAGGTCGTAACCGGCTGCGGCGCTGGCTTCCACCAGTTTGGCGGCGAGCGCCTGCGCCGCAGGCAGGTCGGCCACGGCGCTGAGGACGACGAACTCGTCGCCACCCAAGCGGCCCACGGCATCGTCGCGCCGCAGCACGTCCTGGATGGCGTGCGCCACCTGCACCAGGAGGCGATCGCCCCGCACATGGCCGAGCCGGTCGTTGATCTGCTTGAAGCCATCGAGGTCGATGAAATACAAGGCCAGCATGTCACCGCGGGTGCGGCGCGACAGAGCCGTATCCAAGCGCTCCATGATGGCGCGGCGACTGAGCACACCGGTGAGCGCATCGCGCTCGGCATGGTGCAACAAACGGGCGTGGGTATCGACCTGATGGGTGATGTCGCGCACGAAGGTCAGCAGCGAGGCCACCCGCCCCTCCTCGTCGCGCAGTGCCGACAGCGTCCATTCCACCCAGATGCGGCGCCGGTCCTTGCGGATGTATTGCGCCTGTTCGACCCAGTTGTCGATCTCCCCGCGCAACAGTCGCTCATAAATGGCCAAGGTGCGGGCGCGCTCTTCGTCCGGCACGCCCATGGCGAGGCGATGCGTGCCCAGACGCTCGGCTTCGGTGTAGCCGAGGATGGCCTGCGCCGAGCGCGACCAGCGGGTGACGATCAGGTCGGAGTTGCTCTCGATCATGCCCCAGGGCAGGTTGTCCAGGGTTTGCTGCAGCAACCAGTTCGAACGCTTGAGCGCGTTGGCGGTGGTGATGTCGTCGTGCACATCGTGGGCGATGGTGTAGACGGCCTCGATGTCCCCACGGAGCCCGCGTTCGGGAAACACCTGCACCCGCGCCCAGCGTGGCTGGTCGAGGTGACGCAGCAGCCGCAGATAGTCGGCCTGCTCGCCGGCGAAGGCGCGCGCGAAGGCCGGAGCAGCGAGCGACCAGGCCTCGTCGCCGTAGAGCTCCTGCAGGCTGCGGCCGAGCAAATCTTCGGCCGAGCGGCGCGACCAGCTCAGGTAAGGCGGGTTGACAAAGGTGAGGCGCGCCTGTGCGTCCCAGCGGCCGATGGGCAGATCGACGGCCTCGAGCAGGCTGCGCACCTCCGGCACTGCAGCCAGGCCGGAAGGCAACACGCCAACTGGCGCGCTGCGCAATACGGTTTCGGACGACAGGGGCTCGGACATGGGGCGGCTGATGGAGGGCGCGGTGGGTTGCGTCGCGGGCACTGGCCGCTGCGCAAGCTCAACAAAGCTGACGCGATTCTTGCGGATTGCACGAAAGCGTCAAGAGCACGCTCTACACTACGTCCCGGTTATGTGATGCATTGCACATTTTCCCCGGATCCCGTTCTCTTGCCCACCCCCCCTCACTTATGTCCCGTGCCACAAAAATCGTTGCCACCATTGGCCCTGCCAGCTCTTCGCCCGACGTTCTGGAGCGCATGATCGCCGCAGGCGTCGACGTCGTGCGCCTGAATTTCTCTCATGGCAAGGCGCAGGATCACATCGATCGCGCCCATCTCATCCGCGAGACTGCCAGCCGCCTGGGCAAGGCCGTGGCCATCATGGCCGATCTGCAGGGGCCGAAGATCCGCGTCGGCCGGTTCAAGGACGGCAAGGTACTGCTGCACCCCGGGCAGAAG
>JAKAFC010000086.1 GCA_021818065.1 Pseudomonadota bacterium
CTGCTCACGGGCGGTGGCTATGCCGAGTACTGCGTGGCTCCGGTCGGGCAATGTCTGCCCTTGCCCTCCGGCTTGCAGATCGAAGAGGCGGCCGCCTTGCCGGAGACCCTGTTCACCGTCTGGCACAACGTGTTCGAGCGTGGCCAGTTGCAGTCGGGCCAGACCTTGCTGGTGCAAGGGGGGACGAGTGGCATCGGCACCATGGCCATCCAACTCGGTGCGGCCAGCGGGGCGCGTGTCATCGCCACGGCGGGGTCGGCGGACAAGTGCGCCGCCTGCATGGACCTCGGCGCCGAACTGGCCATCAACTACCGCGAGCAGGATTTCGAGCAGGTGGTGCGCGCGCACACCGGGGATCGTGGCGCCGATGTCATTCTCGACATGGTCGCCGGGCCGTATGTGCTGCGCGAGCAGCGTTGCCTCGCCGAGGATGGCCGTCTGGTCATCATCGCCGTGCAGGGCGGCACGCAGGCGGAGTGCGACGCCAGCCTGCTCATGCGCAAGCGGCAGACGCTCACCGGCTCGACGCTGCGCGCCCGTAGCGTGGCCTTCAAGAGCGCTGTGGCCCGCGCGCTGCGCAGCACCGTCTGGCCCTGGATCGAGCAAGGCCGGGTGCGTCCCGTGCTCGACACGGTGTACCCGGCAGAAGAGCTGGCGCTGGCGCACCAGCGCATGGAGCAGGGTCAGCACATCGGCAAGCTGGTGTTGCGCTGGTCTTGAGCGCCGCCCTAAGCATCCCAATACATTCGATGGAGAACGTCATGCGTCAGCAATTCGTCGCCGGTAACTGGAAAATGCACGGCAGTCTCGCCGCCAACGCGGCGCTGCTCGGCGAGGTGCTGGCGGGCACGACTGCCACGCGCTGCGACGTTGCGGTCTGCGTGCCTTACCCCTATCTCGCCCAGTGCCAGCACCTGCTGCAGACCAGCACCGTTGCCCTCGGCGCGCAGGATTGTTCGGTGCATGCCAGTGGCGCGCATACCGGCGAGGTTGCGGTGGGCATGCTGCGCGAGTTCGGCTGCGGCTATGTGATCGTCGGCCACTCCGAGCGCCGTGCCGATCACCACGAATCGGATGCGCTGGTGGCCGCCAAGGCGCAGCGCGTGCTCGAAGCCGACATGACGCCCATCGTCTGTGTCGGCGAAACCCTGGCGCAGCGCGAGGCGGGTGAGACCGCGACCGTGGTCGTGCGCCAGCTGCGCGCCGTGACCGAGCTTCTGAGGCAGCAGAGCCGGCGTATCGTCGTGGCTTACGAGCCGGTCTGGGCCATCGGCACGGGGCGCACCGCCAGTCCCGAGCAGGCGCAGGAGGTGCATGCGGTGTTGCGTGCGCATCTGGCGCAGGTCGGTGCCGACATCGGCGCCGCAGTACGCATTCTGTATGGCGGCAGCGTCAAGCCGGACAATGCACAAGTGTTGTTCGCGCAACCCGATATCGACGGCGGGCTGATCGGCGGCGCCTCGCTGAAGGCATCGGATTTTCTGGCCATCGTCGCCGCCGCGAAGTGAGTCGAACCCGAGCGTCATGGCAACAGCCGTGTGACAGCTGAATCTGGATTGTTGATGGAGTGAAACGCGCCTGGCGCGAATGAGTGCAACCATGCAAATTTTGATGACCCTGACCCTGGTGGTGCAGATTCTGTCTGCGCTGGTGATGATCGTTCTGGTGCTGATGCAGCACGGCAAGGGCGCCGATATGGGAGCGTCTTTCGGCTCCGGCGCGTCCGGCAGCCTGTTCGGCGCCACGGGCTCGGCCAACTTCCTCAGCCGCAGCACCGCGGTGGCCGCCACGCTGTTCTTCGCCGCCACGCTGATGATGGCGTACTTCGGCAATCGCGCCAATTCGGGCGATGGCGGCCTGATGGACAAGCTGGCGGCCCCTGCCGCCGTGGCCTCGGCGGTCGCGCCGGCCAAGGCGACGGGGCCGATCAGCCAGATCCCCACGGTGCCTGGCGGCGCAACGGCGGCATCCAAGCCCGCAGTTCCCGCGCCTGCCGCAAGCAAGTAATTCCCACTTGATTGCGGTCAAAACAATGCCCGATGGTGCATCGCAGCAAACATAGAGGCTGCGACTTGTCAATCTGAAGTGATGCGACGCATTGCGCCAGCGCAATATCCCAATGCTCCGTGTTGCTTCGGGGCATTGCTTCCATGTAAGATTCTTCTGTTTTGCAAATCCAGTAACGAGCTTGCAAGGCCTGTGAGCATGCGTCGCCAACCGTGTCGAAACGGGGGTGAACGAAGCTGCTTGAGGTCATGCCCCAAGAAGGTGCTCGCGGTGCAGCAAGCCTGCCCGCCGGTTGTGGCCCGAGGCCACGACAATGCCTTCCGATCTGTTCGTTGCGCTGGGCCGCCTGCACCGCGAAAGATTGGCGGTGGTCGTTCTGGTGGCACCCGGTTTGAGCCGACGTGGTGGAATTGGTAGACACGCTATCTTGAGGGGGTAGTGGCGAAAGCTGTGCGAGTTCGAGTCTCGCCGTCGGCACCAAAAGATTGAGGGCAAGGAGCGATCCTTGCTACACAACAACAGGAGATGGAGTGCGATGAACCTAGAGCAGTATCTGCCGGTGTTGCTGTTCATCCTGGTGGGCATTGGCGTTGGCGTCGTCCCCCAGCTGCTCGGTTACCTCATCGCTCCGCGTCACCCCGACGCCGAGAAAAATTCTCCCTATGAGTGCGGCTTCGAAGCCTTCGAAGACGCGCGGATGAAGTTCGATGTGCGCTACTACCTCGTCGCCATTCTCTTCATCCTGTTCGATCTGGAAATCGCCTTCCTTTTCCCTTGGGCCGTGGCGCTCAAAGACGTCGGCCTGGTTGGTTTCTGGGCGATGATGATCTTCCTCGCCATTCTCACGATCGGCTTCATCTACGAATGGAAAAAAGGGGCACTCGATTGGGAGTGACCCAGGGCGGCAGGAACGCTTGCGCCGCGGCGCAGATCTGAACGGGTGGCACGAGGAGCATCATGAGTATCGAAGGTGTTTTGCAAGAGGGCTTCATCACCACCTCGGCGGACAAGCTCATCAACTGGACGCGCACCGGCTCGCTCTGGCCAATGACGTTCGGTCTGGCCTGCTGTGCCGTGGAGATGATGCACGCGGGTGCGGCACGCTATGACCTCGACCGTTTCGGCATCGTGTTCCGCCCGAGCCCGCGGCAGTCCGATCTGATGATCGTGGCCGGCACGCTGTGCAACAAAATGGCACCAGCCCTGCGCAAGGTCTACGACCAAATGGCCGAGCCGCGCTGGGTGTTGTCCATGGGCTCGTGCGCCAATGGCGGCGGCTACTACCACTACTCCTACTCGGTGGTCCGCGGATGCGACCGCATCGTTCCGGTTGATGTCTATGTGCCCGGCTGCCCGCCGACGGCCGAGGCCTTGCTCTATGGCCTGATCCAGTTGCAAAACAAGATCCGCCGCACGGAAACCATTGCGCGCTGATTCCGCGCGATCCCGGCCCCCACGCTTTCACGCCATGACCAGCAAGCTCGAACAACTCGAAACCGCATTGCATGCCACGCTTGGCGAGCGCGTCCTGGCGCTGCAGGCGAGCGTCGGCGAACTCACGCTCGATGTCGCGCCATCGGCCTACCGCGAAACCTGCCTCATGCTGCGCGATGCAGCCGACTTGCACTTCGAGCAGCTGATCGACCTCTGCGGCGTCGATTACGCGCAGTACGGCAATACCGTGCGTGATGCCGAGGGGCGTTTCATGGTTGTGGTGCACCTGCTCTCGCTGCGCCACAACTGGCGCTTGCGCGTGCGGGTGCGCTGCCCGCAGGATGACTTGCCGCTGGTGGCCAGCATCAACGACATCTGGAACGCGGCCAACTGGTTCGAGCGCGAGGCGTTCGACCTGTATGGCATCTTGTTCGAGGGGCATCCCGATCTGCGCCGCATCCTCACCGACTACGGCTTCATCGGCCACCCGTTCCGCAAGGATTTTCCGCTGTCGGGCACCGTCGAGATGCGTTACGACCCCGACAGCAAGCGCGTGATCTATCAACCCGTCACCATCGAGCCGCGCGAGATCACGCCCCGCGTCATCCGCGAGCCCGGCTACGGCGGCCTGGGGCACTGACATGGCCGACATCAAGAATTACACCCTCAACTTCGGTCCACAGCATCCGGCCGCCCACGGTGTGCTGCGTCTGGTGCTCGAGCTCGATGGCGAAGTAGTGCAGCGCGCCGATCCGCACATCGGCCTGCTGCATCGCGCCACCGAGAAGCTGGCCGAGCACAAGACCTACATCCAGGCGCTGCCGTACATGGACCGGCTGGACTATGTGTCCATGATGTGCAACGAGCACGCGTACTGCCTGGCGGTGGAAAAGCTGCTGGGCGTCGAAGTGCCGATCCGCGCGCAATACATCCGGGTGATGTTCGCCGAGATCACCCGGCTGCTCAACCACCTCATGTGGCTCGGGGCGCACGGTCTTGACTGCGGTGCCATGACCATCTTCCTCTACGCCTTCCGCGAGCGCGAAGATTTGTTCGACATGTACGAGGCGGTCTCCGGCGCGCGCATGCACGCCGCCTACTTCCGCCCGGGCGGCGTGTACCGCGACCTGCCCGACAGCATGGCGCAGTACGGCGAATCCAAGATCCGCAACGCTCGTGCCGTCGAGGCGCGCAACGCCGGGCGCCAGGGTTCGCTGCTTGATTTCATCGACGATTTCACCAAGCGCTTTCCAGCTTATGTCGACGAGTACGAAACCCTGCTGACCGACAACCGCATCTGGAAGCAGCGTACCGTCGGCATCGGCGTGGTCAGCCCCGAGCGCGCGATGAACTTGGGCATGACCGGTCCGATGCTGCGCGGTTCGGGCGTGGTGTGGGATCTGCGCAAGACGCAGCCCTACGACGTCTACGATCGTCTCGATTTCGACATTCCCGTCGGCAAGAACGGCGACTGCTACGACCGCTATCTGGTGCGCATGGAAGAGATGCGCCAGTCCAACCGCATCATCAAGCAATGCGTGGACTGGTTGCGCGCCAACCCCGGCCCGGTGATCACCGACAACCATAAGATCGCCGCGCCGGCGCGCGAAGAAATGAAGACCAGCATGGAAGCGCTGATCCATCATTTCAAGCTGTTCAGCGAAGGCATGCGTGTGCCAGAAGGCCAGGCCTACGCCGCGGTGGAGCACCCCAAGGGCGAGTTCGGCATCTATCTGGTGTCCGACGGTGCCAACAAGCCTTACCGCCTGAAGATTCGGGCTCCCGGCTTCGCGCACCTCGCCGCGCTCGACGAAATGTCGCGGGGTCACATGATCGCCGACGTCGTGGCCATCATCGGCACGCTGGACATCGTTTTCGGGGAGATCGACCGCTGATGGATCGCTCACCTGTCACCTGTGAAATGCAACGCATGATGTTGTCCGAATCCGCCCGCGAGCGCATCGATCGCGAAGTCGCCAAGTTCCCCACGGAGCAAAAGCAGTCCGCCGTGATCGCGGCACTGTCCATCGTGCAGCAGGAGCTCGGCTGGCTGCCTCCGGAGGCGCAGCAGGCCGTGGCCGACTACCTCGGCATGCCGCCCATCGCCGTGCACGAGGTGGCGACCTTCTACAACATGTTCAACACCCGGCCGGTCGGGCGCTTCAAGCTCAATGTCTGCACCAATCTGCCCTGCGCGCTCAGCGGCGGCGGCACGGCGGCGGAATACCTCAGCAAAAAGCTGAACGTGGCGCTTGGCGACACCACCGCCGACGGCGTCTTCACCCTGCAGGAGTCGGAGTGCCTGGGTGCCTGCGGCGATGCTCCGGCCATGCTGGTCAACGATCGTCGTCTGTGCAGCTTCATGCAGCCCGAGCGCCTCGATGCCCTCATTGCCGAGTTGCGCGCCGAGGCGGCCAAGACCGCGGTCGAGGGAGACGCCCAATGAGCCAACCATTCGGACGCAGCACTGGGCTGGAAACCTGCTTTCACGGCCGTCACATCCAGCCGCAGATCCTCGCTGGTCTCGACGGCCAGAACTGGTCGCTCGATGGCTACTTGCAGCGCGACGGCTATCAGGCCCTGCGCAAGATTCTCACCGAGGGTTGGACGCCCGAGCAGGTCATCGCCGAGGTCAAGGCCTCGGCGCTGCGTGGCCGCGGCGGCGCAGGTTTTCCAACCGGGCTGAAGTGGAGCTTCATGCCGCGGCAGTTCCCGGGGCAGAAGTATCTGGTGTGCAACTCCGACGAGGGCGAGCCGGGCACGTTCAAAGACCGCGACATCCTGCGCTTCAATCCGCACGCGGTGATCGAAGGCATGGCCATCGCCGCCTTCGCCATGGGCATCACCGTCGGCTACAACTACATCCACGGCGAAATCTTCGAGGACTACGAGCGCTTCGAAGAGGCGCTGCGGCAGGCGCGGGCTGCCGGTTTTCTCGGCGACAACATCCTGGGCAGCAGCTTCAGCTTCCAACTTCACGCCTCGCATGGCTTCGGCGCCTACATCTGCGGCGAGGAAACCGCGCTGCTCGAATCGCTCGAAGGCAAGAAGGGCCAGCCACGGTTCAAACCACCGTTCCCGGCCAGCTTCGGTCTGTACGGCAAACCGACCACCATCAACAACACCGAAACTTTTGCGGCAGTGCCCTGGATCATCCGCAACGGTGGTCAGGCGTATCTGGAAGTCGGCAAGCCCAACAACGGTGGCACCAAGATCTACTCGGTGTCGGGCGACGTCGCCAAGCCCGGTAACTATGAGGTGCCCATGGGCACGCCGTTTGCCAAGCTGCTCGAACTCGCCGGAGGCATGCGCGAAGGGCGGGCGCTCAAAGCGGTGATTCCCGGCGGTTCCTCGGCCCCGGTGCTGCCGGCCAACATCATGATGGACTGCACCATGGACTACGACTCCATCGCCAAGGCGGGGTCGATGCTGGGCTCGGGCGCGGTCATCGTGCTCAACGACACCCGGTGCATGGTGCGCTCGCTGATGCGTCTGTCCTACTTCTACCAGCACGAGTCGTGCGGCCAGTGCACGCCCTGCCGCGAGGGCACGGGCTGGCTGTACCGCATGGTGCACCGCATCGAGAATGGTCAGGGCCGGATGGAGGATCTCGATCTGCTGAATTCGGTGTCGGACAACATCGCCGGGCGCACCATCTGCGCCCTGGGCGATGCTGCGGCCATGCCGGTCAAGTCCTTCGTCAAGCATTTCCGTGGCGAGTTCGAGCATCACATCACCCACAAGACCTGCCTGGTGCAGGCCACGGTCTGACCCACTCGCCCACCTCTCTTCCTTGCCCGCGCAGTTGCCCCCGCTCGTTGCCCACTCCGTAGCACGCTCAGGACGCTTTCACCATGGTTGAACTTGAAATCGACGGCCAAAAAGTCCAGGTGCCCGAAGGCGCCATGGTCATGGATGCGGCCACGCGGCTGGGCATTTATGTGCCGCATTTTTGCTATCACCACAAGCTCACCATCGCGGCCAACTGCCGCATGTGCCTGGTCGACGTCGAAAAGGCGCCCAAACCGCTGCCAGCCTGCGCCACACCGGCAGCGCAGGGCATGGTGGTGCGCACCCGCTCCGAGCGCGCGCTGCAGGCGCAAAAAGGCGTGATGGAGTTTCTGCTCATCAACCACCCTCTGGACTGCCCCATTTGCGACCAGGGCGGTGAGTGCCAGTTGCAGGATCTGGCCGTGGGCTACGGCGGTTCGGCCTCGCGCTACACCGAAGAGAAGCGCGTCATCTTCCACAAGGATGTCGGCCCGCTGATCGCCATGGAGGAGATGAGCCGCTGCATCCAATGCACCCGCTGCGTGCGCTTCGGGCAGGAGGTGGCCGGCATCATGGAACTCGGCATGGCCAACCGCGGCGAGCATTCCGAGATCATGGCGTTCGTCGGCAGCACGGTTGATTCCGAACTCTCGGGCAACATGATCGACATCTGCCCGGTCGGCGCCCTCACCAGCAAGCCCTTCCGCTACAGCGCCCGCACCTGGGAGCTGTCGCGCCGCGCCTCGATCAGCCCGCACGACAGCGTCGGCGCCAACCTCATCGTCCAGGTCAAGGGCGATCGGGTCATGCGCGTGGTGCCGCAGGAGAACGAGGCCGTCAACGAATGCTGGCTGTCCGACCGTGATCGTTTCGCCTACGAAGGGCTCAACAGCAGCGAACGTCTGACCGCGCCGCAGATCCGCGAGAACGGGCAGTGGAAGGCGGTGGATTGGCAGACTGCGCTCGACTTCACCGTCCAGGGCCTGCGCCGTGCTTTGGCCCAGGGGGGCGACAACGCCTTGGCGGCGTTGGCTGCGGCCAGCAGCACTGTGGAAGAACTCTTCCTGCTGAAAAAGCTCCTCACCGCGCTCGGCAGCAACAGCCTTGACACCCGTTTGCGCCATAGCGACTTCTCAGCCGATGCCCAGCATCCCGCCCCGGCATGGCTGGGTCTGCCCATCGCCGAGATCGGTCAGTTGCAGAGCGCGCTGTTCATCGGCAGCACGCTGCGTAAGGAGCAGCCGCTGTTGTCGGCACGCTTGCGCCAGGCAGCCAAGGCTGGTGCCAAGATCAGCACCCTGCATGCTGCCGCCGATGACTGGCTCATGCCCATGCATACGCGCATGGTCGCGGCGCCCAGCCAGTGGGTGTCCGAACTGGCCGCAATCGCCGTCGCGGTGGCCCAAGCCAAGGGCATCGCCGTTCCGGCCGCGATTCACGTCGGCGCGACGCCGAGTGCACAGGCGCAGGCCATCGCCGCCAGCCTCTTGGCGGGCGAGCGCAAGGCCGTGTTCCTGGGCGATGCCGCCGTGCAGCACCCCAACGCTACGGCTCTGCGTGCCCTCGCGCAATGGATTGCGCGCGAAGTTGGCGCGACCTGCGGCGACCTGACGGAAGCGGCCAACACCGTGGGCGCCGCCTTGCTCGGCGTCTCGCCCCTGGCTCCCGGACATGACGTTGCCCAGATCGCGGCGCAACCGCCGCGTGCCCTGCTGTTGTTCGGCGTCGAACCCGAGGAAGACTGCGCCAACCCCCCAGCCTTGGACAAGGCCATGGCGCAGACCGATTTCATCGTGTCCTTCAGCCCCTTTGTCAGCGCCGCCGAAGGGTATGCGCACGTCATGCTGCCAGTGGCGCCTTACACCGAAACGGCGGGCAGCCTGATCAACGCCGAAGGCCGGTTGCAGCGCTTCAACCCCGTGGTACAGCCGCTGGGTGAAACCCGCCCGGGCTGGAAAGTGCTGCGGGTGCTGGGCAACCTGCTCGAGCTGCAAGGGTTTGACTACCAGAGTGCCGACGAGGTCCGTGACGCGGCCCTGGCCAGCGTCGGTGGGGCAGAGCAGATCGCGACCCAACTGGCGCAATCCTTGGGGCTCGACCTGCCGCCGCACCTGCCCGCTGCGCAGCCGCATGCCGTCGAGCGCTATGCCCGGGTGCCGCTTTATTCCAGCGACGCCATCGTGCGCCGGGCGCCCAGCCTGCAGCGTACGCGCGACGCCCGCCAGGCCCGGCAGGTTGCCGTGTCCACTGCCTTGTGGCAGCAACTCGGCCTGCGCGACGGTGACGCGGTGCGCGTAACGGCGCAAGGCCAGAGCGTGGACTTGCCCGTGCGCTGCGATCCGGCGCTGGCGCCCACGGTGGCCAGCATCGCCGCGGCCTGGGCAGAAGCCGCACCGCTTGGGCCGATGTTCGGCCCGCTGCACATCGAGCGCCTGAGTGCAGCGTCGACGGCGTCTGGCGTGCCTTCTCCTGCCGTGGAAAGCGTCTGACATGACACGGTCTTCCGCCTTGCTGTCCGCGTCGCCTTCCGCATTGCCCGGCGCTACGCGTCTGCACCTTTCGCTCCCCGCATCGCTCGCGCTTGCCTGCCGCAAAGGCGGGCGCTCTGCCTGGCTCCAAGCACTCTGATGACCATGCTCGAATCCTTCAACCAAGGCGGCTTGTCCCTGCTCGGCCCGATTGCCTGGCCCATCGTCTGGAATCTGATCAAGATCGTGATCATCGTGGCGCCCCTCATGGGAGCGGTGGCCTACCTGACGCTGTGGGAGCGCAAGCTGATCGGCTGGATTCAGATCCGCATCGGCCCCAACCGCGTCGGCCCCTTCGGTCTGCTGCAGCCGGTGGCCGACGGCCTCAAGCTGCTGCTCAAGGAAATCGTCATTCCGTTCCGCTCCAACAAGCGGCTGTTTCTGCTCGGGCCGGTGATGACCATCATGCCCGCCCTGGCGGCCTGGGCGGTGATTCCCTTCGGCCCCGATGTGGCCTTGGCCAACGTCAACGCCGGCTTGCTGCTGCTGCTGGCGCTGACGTCGCTGGAGGTCTACGGCGTGATCATCGCCGGCTGGGCCTCCAACTCCAAGTACGCCTTCCTCGGCGCCATGCGCGCCTCGGCGCAAATGGTGAGCTACGAAATCGCCATGGGCTTTGCCATGGTCATCGTGCTCATGGTGTCGGGCAGCCTGAACCTGACCGACATCGTCATGGGGCAGACCAAAGGCACGTTCGCCACCATGGGCTTGAACTTCCTCTCTTGGAACTGGCTGCCGCTGCTGCCCATTTTCATCGTGTATTTCATTGCCGGTGTGGCCGAGACCAATCGTGCGCCGTTCGACGTGGTCGAGGGCGAATCGGAAATCGTCGCCGGTCACATGGTCGAGTATTCGGGCATGGCCTTCGCCATGTTCTTCCTGGCCGAATACGCCAACATGATCCTGATCTCCATCCTCACCACGGTCATGTTCCTGGGGGGCTGGGATGCGCCGGTGGCCTTCCTCGGCTTCATTCCGGGCTGGATCTGGCTGGGCATCAAGACGTTTATTGTGGTCAGCATGTTCCTCTGGCTGCGGGCCACGTTCCCGCGCTACCGCTACGACCAGATCATGCGTCTGGGCTGGAAGATTTTCATTCCCGTGACCCTCATCTGGCTGGTTGTGGTGGCCGCCTGGATGCAAACCCCCTGGACCATCTGGAAGTGAGGCAGACCCATGGCCGCTTTGCGTGACACCTTCAACAGCTTTTTCCTGGTCGAACTCTTCAAGGGTCTGGCGCTCACGGGCAAGTACGCCTTCAAGAGCAAGATCACGGTGCAGTATCCCGAAGAGAAGACGCCGCTGTCGCCGCGGTTTCGGGGCCTGCATGCCCTGCGCCGTTACCCCAATGGCGAGGAACGTTGCATCGCCTGCAAACTGTGCGAAGCAGTCTGCCCGGCGCTGGCCATCACCATCGAGAGCGAGCAGCGCGATGACGGCACGCGCCGCACCACGCGTTACGACATCGACCTCACCAAGTGCATCTTCTGCGGCCTGTGCGAAGAGAGCTGCCCGGTGGACTCCATCGTCGAGACGCCGATTTTCGAATACCACGGCGAGAAGCGCGGTGATCTCTACTTCACCAAGGAAATGCTGCTGGCCGTGGGCGATCGCTACGAAAAAGACATCGCCGCCACCAAGGAGGCCGACGCCCCATACCGCTGATCGCCGCAAAGCCGCCGCCGCGACCAAGGCGGGGCGCTGGCGATCTTCCCCACCGTTTCCATGCTGCCGGTTCACGCCGCGGCAAAGCCTCTGTTGTGACCATGGACGTTCAAACCATCCTGTTCTATGTGTTCTCCGCCGTGCTGCTGTTCGCTGCACTGCGGGTGATCACGGCGCGTAACCCGGTGCATTCGGCGCTTTACCTCGTGCTGGCGTTTTTCCAGATGGCGGCCATCTGGCTGCTGCTGCGTGCCGAGTTTCTCGCCATCGTCCTGGTTCTGGTCTATGTGGGTGCGGTGATGGTGTTGTTCTTGTTCGTGGTGATGATGCTCGACATCAACCTCGACACCTTGCGCAAGGGGTTCTGGCGCTACTTCCCGGTGGCCGCCTTGGTCGGTGTGCTCATCGTGCT
>JAKAFC010000252.1 GCA_021818065.1 Pseudomonadota bacterium
CGGGCTGCAGCTCGCAGCGCACCCGCACGTCCACCCGGCCGCCAGCGGGGGTGTAGCGCAGGGCGTTGTCCACAAGGTTGCGCACCAGAATGCGCAGGCCGCTGGCCGGCGCGAGCACGGTGCAGTCCTCGGCGTCGTCCAGCCCGGCGTCCACGCCGCGGGTTTGGGCCAGCTCGGCGGTGTCGGACAGCGCCAACCGCACGGTGTCGAGCAGGCTGACCGCGGTGACCGGCTCCTCGGCGCCGGATTCGTTGCGCGCCAGCAGCAGCAGTTGTTCGACCAGGTGGCTGGCGCGGTCGATGCCGCTTTCCAGCCGCGCCAGGGCCACGCCGCGCTGCGCCGCGTCGTGCGCCCGCCCCAGCATCTGCACCTGCACCTTCAGCGCGGTGAGCGGCGAGCGCAGCTCATGCGCGGCATCGGCGACGAACATGCGCTGGGTGTCGAAGGCGGCGCGGGTGCGATTGAACAGACCGTTCATCGCCCGCACCACCGGCTGCATCTCGCTGATCACGGGGTGCGGGTCCAGCGGGTCGAAGCTGGTGGCGGCGCGGTTTTCCAGCTCGTGCGACAGGTCGGACAGCGGTTGCAGCGAGCGCCGCACCACCCAGGCCACGGCCAGCAGCAACAGCGGGGCGATGACGGCCATGGGCCAGATGGAGCGCAGCGCAAAGCCCAGCGCCAGCGCCTGCCGCGTGGCCGTGCTCTGCCCGACCTGGATGGTGCGGCCCCCGGCCTGCATGGAATAGACACGCCATTGCTCGCCGCCGACTTGCACGTTGGTGTAGCCGAGCACGGCCTGGCTGGGCAGGTCGCTGCGCGGACGCGAGACGTAGATGCGCTTGCCATCGGGCGCCCAGACCTGCACGACGTAATCGACGTTGTTGCCTGCGCTCACATCCGGGCCGAAGCCGGGCAGGCCCATGTCGCCGCTGGCCAGCGACAGCGCCAGCTGCTGCAGGTGGTAGTCGAACACCGCATCGGCCTCGTTCATGGCGTTGTGGAACACGGCCACCGCCTGCACCAGCGCCGCCAGGGTGACGGCCGCCGACAGCAGCAACAGCAGCCGGGTGCGCAGCGACTTCATTCGCCGCCTCCGCCGCCGTCGCCGCCACCATCTCCACCGTCGCCGCCGTCGCTGTCGGCCTCGCCTGGGGTGTGAGTGCCGTCGCCGCCATCGCTACTGCGGCGCGGCGCGGCGGCAGGCTCCTTGGCGATCATGTAGCCCATGCCACGAATGTTGCGGATGAGGTCGGCGCCAAGCTTCTTGCGCAGGCTGTGCACATACACCTCGACGGCGTTGCTCGAAATCTCGTCCTTCCAGCTGTAGAGCTTTTCTTCGAGCTGGGCGCGCGACAGAATCATGCCCGGACGGGCGATGAGCGCTTCGAGCACGGCCCACTCGCGCTGCGACAGCGCCACCGGCTCGCCGTCGAGCAGGGCTTCGTGCGTGGCCGGATTCAGGCTGATGCGGCCGTAGCTGAACAGCGGCTCGGCGCGGCCGGCGGCGCGGCGCAACAGGGCGCGGATGCGCGCGGCGAGTTCGTCCAGGTCGTAGGGCTTGAGCACGTAGTCGTCGGCGCCGGCATCCAGGCCGGCGATGCGCGCGGACACGGCGTCGCGCGCGGTGGCGATGAGCACGGGCGTGGCCTCGCGCCGCGCGCGTAGCGCCTTGAGCACGGCGATGCCGTCCATCTTGGGCAGGCCCAGATCGAGCAGCACCAGGTCATATTGCTCGGTGCGCAGGGCCGAGTCGGCCAAGGCGCCGTCGCGCACCCAGTCCACCGCGTAGCCTTCGCCACGCAGGGCGTCGAGCACGCTTTCGCCGATCATCAAATCGTCTTCAACCAGAAGCAGGCGCATGGGTGGATTGCAAATGGCTACTAAGCGCACTGTAGCCGTTGGCGCTTAGACTGCGCTGAAGGCATCGCCGCAACAGGCCCCAAGACCTGCCTCAGTCCGTTCACCACACTCCACCCATGCACCACACCGCACAACACCCCCCGGGGCGCCTGCCTCGCACCGTCTGGATTCTCGGTTTTGTCAGCCTGTTCATGGACATGTCGTCCGAGTTGGTGCATGCGCTGCTGCCGGTCTATATGACCACGGTGCTGGGCCTGAGCGTGCTCAGCGTCGGCGTGGTGGAGGGCATTGCCGAGGCAACCGCGTCCATGCTCAAGGTGGTGTCGGGGGTGTGGTCGGACCGCATCGGCTCGCGCAAGTGGCTGGCGGTGACCGGCTACGGCCTGTCTGCGCTGACCAAGCCGCTGTTTCCGCTGGCTTCGGGTGCGGGCGAGGTGATTGCCGCGCGCTTCATCGATCGCATCGGCAAAGGCATTCGCGGCGCGCCGCGCGACGCGCTGGTGGCCGATGCCACACCGCTGGCGCTGCGCAACGCCGCCTATGGCCTGCGACAAAGCCTGGACACGGTGGGTGCGGTGCTCGGTCCGCTGGCGGCCATCGGCCTGCTGGCGCTGTACGCCGACAACCTGCGTCTGGTGCTGTGGTTTGCCGTCATCCCGGCGCTCATCGCCGTGGCCATTCTGGCGTTCG
>JAKAFC010000253.1 GCA_021818065.1 Pseudomonadota bacterium
CACTTCCCCAACTGGGAGTCTTTCGAGCAGCGCATGCTCTACCCCAGCTTCGCCGATCATCAGATCACCGACGATTTGCGGCAGCGCGTCAAGGCCGCCTTCGACCCGCATTGCGGCGCCAACGGCGCGCACTTCACCCGCCCGATACACGTGCGGCTACTGCAAAAGCAAGCGGTGTGATTCACCTCGCCACAGCCAACCCAAGCCCCATCGCCGCAAGAGCGCACAAGGCGAGCCCCTGCAACGCGGAGTGCATGCCAAGACCCGCGCTCAAAAAAGGGCCGAGAAAACTGGCGAAAGCAAAGGCGCCGAACAGCAGGCCAAACGCGGCCTCGCCGTGGTGTTCAGCCACATGCGCGGCCAAGGCGGGCAGCTTGCCCGCCATGCCGCCGAAGGCCAGGCCGATGAGCAGCGGGTAAGCGACAAAGGCCCACACGCCGTAGCCGCGCAACACTCCCAGCAACAAAAGCGCGGCAAGCGCGTTGAGGCCCAGCGCCGCCGCGCGACTGAAGCGCGGTGAAATCCAGTCGGCCAGCAAGCCGAATCCCAGCCGTCCCACTCCGTTGCCCAAGGCCATCAGAGACACCGCCAACACACCCAGCGCCGAACTGACGCCAATGGCCTTGGTGAGATGCCCGATCGTGGCAAAAGAGGCGGAGCCCAGCGGAGTGGCCATCAGAACAATAACCAGCGCCCACTGCAAGGGCCGCTGCTTGAGCAGAACCATCAGCGGCAGGGGGTCCGTTTGGCGCCCCGGCGCTGCGGGCGCCTCCGGCAGAAAGGTCCAGGCGAGCCACCCCACGGCCGCATACACGCCGAGCAGCGCGGCAAGCGAGGGCCGCCAGCCCATGTGACGGTTGATCTCATCGAACAAGGGCGCACTGATCACGGACGACATGCCATAGAGCGCCAGCAGCGCGCCACCCAGAGAACCGCGGCGCTGCGGGTACAGACGCGAAACCAGGGCGATGCAGGCGGCGGTCGACAAACCCGCGCCGACGCCCAGAGCCAGCAGGCTGTAACCCAGCATGAATGCCACGGGCGAGGCCGTCAGAAGGCCGATGCCCCCGCCCACGGTGAAACAGGTCAGCGCCCACGCCAGCAGCGTCTTCGGCGCCAGGCGATGAAGCGCGCGCCCCGCCAAAATGACGGCGGGAAGCAAACCCAGCGGGGTGAGCGAGAACGCGAGATCAAGCGTGGCCTGCGGCCAGCCACTCTGGACGTGGATGGCCGGGGAAATCGTTCCCCAAGAATAGATCAGCCCGAAAATGAACTGAAACGGCATCAGCAAGACAAAGGGAGTCCATCGGCGCATAGGTCGTCATCCAAAGGCAGCATTCGAGCGTGTCGTCAGGAATGGCCTGACCGCTGCATAGTAGGTACGGCCAACCCTTAAACTTGGTTGCCCACGCACCCCTTTCAAGGATGACACTGCACATGCGCGATCACTCGAACTGCGACATGCCCCACAACCCTGCAAGCTGGGAGCAGTTGTTGTCTCGCCGGTTCGTGCCAGGCCACACCAGCCTCACCTCCGCTGATCCGGGAGGACACATCGGGCAGGAGGTTTTCGCAGGGGCGTTGAGCATGACGCCCCTGACCTTGCAACCGCAGATCATCACGCACAGCGCGCAGCATCTGTCCGCTTTATCGGCGGATGTTCGCGATACCGTCTTGAGCCATATCGTCATCGAGGGCGAAGGTGTGATCGAGCAGAAAGGAGCCACGCTGCGCTTTCGCGCCGGTGACCTGTCGTTTCGCAACCTGCAACAACCTTCGCGCATCGTCTTCGAAACGCCCGCCCGTCTGATCGCCGTGAGAATGCCGCGCGGCGCCTTGCTGTGGCATCAGGCCAGAAGCGATCGTCGGCAGCTTCTGCGGCCAAGAGTCGTCGCCTCATACGGTCTGAACACGCTGCTGCCCGTATCAGATCAAGGTTCGGTCAGCAGCCTGTATGCGGGATTCGCGCTGCCCTGGCTGTTCGCGGCGGCCTATTACAGCATCGAGCGAGATGCCGAACCGGCCAAACCGCCGAACGCCACCCGCTGGCAGCAGGTTCTGTCCTACGTCGAAACCCATCTGTTCGATGCGTCGGCCCTATCGCCCGCTGACTGCGCGCGGGCTGTGGGCATCTCAGAGCGATATCTCTACCGGCTCGCGTCGCTGCGCGGCATCACCTTTTCCCGGCTGGTGAAACACCGAAGGCTTGAGACCGCCCGCGCGCTCCTTGAACACCCGGCCTCGCGTCATGTGTCGATTGCCTCCGTCGCTTATCAATGCGGCTTCACCGAGCCTGCGCACTTCAGCCGCGCCTATCGACAGCATTTCGGTCAGTCGCCGCGCCAGAGCCGCAAGTCCTCGACAGCGACTCGGTAAACGCTGAGCGGCTTCGTCAGTCGCTACGGAAGGCTCACCCCGCCACTTCCGGATCGATACCCGCCACCGGCACGCGCAGGAAGTGCTCGCGGTAGTGGCGCAACTCGTCGATGGATTCCTGAATGTCGGCCAGCGCGGTGTGGGCCTGCTGCTTCTTGAAG
>JAKAFC010000087.1 GCA_021818065.1 Pseudomonadota bacterium
GATCTCCGTTTCGCCCAGCAGGGTGTAGCGGCCAAAGGCCTGCACATCCAGCAGCATGGTGTGCCCGCCCGACACCAACAGCGCCAGGAAAGGGAAGCGCGGCGGCCGCGCCGACAGCAGCGGCGACAAAAGGTGGCCCTCGAGGTGATGCACACCGATCAGGGGTTTGCCCAGCGCCATGCCCAGCGCCGATGCCACTCCCGCGCCGACCAGCAGGGCCCCAGCCAGACCGGGACCGCGGGTGTAGGCAATGGCGTCCACCTGCGCCAGATCCATATGTGCTTGGCGCAGCGCCAGATCGGTCAGCGGCAGCAACCGGCGAATATGGTCGCGCGAGGCCAGTTCCGGCACCACGCCGCCGTAAGCCTGGTGCATGTCCACCTGCGAATGCAGCGCATGACCCAGCAGCCCCGCATCGGTGTCGTACAGTGCGGCGGCGGTTTCATCGCACGACGTTTCAATTCCAAGAACCAGCATGGTCGGCAGTCTAGCCTCCCCCACCTCCGCACGCACCGGCCCACCAGTCGCAACGTTCGATGTCGTCATCGTCGGCGCGGGTGCCGCCGGGCTGTATTGCGCCGCGCTGGCCGGGCAACGCGGCAAGCGCGTGCTGCTGCTCGATCACTGGCCCAAGGTGGCAGAAAAAATTCGCATCTCCGGCGGCGGGCGCTGCAACTTCACCAACACGCAGACGCGGCCGGAGCATTTTCTTTCCGACAACCCGCATTTCTGCAAGTCGGCGCTGTCGCGCCACACGCCGCGCGACATCATCGCCCTGCTGCAAAAACACCGCATCGGCTTCCATGAAAAGCATCGCGGACAGCTCTTCTGTGATGATTCTGCCGAGCAACTCATCGCCGCCCTGCTGGCCGAGTGCGCTGCGGGCGGTGTCAGCCATTGGCAGCCCTGCCCGGTGGAAGCTGTCGAGGCCTGTGCGCCGGGCGGCTTTCGGCTGCACACCGCGCGCGGCACCGTTCAAGGCGAGGCGCTGGTGATCGCCACCGGCGGTCTGTCGATTCCGCAGATCGGCGCCACGCCCTGGGGCTATCAGGTCGCCGCCCAGTTCGGCATTCCCGTGGTGCCACCCCGCCCCGCCCTCGTTCCCCTGGCGTTCGACCCGGCGCAGTGGGCCCCGTTTGCCGATCTCAGCGGCGTCTCGATGGCCGTGGACATCCAGACCGAAGCCGGGCGAGGCAGCATGCGCTTTCACGAGGACCTGCTGTTCACGCACCGCGGCCTCAGCGGTCCTGCCATCCTGCAGATCTCCAGCTATTGGCAGCCAGGCCATCCCTTGCACATCGACCTGCTCGGCGGCTTGACGCTGGCGCAATGGTTGCAGTCCAAGCAAGGCAACCGGCGCACCCTCGCCGGAGAACTCGCGCAACACATGCCGCAGCGCCTGGCGCAGACCCTGGCCGCGCAGACCCAGGCCGCCGATCAGCGCATGGCCGACTTCAGCGATGCGGCGCTGCGCAGCCTGTGGCAGCAATGGCACGACTGGACGGTGCTGCCCAGCGGGACGCTGGGTTGGCGCAAGGCTGAAGTCACCGCCGGTGGGGTCGATACGCGCGCGCTGTCTTCCACCACCATGATGGCGCGCGCCGTCCCCGGCCTGTATTTCATTGGCGAGGTGGTCGATGTCACCGGCTGGCTTGGCGGCTACAACTTTCAGTGGGCCTGGAGCTCGGCAGCCGCCTGCGCCCTCGCGCTCTGAGGACGCAAGCGGCGCGTCAGGCGCACTCGCGGTGCGCATGCGCAACGGCACATTGGCGCCTTCTGAATTTGTGTCTATAATCTTTGGGTTTTATCCCACAGCGGCAGGCTCGTTGAAAAAGCCAAGGGTTCATCGGTTGCTGGGTCCTGCCACTGGGTGCTGCTGCACGTTGCGGCCAGCGCCCGTTGCACCACCCGAAGCCCAAGCACCCAAGCCGCCTGGCCTGACCCCACTTGGATTGACGTTCATCGATGACCACCATTCGCGTTAAAGAAAACGAGCCGTTCGACGTTGCTCTGCGCCGCTTCAAGCGCACCATTGAAAAACTTGGCCTGCTCACCGAGCTGCGTGCCCGCGAGTTCTACGAAAAGCCCACCGCCGAGCGCAAGCGCAAGAAGGCCGCCGCCGTCAAGCGCCACTACAAGCGCATCCGCAGCCAGACGCTGCCCGAGCGCAAATACTGACATCGAGCGATCCGATGCGCGCCCTTTGCCCTGGCGCCCAACGGATCACGCGTCAAACAGCCCGCCCGCGTCGCGGGCTTTTTGTATTGGACCCGCCATGACGATCAAAGACCGCATTCAAGACGATATGAAGGCGGCGATGCGCGCCAAAGACGCACCGCTGCTGGGCGCCATCCGCCTGCTGATGGCCGCGATGAAGCAAAAAGAAGTGGACGAGCGCATCACCCTGGATGACAGCGGCATCGTCGCCATCATCGACAAGATGATCAAGCAGCGCCGCGACGCCATCGCCCAGTTCACCCCCGCGGGCCGACAAGACCTGATCGACAAGGAGGCGGCCGAAATCGCCGTGCTCGAACGCTACCTGCCCGAGCGCCTGAGCGCCGACGCCATCGACGCCGAGATTCGCGCGCTCATGGCGCAGACCGGGGCGAGCGGACCGCAAGATCTCGGCAAGCTCATGGGACCGCTCAAAACCCAGCTTGCCGGCCGCGCCGACATGAGCCTGGCCGCCGCGCGCGCCAAGGCTTTGCTCACCGGCGCCTGAGCCACGGACCACGCCGCCGTGAACGCGCCTGCCGACATCGACCCGCGCCCGCTGTTGGTGTTCTCGCACGCCAACGGCTTTCCTGCCGTGGTGTATCGCAAGCTGTTTGCCGCGCTGGAACCGGCGTTTCGGGTGCGGGCCGTGCCGCTGTTCGGTCATGACGCGCGCTACCCGGTGCGCGATGGCTGGACCTCGCTGGCGCAGCAACTGGTCGATTTCCTGCAACACACCTGCCGCGACGAACCCGCGATTCTGCTGGGGCATTCGCTGGGCGGCTACTTGAGCCTGATGGCCGCGCAGGCCCGGCCAGACCAGGTGCGTCAGGTGGTGCTGCTCGACTCCCCGGTGGTTGCCGGTTGGCGCGCACGCCTGCTCTGGCTGTCCAAGCGCACCGGCTTGGGCGAGCGGTTTTCCCCAGCCGCAGTCACCAAGAACCGCCGCAACCGCTGGCCCGACCTGGCCGCAGTGCAGGCCCATTTCGCCTCCAAGGCGGCATTTCGCCAATGGGATGCCGACATGCTGCACGACTACTCGGCCCTGGGCACCACCGCCGACCCGCAGGGCCGCACGCTGGCCTTCGCCCGCGAGGTCGAATATCGCATCTACAAGACCCTGCCGCACCGGCTCGGCGAGCTGGCGCGCAAGCCGTTTGTCGTGCCGGTGAGTTTCATTGGCGGCCGGGACTCGCGTGAAATCCGCCTGGCAGGCCTGGGGGCAACGCGCCGCCTCACGCAAAACCGCATGCAGTGGCTCGACGGTTCGCACCTGTTCCCGTTCGAGTCTCCGCTGGAAACCGCTCGGCTCATCGAACGCGCCGTGCAGATTGCCGACGGTGACTGTCATTCAAGTTTCAAAACCTGCTCCCTATAATGCACTTTTACCGGCATTCGTCGCGGCTATGACCAAATATGTGTTCGTCACCGGCGGAGTGGTGTCCAGCTTAGGCAAGGGCATCTCGTCCGCCTCTCTTGCGGCGATTCTGGAATCGCGCGGCCTCAAAGTCACCCTCATCAAGCTCGATCCCTACATCAACGTCGATCCGGGAACGATGAGCCCGTTCCAGCACGGCGAGGTGTTCGTCACCGAAGACGGCGCCGAAACCGACCTCGACCTCGGGCACTACGAGCGCTTCATCACCACCCGCATGCGGCGGGTGAACAACTTCACCACCGGCCAGATCTACGACAGCGTGCTGCGCAAGGAGCGCCGCGGCGAGTATCTGGGCAAGACGGTGCAGGTGATTCCGCACATCACCAACGAAATCCAGCACTTCATCCGCCGCGGCGCTGGCGACGGCACGGCCGAGGCGGTGGACGTGGCGCTGGTGGAAATCGGCGGCACCGTGGGCGACATCGAATCCCTGCCGTTCCTCGAAGCCGCGCGGCAGATGAGCCTGCGCATGAAGCGCGGCGACTGCGCCTTCGTCCACCTCACGCTGGTGCCCTACATTCCGGCCGCAGGCGAGCTCAAGACCAAGCCGACGCAGCACAGTGTGCAGAAGCTGCGCGAGATCGGCATTTCGCCCGATGCCTTGCTGTGCCGCGCCGACCGACCAATTCCCGACGACGAGCGCGCCAAGATCTCCATGTTCTCCAACGTGCGCGAAGACGCGGTGATCTCGGTGTGGGACGTGGACACCATCTACAAGATTCCGCAGATGCTGCATGCGCAGCATCTCGACGACATCCTCTGCGACAAGCTCGGCATCACCGCGCCGCCCGCCAACCTCAAGGTCTGGGACGATCTGGTGCAGGCGCTCGAGCACCCGCAGCACACCGTGCGCATCGCCATGGTGGGCAAGTACGTCGATCTGTCGGACTCGTACAAATCGCTCAACGAAGCCTTGCGCCATGCCGGCATCAAGACCAGCGCGCGCGTGGAGATCACCTACCTCGACTCCGAAACCCTGTCGCCTGCCAACATCGCCCAGCTCGATGCATTTGATGCCGTGCTGGTGCCCGGCGGGTTCGGCAAGCGCGGCATCGAAGGCAAGATTCTCGCGGCGCAATACGCGCGCGAGCACCGTATTCCCTACCTGGGCATCTGCCTGGGCATGCAGGTGGCCACCATCGAATTCGCCCGCCACGTTGCCGGTCTGCCGCAAGCCAACAGCACCGAGTTCGATCCCGACACACCGCAGCCCGTCATCGCCCTGATCGACGAATGGCTGGACCGCGACGGCAGCGTGCAGACGCGCCACGCTGGCTCCGATCTGGGCGGCACCATGCGGCTGGGCGCGCAAAGCTCCGACGTCAAGCCCGGCACACTGGCGCATGGCATCTACGGCAACGTGGTGACCGAGCGCCACCGCCACCGCTACGAGGCCAACGAGCATTACCTGGCCACCTTGCAGAAGGCGGGGCTGGTGATCTCGGCCATCACGCAGCGCGAGCACCTCACCGAGATCGTCGAATTGCCGCAGAGCGTGCATCCGTGGTTCGTCGGCGTGCAGTTCCACCCGGAATTCAAGTCCACGCCTTGGGGCGGACATCCGCTGTTCACTGCCTTCATTCAGGCCGCCCTGCAGCGCCATTCCGCCCACGCCTGAACCCTGCCCGCACGCTATGTCCAACGCTCAGAAACTCTGCGGTTTTCCTGTCGGGCTCGATCAGCCTTTGTTCCTCATCAGCGGCCCTTGCGTGGTCGAATCCGAGCAGTTGCAGATGGACGTGGCGGGCCAGTTGCGCGACATCTGCCGCGCCCTCGACATCCCACTGATTTTCAAGTCCAGCTACGACAAGGCCAACCGCTCCAGCGGCACTTCGTTCCGCGGCCCCGGCATGGAGCAAGGGCTGGAGATCCTCGCCAAGGTGCGGCGCGAGCTTGGCGTGCCGGTGCTCACCGATGTGCACACCGCCGAGGAAGCGCCGCGTGTGGCCGAGGTGGTTGACGTGCTGCAAACCCCGGCCTTTCTCTGCCGCCAGACCGATTTCATCCATGCGGTCAGCAGCCTGGGCAAGCCGGTGAACATCAAGAAGGGCCAGTTTCTCGCCCCCGGTGACATGAAGAACGTGATCGCCAAGGCGCGCGCTGCCGCCGTGCAGGCCGGCCACCCCGACACCGTGTTCATGGCCTGCGAACGCGGCGTGAGCTTCGGCTACAACAACCTGGTCTCCGACATGCGTGCGCTGGCCATCATGCGCGAAACCGAAAGCCCGGTGGTGTTCGACGCCACCCACTCGGTGCAGTTGCCCGGTGGTCAGGGCACGAGTTCCGGCGGGCAGCGTGAGTTCGTGCCCGTGCTGGCGCGCGCTGCGGTGGCCGCGGGCGTGGCCGGGGTGTTCATGGAAACCCACCCCAACCCGGCCAAGGCACTGAGCGATGGCCCCAACGCGGTGCCGCTGCAGTACATGCGTGCGCTGCTCGAAAGCCTGAAAGAAATCGACGCCACCGTCAAACGCCGCGGTTTTCTTGAAACCCAGTTCCACTGAACCCTGCTGCCATGAGCGCTTACATCCTCGCCCAAGTCGACGTCACCAACCCGCAGCAATACGAGCAATACAAGGTGCTGTCGTCCCAGGCCATCGCTGCGCATGGCGCCGAGATCTGCATCCGCGGCGGCGCGGTCGAAGTGCTCGAAGGCGACTGGTCGCCCAGCCGCATCGTGTTGCTGAAGTTTCCCGACATGGATGCAGCGCGCAGCTTCTATGCAAGCGCTGAGTATCTGCTGGCGCGGCAGGCTCGCGAGGGTGCTGCCGTCATGCGCATGATCGCCGTGCAGGGCGTGTGAGTGCTGCCCTGCCCATCCATCCGACTCTCTTCCCTACCCCATTGCCTGAACAGGAGCTTTCATGAGTGCCATTGTTGACCTGACCGCCCGCGAGATTCTCGACAGCCGCGGCAACCCCACCGTCGAATGCGACGTGGTGCTGGAGACCGGCTTCATCGGCCGCGCCGCCGTGCCCTCGGGCGCCTCGACCGGCACGCGCGAGGCCATGGAGCTGCGCGACGGCGACAAGTCGCGCTTCGGCGGCAAGGGCGTGCTGCGTGCGGTGGAACACATCAACACCGAGATCACCGAAGCGGTGATGGGGCTGGACGCCACCGAGCAGACCTTCCTCGACCAGACCCTGATCGACCTCGACGGCACGCACAACAAATCGCGCCTGGGCGCCAATGCCCTGCTGGCAGTCAGCATGGCTGTGGCCAAGGCCGCCGCCGAAGAAGCCGGCATGCCGATCTACCAGTACCTGGGCGGCTTCTCGGCGCGCGAACTGCCGGTGCCGATGATGAACGTCATCAACGGTGGCGCGCACGCCAACAACAGCCTGGACATGCAGGAGTTCATGATCATGCCCGTGGGCGCGCCCAGCTTCCACGAGGCGCTGCGCTACGGTGCCGAGGTGTTTCACGCCCTGCGCGGCATCCTGCACGACCGCGGCCTGCCCACCACCGTGGGCGATGAGGGCGGCTTTGCCCCCAACGTGGCCAACCACGAGGCTGCTCTGCAGCTCATCGTCGAAGCCATCGAAAAGGCCGGCTACCGCCCGGGTGAGCAAGTTGCCATCGCCCTCGACCCGGCCGCCAGCGAGTTCTACAAGGACGGTAAATATCACCTCGAAGGCGAAGGCCTGGTGCTGTCCACCGAAGAGATGATCGACTTCTACGACAACTGGCTGGGCAAGTACCCCATTGTGTCGCTGGAAGACGGTCTGGCCGAACAAGACTGGGACGGCTGGAAGCCGCTGAACGCGCGTCTGGGCAAGAAGGTGCAACTGGTGGGCGACGACATCTTCGTCACCAACACCGCGATTCTGAAGAACGGTATCGCCGACAAGCTGGCCAACTCCATCCTCATCAAGGTGAACCAGATCGGCACCCTGACCGAGACCTTCGCCGCCATCGAAATGGCCAAGCGCGCGGGCTGGACCGCGGTGATCTCGCACCGCTCGGGCGAAACCGAAGACAGCATCATCGCCGACATCGCCGTGGCCACCAACGCCGGTCAGATCAAGACCGGCTCGCTGTCGCGCAGCGACCGCATCGCCAAGTACAACCAGCTGCTGCGCATCGAGGAAAACCTGGGCGAAACCGCGCGCTTCCTCGGCCGCGACGTGTTCTACAGCCTGCGTTGACAGTGCCAGTCGATCCCGCCTGCTGAAGCCGCCGCATCATGCGCTGGGTCACCGTCCTGCTCGTCAGCCTGCTGCTGCTGCTGCAGTGGCCGCTGTGGTTTGGCGAGCGGGGCTGGTTTGCCGTGCAGCGGCTGGAAAACCAACTCAGCCAGCAGAACCAGGCCAATGCCCTGGCGCAGCAGGACAACGACCGCCTCGCTGCCGAGGTGCACGACCTGCGCACCGGATTGAGCGGGGTGCAGGATCAGGCGCGACGCGAGATGGGCATGGTCAAGCCCGATGAAATTTTTGTGCAGATCGTCAGCCCGACGGCGGCAAAGGCCGCCAGCTCACCGTTACCGCCGCGTCAGTGACGGCTCGGGGACACCGGGGGCTGATCGAGTTCGTTGACGAACACCTGGGCGGCGTCGATGGCATCAAACGCATAACCCTGGCCGCAGAATTCGCAGCGCACGTCCACCTCGCCCTGATCCGCCAGGATCGACTCCACCTCGCCGCGTCCCAGCATGCGCAACATGCCCGCCACCCGGGCGCGTGAGCAGGTGCAATGAAAGCGCGGCGCCAGCGGCTCGAACACCCGCGCCTCTTCCTCCCAGAACAAGCGCCGCAAAATATCTTCGGGCGCGAGCTGCAGCAGTTCGTCATCCTGCAGGGTCGCGGCAAGATGGCGGGCGCGGGCGAAATCATCGTCCGCGCTGTTACCGCCTGCGGCCCCGGTAGCCTGCTGTGCCCCCGGCATGCGCTGCAGCAGCAAGCCGCTGACGACCTGCGCGTTGCTGGCGAGCAGCAACATCGAGTCGATCTGTTCCGACTGCGCCAGATACTGCTCCAGCACTGCCGCCAGCGTCGGCAGGGTGTGGCCCTGCGCATCGGTCAGTGCGACGATGCCCTGATAAGGTTGCAGCCCCGACTGCGGGTTGCGCGGATCGAGGGTGATGGCGCAACGCCCCTGGCCGTGGGTGTTCAGCAGCGCGGCCAGATCGGACGGCAGCGCGCTCGAATCGTCAAACGCCGCATCCATCTTCGCCGTGGCGCGCAGCCCGAAATCGGGCTGGCATTCGGCCACCGCCAGTTTGAGCGGGCCGTCGCCCTGCATCTGCAGGATGAGGGCACCGTCGAACTTCAGACTGCCGGCGAGCAGCGCGCTGGCAGCGGCCATCTGCCCCACCAGTCCGGCCACGGCCTGCGGATAGCTGCGCCGCCGCTGCAGTTCGGCCCAGGTGGCTTCGAGGCGCACCATGACACCGCGCACATGGCCGGTACCGAGCATGAATTTGACGAGTTGATCGCTCATGGATGGATGAGTTGGAGGTCTTGCATGAATTGTCGCGCGCGCTCGACGTAGTGCCGGGAGTTGGCGTGCATGGCGGCGATATGCTCGGCCGTCAACTCGCGCGCCACCCGCGCCGGTGCGCCCAGCAGCAGCGTGCCGTCGGGGTACACCCGCCCTTCGGGCACCAGCGCGCCGGCACCCACCAGACAGTTGCGGCCGATCTGCGCACCGTTCAAGATCACCGCACCAATGCCGATCAGGCTGCCTTCACCCACGCTGCAACCGTGCAGCATGGCCTGATGCCCGATGGTGACGCGCGGCCCGATGTGTAGCGGATAGCCAGGATCGGTATGCAGCACGGCGCCGTCCTGCACGTTCGACTCTTCCCCGACCTCGATGGGCTCGTTGTCGCCACGCAGCACAGCACCGAACCACACGCTGGAGCGCGCAAGCAGGCGCACACGGCCGATGACCTGCGCGCCTGGGGCAACGTAGACCTGTTCCCCCAGTTCCGGCCGCCACTGGGCAAATTGGTAAATTGGCATGATGAATCGCTTCGCTATCGCGCCATGAGATGGCAGATTCCCCGGCTCGCACCGGGCGCCGCATTTCCGCCCGCATCGCAGGCGTTGGATGCATTGTCGCCGTTCCCCGGTCTGCTCGCCTCGGGTGGCGCGCTCGACGCCGAGACGCTGGAGCGCGCCTATCGCGGCGGCATCTTTCCCTGGTTCAGCCCGGGTGAGCCGATTCTGTGGTGGAGCACCGATCCGCGCATGGTGCTACGGCCGGATGAACTGCGCGTGCCGCGTTCACTGCGGCAATCGGCCCGGCGCTACCTGCGCACACCGGGAGTGCGGCTGCGGGTGGACACAGCCTTCCTCCAGGTCATGCAGCAATGTGGCGCGCAGCGCGCGGCCAGCGGCACCTGGATCACCCCCGCCATGCTGCGCGCCTACGGCGATCTGCATGCCCGCGGCATGGCGCACAGCTTCGAACTCTGGATCGACGACACGCTGCGTGCCGGGCTGTACGGCGTATGCATCGGGCGCATGTTCTACGGCGAGTCGATGTTCACCACCGTGGCCGACGGCTCCAAGACCCTGCTGATGGCGCTGTGCGGTGTCTGCTTGCGGCAGAACATCCCCCTCATCGACTGTCAGCAGCAGACGGTCTATCTGGCGCAGATGGGAGCGCACGCCATCCCGCGCGCCGCGTTTCTGCAGCACGTGGCAGAAACCACGGCGGAGGCCGCGGTGCAGGGCTGGCAGTATGATGAATCGACTTTTCTCACCGACTGCGCGCGCTGGCTGTGACTCACCCCAAAGAACTCCCGCTGACCACCCTGCAGTTCTATGCCACGGCAAGCTATCCCTGCAGCTACCTGCCCGGCCGATTGGCCCGCTCGCAGGTGGCCACGCCCAGCCATCTGATCAACGCCGATGTCTATTCCGACCTGGTACGCGCCGGATTCCGCCGCAGCGGTTTGTTCACCTACCGCCCCCAGTGCGAGGACTGCCAGGCCTGTCTGCCCATCCGCGTGCTGACGCGCGCGTTCCAGCCCAACCGGGCGCAAAAGCGCTGCTGGGCGCGGCATGGCAACCTCACGGTACGGGTGCTCAAGCTCGGGTTCATCCCCGAGCATTACCAGCTCTACTTGCGCTACCAGGCCGCGCGCCATACCGGCGGCGGCATGGACCACGACAGCATCGACCAGTACGCCCAGTTTCTGCTGCAAAGCCGGGTCAACACCCGGCTGGTCGAGTTCCGCGCCCCCGCGGCGGCCGGTGAAGAACTGGGAGCGCTGAAGATGGTGTCCGTGGTCGACGTACTGTCGGATGGCCTTTCGGCGGTGTACACCTTTTTCGAACCAGCGGATGCCGGCAGCAGTTACGGCACCTACAACGTGCTGTGGCAGATCGACCAGGCGCGCAGCATGCAGTTGCCGCACGTCTATCTGGGGTACTGGATCGCGCACAGCCGCAAAATGGCCTACAAGTCCAACTTCACACCGTTTGAGATCTACCGCGGCGGGCAGTGGTTCGATCCGCTGCAGTCGCCTCCGGTGCAGACACCGCAGGGCTAGCGCCGGCTCAGCGCGGCGCCGAGCCTTTGGCGCGCTGGGCGAACTGCTGCTTGAACGTCGGCTGCGCCGGGGTGATCAGGTCGCGATACGCGGTCCAGCCCGACGCCCCGGCAAGGTGGTGCAGACGCCGATGTTCCCCACCCAGCAGGCGCAGCAGGCGCGACGCCACCGTGGCCCCGGTGCGATACAGCCAGGGATGCCGTGCGGCATAGCCCCACAGCCGCAACGCCCAGCGTTCCATGCCCGGGCGCATGCCACGGGTGAACTGCTGCTCGCGCAGGGTGCGCAGCAGATCGGGCAGGGGAATTTTCATCGGGCACACCACTTGGCACTGACCGCATAGGGTGGCGGCCTGCGGCAGATCCTTGGTGCTCTCCAGCCCCTGGTGGCGGGCCGTCAG
>JAKAFC010000088.1 GCA_021818065.1 Pseudomonadota bacterium
GCCGTCGCCCACTTTCAGGCTGCCCACGGCCTGCGCCAAGCGTTCGACGAAGCGGTCGTAGATGCCGTCCTGCACATACAGGCGGTTGGCGCAGACGCAGGTCTGGCCGGCGTTGCGGTACTTGCTGGCCATGGCGCCCTCGATGGCCGAGTCGAGGTCGGCGTCGTCGAACACGATGAAGGGCGCGTTGCCGCCGAGTTCCAGCGACAGCTTCTTGATGGTCGGCGCCGACTGCGCCATGAGGATGCGGCCGACCTCGGTGGACCCGGTGAACGACAGATGCCGCACCACTGGCGAGGCACAGAGCAGTCGGCCGATGGCGATCGAGCCGTCGCCGTCGGCCGTGAGCACATTGAGCACACCGCGCGGAATGCCGGCGCGGTGCGCCAGTTCGGCCGCAGCCAGCGCGGTCAGCGGCGTTTGCTCGGCGGGCTTGATGACCACCGGGCAGCCCGCAGCCAGCGCCGGGGCGACCTTGCGGGTGATCATGGCCAACGGGAAATTCCACGGCGTGATGGCGGCGCAGACCCCCACGGGCTGCTTGAGCACCAGCAGGCGTTTGGTGGCGTCGGGGCTGGGAATGGTCTCGCCGTATACGCGCTTGGCCTCTTCGGCGAACCATTCCACGAAACTGGCGCCGTAGAGCACTTCGCCCTTGGCCTCGGCCAGCGGCTTGCCCTGCTCGGCGGTCATTAGCCGGGCGAGGTCGTCGGCGTTGGCCACCAGCAAGTCGAACCACTTGCGCAGGATGGCGGCGCGTTGCTTGGCCGGCAGGGCGCGCCAGGCAGGCCAGGCGGCATCTGCGGCGTCGATGGCGAGTTGCGCGTGCATGGGTTCGAGCGCTGGTACCTGCGCCAGCTCGGCGTTGGTCGCCGGGTCGGTGACGGCAAAGCGGCGGGCGGAATCGATCCAGGCGCCGTCGATGTAGGCCTGGGTCTTGAACAGCGTGGGGTCTTTGAGCAGGGACAGCGGATTGGCGGGCCGGTTCATGGCAGCTCCGTGGGATGGGAAAGAAATTGCGGCCGCGCTCACGTTGTGCAAACAGTCTGCGCGGAGCAGGCGGCAAGCCCTAAAATCTAGCCCTTTGCATTGCCACGCGCCAGTGCCAGTTCCGCGCTTGTGCCCCAGCCACTTATCCGCCCATGAACGTCTCCGACATCCGCGAAAAATTTCTGGCCTATTACGAATCGCAGGGCGCGACCCGCGTGGCTTCGTCCTCGCTCGTGCCGGGCAACGACCCGACGCTGCTGTTCACCAACTCGGGCATGGTGCAGTTCAAGGACGTGTTCCTCGGCCAGGACGTGCGCCCCTACAAGCGCGCCACCACCGCGCAGCGCTGCGTGCGCGCCGGCGGCAAGCACAACGATCTGGAAAACGTCGGCTACACCGCGCGGCACCACACCTTTTTCGAGATGCTGGGCAACTTCAGCTTTGGCGACTACTTCAAGCGCGAGGCCATCCGCTACGCCTGGGAACTGCTGACCACCGTCTACAAGCTGCCGGCGGAAAAACTCTGGGTCACGGTGTACGCCGAGGACGACGAGGCGTATGACATCTGGGCCAAGGAGGTGGGTGTGCCGGCCGAGCGCATCATCCGCATCGGCGACAACAAGGGCGCGCGCTACGCCTCCGACAACTTCTGGCAGATGGCCGACACCGGCCCGTGCGGGCCGTGCAGCGAGATTTTTTACGACCACGGCCCCGAGGTGTGGGGCGGCCCGCCCGGATCGCCGGAGGAAGACGGCGACCGCTACATCGAAATCTGGAACCTGGTGTTCATGCAGTTCGAGCGCTACGCCGCGGGCGAGGAGCGCTTCGACAGCGAAGACCAGGCCAAGGCGCGCAAGCAGGCGGTCGAGGCCGAAGGCGGCATCGGCCTGGTGAGCAAGGACGGCACGGGATACAAGCTGGCCATCTTCCGCCAGAAGCCGCTCCCCAAGCCCTGCGTCGACACCGGCATGGGGCTGGAGCGCATTGCCGCAGTGCTGCAGCATGTGCATAGCAATTACGACATCGACCTGTTTCAGGCGCTCATCAAGGCGGCGGCGCGCGAAACCGGCACGCACGACCTGTCGCACGCCTCGCTCAAGGTGATCGCCGACCATATCCGCGCCTGCAGCTTTCTCATCGTCGATGGCGTCATCCCCGGCAACGAAGGACGGGGCTTCGTGCTGCGCCGTATCGTGCGCCGCGCCATCCGTCACGGCTACAAGTTGGGCGTGCGCCAGCCGTTCTTCTACCGCCTGGTGCCCGATCTGGTCGCACAGATGGGCGCGGCCTATCCCGAACTGACCGAGGCGCGCCACCGCGTGGCCGACGTGTTGCAAGCCGAAGAAGGCCGCTTCTTCGAGACCATCGAACACGGCATGGGCATGCTCGATGCCGAGCTGGCCGCACTGCGCGCCGCGGGCGGCAATCTGCTGGCCGGAGAACTGGCCTTCAAACTCCACGACACCTTCGGCTTTCCGCTCGACCTCACGCAGGACGTGTGCCGTGAGCATGGTGTCAAGGTCGATGAAGACGCCTTCGACGCCGCCATGGCACGCCAGCGCGAGCAGGCGCGTGCCGCGGGCAAGTTCAAGATGCAGGCCGCGCTCGACTACGCGGGCGACAAAACCAGCTTCGACGGCTACGAGCACCTGCTGGTGAAGGAGGCGCGGGTGGTCGCGCTCTACAAAGACGGCACCTCGGTCGCGCAAATGCAGTCGGGAGACAGCGGCGTGGTGGTACTCGACCGCACCCCGTTCTACGCCGAGTCCGGCGGCCAAGTGGGTGACAGCGGCGTGCTGTTCGAGGGCGATTCGTGCGATCTGCGCTTTGTCGTGCACGACACGCAAAAGGTGCAGGCCGAGGTGTTCGGCCACCACGGTACGCTGGAGTCCGGGAGCCTCAAGGTCGGCGAGATCGTCGCCGCGCAGGTGGATGGCGCGCGCCGTGCGGCCACCATGCGCAACCACAGCGTCACCCATCTGATGCACAAGGCGCTGCGGCTGGTGCTGGGCGAGCATGTGCAGCAGAAGGGTTCGCTGGTCGATGCCGACAAGACACGCTTTGACTTCGCCCACGACGCGCCGATGAGCGACGACGAGATCGCCCGCGTCGAGCGCATGGTGAACGAGGAGATCCTGGCCAATGCCGCGACGGTGGCCCGCGTCATGCCCATCGACGAGGCCAAGGGCCTGGGCGCCATGATGCTGTTCGGCGAAAAGTACGGTGACACCGTGCGCGTGCTCGACATCGGCAGCTCGCGCGAACTGTGCGGCGGCACCCATGTGGCGCGCACTGGCGACATCGGGCTGTTCAAGATCGTGTTCGAGGGCGGCGTGGCCGCGGGCATCCGCCGCGTCGAAGCCATCACCGGCTTGAACGCGCTGGCCTTCGTGCAGAAGCAGAACGCCCTGGTGACGCGGCTGTCGCGCAGCCTTAAAGCCCCCGCCGAGGAGGCGGCGCTGAAGGTCGAGCAACTGCTGGACCAGCAGCGCCAGCTCGAAAAAGACCTGAGCCAGATCCGCGCGCAGCAGGCCGCGGCGCAGGGCGACGCCCTGGTGGCACAGGCCATCACGATTGGAAGCACCGCGGTGCTGCTGGCGCGCATGGATGGGCTGGACGCCAAGGGCCTGCGCGAGGCGGTGGACCGCATCAAGTCCAAGCTCAAGACCGGCGTGGTGTTGTTAGCCAGCGCCGAGGGCGACAAGGTGCAACTCGCCGCTGGGGTGAGCGCGGATCGCATCCAACAGATCAAGGCAGGCGACCTGGTCAGCGCCGCGGCGCAGGCCGTGGGCGGCAAGGGCGGTGGCCGGCCCGATTTCGCCATGGCCGGGGGCACCCAGCCGGCGCAGATCGAGGCCGCGCTGGCGCAGGCCAAGGGTTTGCTGCAACAGCGTCTGGGCGCCTGATCGCGCGGGGCGGCGATGGATCTGCAGGGCAAGCACATCGTCCTCGCCGTCACCGGCGGGGTGGCGGCCTACAAGGCGGCCGAGCTTGCGCGCCTGCTGGTCAAGGCCGGGGCCACGGTGCAGGTGGTGCTGACAGCCGCCGGGGCGCGCTTCGTCGGCGCCGCCACCTTCCAGGCGCTTACCGGCCGTCCGGTGTTTGATGATCTGTGGGACACCCGCGTGGGCAACGGCATGGCGCATATCGAGCTGACGCGTGCCGCCGACCTGGTGGTGGTCGCGCCGGCCACGGCGGACGTGCTGGGCAAGGCGGCCCATGGCATCGCCGACGATCTGCTCTCGACCCTGCTGCTGGCGTCCAACAAACCCGTGCTGTTCGCCCCGGCGATGAACCGCGAAATGTGGGGCCATCCCGCCACGCGGCGCAACGTCGCCCAGCTGCAGGACGACGGCGCGCTGATCAGCGGCCCGGCCGCGGGCGAGCAAGCCTGCGGCGAGGTTGGCGAGGGCCGGATGGTCGAACCCGACGACCTGCTGCAAGACATCGTCGCCGCGTTTCAGCCCAAGGTGCTCAGCGGCCGCACCGTGCTGGTCACCGCCGGGCCGACGTTCGAGGCCATCGACCCGGTGCGCGGCCTGACCAACCGCTCCAGCGGCAAGATGGGCTACGCCGTGGCTCGCGCGGCGCGTGAAGCTGGGGCTCGCGTGGTGCTGGTGAGTGGCCCCACGGCGCTGCCCGCACCGCATGGCGTGCAGCGGCTGGAGGTGACCAGCGCGCAGGAGATGTTCGATACGGTGATGGCGCAGGTCGGCAGCGCCCAGGTGTTCGTCGCCACCGCGGCCGTGGCCGACTGGCGGCCGTTGCAGGTGCACGCACAGAAACAAAAGAAGCAGGATGGCGGGGCCGCGCCGACCCTGGCCCTGCAGCCCAACCCCGACATCCTCGCCACGGTTGCCGCCTTGCCCGCGCCGCCGTTCTGCGTGGGTTTCGCCGCCGAAAGCGAAAACCTGGCCGAGCACGCCGCGGCCAAGCGGCTGCGCAAGAAGGTGCCACTGCTGGTGGGCAACCTCGGGCCCGATACCTTCGGCCGCGACGACAACCAGTTGGAGTTGTTCGACGCCGACGGCCACCGCCCCCTGGGCCGCGGCGACAAGCTGATGTTGGCGCGCAAGTTGGTGGCCGAGATTGCCGTCCGGCTGACACCTTCAGGCCGCTGAAGCGCCGTGCAGCGTCGCGCCAAGTTCAACCGTTCCGATTCAACCTCGTCACCCACCAAGGATTCGTCTTGTCTCAGCCCCGCATCGCTGTTCGCCTTCTCGATGACCGTCTGCGCCAGCAGCTTCCGGCCTACGCCAGCCCGGGTAGCGCCGGCATGGACCTGCGCGCCTGCATCGATGCCCCGCTGACCCTGCAGCCCGGCCAGGCCGAGCTCATCCCCACTGGCCTGGCCATGCACATTGCTGACCCCGGTCTGTGCGCCATGCTGCTGCCGCGCTCGGGCCTTGGGCACAAGCATGGTGTGGTGCTGGGCAATCTGGTCGGGCTGATCGATTCCGACTACCAGGGGCCGCTGATGGTGAGCTGCTGGAACCGCGGCAGCGCCGCCTACACCGTGCAGCCCATGGAGCGCATCGCGCAAATGGTGCTCGTGCCCGTGGTGCAGGCGCAGTGGGAGGTGGTCGATAGTTTCGACGCCACCGCACGCGGCACCGGGGGCTTCGGCTCCACCGGCGCGCACTGAGCCGACAGCGCAGACACACGATGGCACGCCGTTGGGCAAAAGCGCTGGTGCGCAAGTTCGAGGCCATGCAGGACAGCCGCTGGCTGCGGCCGTTCGCCAAGTACATCGCGCATCCGTCGCTCTGGAGCCTGAACCGCCGTAGCGTGGCGCTGGCCGTGGCCGCGGGCATGATCGGCGGGCTGATTCCCGGACCATTCCAGATGCTCACCGCCGGGCTCATCGCCATGGCGGCGCGCTGCAACTTTCCTATCGCGCTGGTGGTCACGCTCTACAGCAATCCGCTGACCATCGTGCCGCTCTACCTCGTGGCCTACAAGCTGGGCAGCGTGGTGTCACCCGCGCATGCCGGTCAGGCGCTGACGGCGCCGCCCGATTTCGACTGGCTGCGTCTGTGGGATTCCACCGTGGCGCTGGCGCATTGGGCGCGGAATCTGGGCACGCCGCTGTTCGTCGGTGTGCCGCTGCTGGCGCTGATCCTGGCCGTCATCGGCTATGCCGTCACTCGCCTGGGCTGGAGTCTGCACCTGCGCCTGGAATGGCGCGCCCGCAAGCAAGCGCGGCGACGGCGTGAGCTGTCGCGCACCGAGACGCGCTGAGTTTTACTTTTCCCCGGGCATGAACAGCCCGGCATCGGCCGAATCGAGCAGCGCGCTCTTGGCCTCGATTTCGTCCGGGTCGGCGGCGCGCACGTCGAGCACGGTGTACTCGATGCGCAGCGCCAAGCCGGCCAGAGGATGGTTGCCGTCGAGCAGCACCTTGTCGTCGTGGATCTCGGTCACGGTGTAGAACACGCCTTCGGCGCCGTCGGAGCAGCCTTCGGGCAGTTGCTCGAACATCATGCCTTCTTCCAGTTCGGCGGGAAACAGCTTGCGATCTTCGACCAGCAGCAAGTCGGCGTCGTAGTCGCCGAAGGCGTCGTCGGGCTGCAGGTAGATGTCGCCGGAATCTCCCACGCCCTTGCCAAGCATTTGCTCGGCCATGCGCGGCAGCAGATCGTCGCCGCCGACGTAAAAGTCGTCGCCCTCGGCGTTCTCGTCGATCAACTCGCCTTGCGAGTCCGTCATGCGCCAGGATAGGGTGGCGACAAGGCCTTCGGTGATTTTCATGGGTATGCTCGCAGGGTATCTGACAACGACCAGGGGGACGGCCAACCGTCTGCCCGCATTGGAACATGACAACCGCGTCCGCCGCGACCCTGCAATGGGGTGCGTTCACCGAAGCCCGCTTCTTGCGCGAGGTTTGGCAGCGCAAGCCGCTGCTGCTGCGCCAGGCCTTTCCCGGCTTCAAGCCGCTGCTCAGCCGCGCGCAACTGTTTGTGTTGGCGGGCGACGACGACGTCGAGTCCCGGCTGCTGCAACGCCAGGGCCGCCGCTGGCAACTCGATCATGGCCCCTTCACGCGCAGGCAGCTGCCTCCTGTGGCGCAAGCCAACTGGACCTTGCTGGTGCAGGGCGTGAACCTGCACGTCGATGCCGCCAGCCAGCTGCTGCGGCAATTTCGCTTCATCCCCGATGCGCGTCTGGACGACTTGATGATCTCCTGGGCCAGCGATGGCGGCGGCGTCGGCCCGCACCAGGACGCCTACGACGTCTTTCTGCTGCAGGCTGCGGGCCGCAGGCGCTGGCGCATCGGCCCTGTCACCGATCCCACACTGCAGCCCGGCAAGCCCGTCAAGCTGCTGGCACACTTCACGCCCGAGGAAGACGTCATCCTCGAGGCGGGGGACATGCTCTATCTGCCGCCTGGCTGGGGGCACGACGGCATCGCCGTCGGCGGCGACTGCATGACTTACTCCATCGGCTTTCGCGCGCCGCCGCAGGGCGAACTGCTCAAGGAAGCGCTGTGGCAGCTGGCCGAGGCGCAGCAGGGCGGGGCGATCTATACCGACCCGGCGTTGCGTCCCGGCGCAGCCCCGGCGCTGCTGCCTGCCGCCATGGTGCGGTTTGCCGCGCAGGCCTTTGCCCGGCTCAAGCCCGACGCCGCGTTTTTCGAGAACGTGCTCGGGGCCTATCTCACCAACCCCAAGCCCCAGGTATGGTTCGATGGCAGCGACGCCACCACCGCGGCGCTCAAGCGCGCCTGCCGCCAGAACGGCTGTCGGCTCGACCGTCGCAGCAAGATGCTCTACACCGCGCGCACCGTCTACTTCAACGGTGAGGAAGTCCCGGCCCCGCTGGCGACCTCGGCACTGCTGCGCACCCTGGCTGATGCCCAGGGTCTGGAGGCCGCGCAGGTACGAAGCGCCACGGCCACCGAACTCGCGGCCCTGGCCGACTGGTGCGCGCAAGGCTGGCTGCAGCCAGGCGCGCAGGACGGCTGAGGTGACCCCGATCGAGGCCGCCGGGCGCGGCGCCGCCGCGCAACCGCCCGATGCGCCGGGCGATCTGGCGCTGGACACCCGCGCCGCAACCCATGCGGCGCTGCAAGCGCTCGTTGCCGATCAAGAGTCTGTCCTGCTGTGCTGCAGTGCCGATTTCAGCGCCTGGCCGCTGCAGCAACCCGGCTTCGTGCGGCAACTCGAACGCTGGGCGCTGCGCGACCCGACACGCCATGAGGCCTTGCGGCTCCTGGCGGTGGATTGGAGCGATGTGCGGCTGCGCTTTCCACGCTTTGCGGCGTTTCGCCGCGACTTCGCCCACCTGATCGCCTGCAGGCAGATCACCGCGTCGCAGCGGCGCGACCTCCCGGAGATGGCCTGCACACCCACGCAGGCGGTCTACGCCTGCACCGCGACCTGGGGCGGCGGCATGCACTGTCAGACGCCACCGCGGGTGCATCTGCTGCGTCAGCGTTTCGAGGAGGCCTGGCAGCAGGCCACACCTGCCTTTCCGGCCTCGGTGCTGGGATTGTGACAAATAAACCACACGGTATTTTTGAAGCGTAAATTTGCAACACGGGGATAACCCGAAGTCTCGTTATACTTATGCGCTGAGCTTGATGTGCTACCGGTTCTGGTTGCAATTCGGTTCATTCAGGTTCAATCAGGACGGTTATGAATTTTTCGGGCCACGCCCATTTTGACTGACGCTTAGAGGAAAGTAATGAAAAAGTCCATTCTGCTGGCATCCATGATCGCCGCTCTTGCACTGGCCGCTTGCGGTAAGAAAGAAGAAGCTGCTCCCGCTGCTTCCGCTCCCGCTGCTGCTTCGGCTCCCGCCGCTGCTTCCGCCCCGGCTGCTGCCGCGTCCAAGGCTGCTTCGGCTCCTGCTGCCGCTTCGGCTCCGGCTGCTGCTTCGGCTCCCGCCCACGCTGCCTCTGGCGCCAGCGCTGCCAAGTAATCTGTTTTTCGCAGATGCAAAAAAGCCGACGCAAGTCGGCTTTTTTGTTGCCTGCACGCTGCGCAGGGAGTGGATCTGCCGCGCCGTCGGGCTGCGGCAGATCAGCCCGGGTTACTGTACCTGTTGCTGCAGGATCTGCAGGATCTTGCGGGCATCGTCGGTCTGCAGCGGTTTGCCTTCCAGGGTCTGGACGCTGACCACGGTCTGCGTCCCGGACGACTGCAGAACGATGCGGTAGTCGGCCGGCTTGGGCTCCGACTCCTTCTTGCCGAACAGCTTGCCGAAGAATCCGGTGCTGTCCTGCGAGGCCTTGAGCGCGGCCTCGGCGCTGATGTAGCGCACATCGAACTGACCCGCAGCGCGGTTGCGGTCGATGACGGTGAACCCGGAGGTGTTGATTGCCAGGCTGATCTTGCGCCAGGCGGTATCGAAGCCCTCTTGCAACTGCAGTCCGAGGCCGTCGTTGATCAGTTCGGCCTTGACCGGCGGCGCAATCGGCGTCGGGTTGTTCACACGCTGTTGGGCCGCTTCCTCGCTCATGCCGAGTGTGACCATCAGCTTGCGCAGAAAGATGGTGTTGAGTCCGGGGTCGGGGGTGGCGGGCTCCCACGCCGTGGTGGACTTGTCGTTGGAGTTGTAGACCTCTTTCATGGTCTGGTGGGTGATGTAGATCTGCGTGCCCTTGCCATCGGGCGTGCGCTCGAACACGGTGCGGAAGCGGTCGCGTGTGCCGGTGTCGTACAGGCTGTCGAACACCTTGCCCAGGTACTTGCGGACGAAGTCCTGCGGCAGCTTGGCGCGGTTTTCCGCCCAGTCGGTCTCCATCACCCCGGTGGTGGCGTCGGCCTGCGTGAGGTAGAAGCCGTTTTCCTGCCAGAAGCCCTTGACCTTCTCCCACAGTTGCTGGGGCGTGGCGTCGACCACCAGCCAGCGCTGCGCTCCAGCCTGGTCGATGCGCATGCCGGGGTATTGCGGCAGGACCGCATTGGCCTTGGCGACCTGCTCGGCGGTCTGCACCCCCTTGTCGTACGCCAGGGCGCTGACCGGGGCGTTGGGGCTTCCGGGAATGACGTAGCGCTCCTGGCGCGCCAGTTGCGTCAGGTCGGGCGGCACTTCCAGCGGATTGCCTTGCTTGGCGCTCTCGTAATCGACGCTCTTGCCTTGGACGACCGAGTTCAGGGAAGAGCAGCCGCTCAGCAGGGCGCCAGCACCCAGGGCGAGGGACAGGGCGCCGAGTCGCCAGGTTTTGGATGGGTTCATACGCGGTAGAGGGTCTGAAAATCAGGAAGCGACATCGAGCAGGCCCAGGCCCTGCAGCGCGCGGCGCAGCGGGGCCAGGTTGGAGGCCTGGAGCGGGGTCAGGGGCAGACGCAGGCCGGGGCCGATCCGGCCCATCAGATGCAGGGCCTGCTTGGCCGGAATGGGGTTGGGCTCGCAGAACAGCAGCTGGTTGAGTTCGATCAGCGCGAAGTGCAGCTTGCTGGCCAGGGCGGCATCACCGGCCAGGGCCGCAGCGCACAGCGCATGCATCTGCCGCGGCACGATATTGGCGGTGACGCTGACGTTGCCATGACCGCCCAACAGCATCAGCGCCACCGCGGTGGGGTCGTCGCCGGAGTAGATGGAAAAGCTCGGTGGCGCGTGCTTGATGAGTTGCGCGGCGCGGTCGATGTTGCCCGACGCCTCCTTGATGCCGATGATGCCGGGCACCTCGGCCAGACGCAGCGCGGTTTCCACGCTCATATCGGCGACGGTGCGGCCAGGCACGTTGTACAGCACCACGGGGATGTCCACGGCTTCGGCGATAGCGCTGAAATGCGCCACCATGCCGTCCTGCGTCGGCTTGTTGTAGTAGGGCACGACGCTGAGCACGCAGTCGGCGCCGACCTCCTTGCAGCGACGCGAGAGCTCGATGGCTTCGCGCGTGGAATTGGCGCCGGCCCCGGCCATCACCGGCACACGGCCCGCCACCTGCTCGACCACGGTGCGCACGATCTCGATGTGCTCGTCCACCGGGATGGTGGGCGATTCGCCCGTGGTGCCCACCGGGCTGATGCAGTCGGTGCCTTGGTCGATGTGCCAGTCGACCAGCCTGCGCAGCGCGGGGTAATCGACGCTGCCGTCGGAATGCATGGGGGTCACCAGGGCAACGATGCTGCCGCGGATGGCCAGAGGGTGTGAGGGCATGTTCTGCGCTTGCTGCGAATCAAAGCATGAGATTGTATCGGTCTGCCGCGCGCGCGCCGGGCGCCTCGCGCACCGCGGCGATGCGCTGCACATAGGCCGGATGCGGGGTGTCGACAAAGCCGTCTTCGTAGGCCACGACGCGCAGCGTCGGCCGCACGGCGTCGAGCAATTCCCCGGGGCGCAGCAGGAAGTCGGGATTCGTCGGCTTGCCGATGCTGGTTTGACCGAGCGCGAAGGTCTCGTACAACAGCACACCGCCGGGAGCCACGGCGTGCACGATGGACGGCAGCAGCGGCCGCCACAGGTAATTGGTGACGATGACGCCGTCGAAGGTCTGTTGCGGGTAAGGCCAGGGCGCGCCTTCCAGGTCGGC
>JAKAFC010000254.1 GCA_021818065.1 Pseudomonadota bacterium
ATCTGACCCGTCCCCCCGCGCCGCGCAGCTGCATGAAGACGCGATCGCCGCTGGACAGGGCGTCGGTTTGCGTGCGCCGCAGCAGCGGCAGCGCGGCCGCGGGACTGCGCTGCGCCAGTTCCGCCAGGACGGCTACGCGGCGCTCCAGGCCCTGGTCGAAGGGATGGGTGGCGATGGCTTGCGCCACCATGTAGGTGATGCCGATGGACAGGGGCCACACCAGCAGCAGCGGCACCAGCATCCAGTCCAGGATCTCGCCGAACAACGAGCGTTGCCTGGGCCTGCGCCGCGGATGCGCGACTTCATCGAGCGGCGCGGTGTCGGGCGGCGCATCGCCATGCTCGGTGGTCTTGGGCAGGCTCGCCATGATTCGGGCTGGTGGGCTGGCGGCGCTGACCGCCCCGGGCCATCGGTTCAGGCGGCCTGTTGCGGGTTGCTCGGGATTTTTTCCAGGCAGTAACCCAGGCCGCGCACGGTGGCGATATGCACCGGACCGACCTCGATCTTCTTGCGCAGGCGGTGGATATAGACCTCGATCGCATTGGTGCTGACTTCCTCGCCCCACACGCAGAGGTGGTCGACCAACTGGTCCTTGCTCACCAGGCGGCCGGCGCGTTGCAGCAGCACTTCGAGCAGGGCCAGTTCGCGCGCGGACAAGTCCACCACGCGGTCGTCCAGCATCACCACGCGCCCGCTCAGATCCACGCTCAGCGGGCCGTGGCGGATCATGGAGCTGGCGCCGCCCATGCCGCGGCGGGTCAGCGCCCGCACGCGCGCTTCCAGCTCGGCCAGCTCGAAAGGCTTGGCCATGTAGTCGTCGGCCCCGAGGTCGAGGCCGCGCACCTTGTCTTCCACGTTGTCGGCCGCGGTGAGGATGAGCACGGGCAGCAGGCTGCCGCGGCTGCGCAGGCGGCGCAGGACCTCGAAACCGGACAGGCGTGGCAGGCCGAGGTCGAGGATCAGCATGTCGAACTCGCTGGTCTGCAGGGCCGAGTCCGCCGCCGCGCCGTCGGCGACCTGGTCGACGGCATAGTGGCTGGCGCGCAGCGACCGGGTCAGGCCGTCGGCCAGGACCTGGTCGTCTTCGGCGATCAGGATGCGCATCGCTGTCTCCTCGTTGTGGCGCCGCTTGGCGGGTCGTGTGAGGCTGATTCTAGGGACACCGTGGTCCCGCGCGGCGCCCGAACACGCCGAAACCGCCGACCCTGACCGCAGGCCGCCTTTCGACGCGCAGATCCTTTGAGCGGCATCAATCAGCGGGTCGCGGGCCGGGAGGATCGTGCGGGCCGGGCGCGTCCGGTTGCAGTTGCAGCCGATGCCGCGGCAGATGCTGCGGCCAGTGCTGCTGCAAGTAGGCGATCACCCCTTCGCGCACCCGGCACTGCAGCTCCCAGGAGCGCGCCGAGTTGGCGGCGCTCACCAGCAGGCGCACCTGCTGGCCGAACTGGTTGGCGTCGGTGACGTGCACCTTGGTCAGCCGTCCGTCCCAGTCCGGGTCTTGCGCGCAAAGGCGCTGCAACTCGGCGCGGATGGGCTCGATGGGCATGGCGTAATCGACCCAGACGTACACGCTCGCCAGCAGGCTGGCGCTGGTGCGCGTCCAGTTCTCGAACGGGTTTTCGATGAACCACTGCAGCGGAAAAATCATGCGCCGCTCGTCCCAGATGCGAAACACCACGTAAGTGCCGGTGATTTCCTCCACCCGGCCCCACTGGCCTTGGACGATCAGCACGTCGTTGATGCGGATGGGTTCGGTCAGCGCGATCTGCAGGCCGGCGAGCAGGTTGCTGAGCACCGGCCGCGCGGCAAAGCCCACCACCACCCCGGCGATGCCGGCGGAGGCCAGCAGGCTGGTGCCGATCTGCCGCACGTCGGGGATGCTCATGAGCATCCCCGACAGACCCACCAGCGCGATGAGCAGGCTAGCCACGCGGGTGAACACGCGCGCCCGCGTGATCGCGCCGCGGGCGTGCAGGTCGACGTCGAGCAGCCGGGGATCGTCGGGCAACTGCACGCCGCCGCGGCGCAGCAGCGCCACTTCGCCGGCGGCTTGCACCAGGCGGATCGCCAGCCAGGTGAGCACGCCGATGGGCAACAGGCGCATCAGCGGCGGCAGCCAGTCGAGTTCCCGCAGATGGGCGTGCAACAGCTCGGCCTCGGCGCGCAACACCAGCGCCAGCCACAGCGCGCGCAGCGCCCAGCGCAGGCGCTGCGCCAAGGCCAGCGCGACCGGGTGCCGCCGCAGCGGCCTGCGCACGAGCTGTTCCAGCAGCAGCCATGCGGGGGCCGCCAACAGGGCCAGCGCCATCGCCAGGGTTTCAGGCCGGTGTGACGTGGCCCAGGCCAGGGCTTGCAGCAGCGGCGCAACGCGATCGTTCATGGCCGTGCGCGCCTCATCGAAACACCCACAGGATCGCCACGATCGCCAGCGCGACGAGCGCGGCCCAGGCCCAGGTGTCGGCGGGAAGCCGCGGCAGTTGGGCGCGGTCGATGAGCGCGCGGCGAGGGCTG
>JAKAFC010000089.1 GCA_021818065.1 Pseudomonadota bacterium
ATCTGCAGCGCGGCCGCGGTCTTGCCGCTGGCGGTCGGTCCGACCAGGCAGACCACGGGCTCAGTCTGGAAGCGGGGGCCGTTCATTGCCCGCGCAGGAACAGGGCGTCGAGTTCGGCCAAGCCGATCTGCCGCCAGGTCGGTCGCCCATGGTTGCACTGATCGGCGCGCTGGGTGCGTTCCATGTCGCGCAGCAGGGCGTTCATCTCTGCCAGAGTGAGTTGACGGTTGGCGCGCACCGCGCCATGGCATGCCATGCTCGCAAGCAGCGCGTTGCGCCGCTCCTGGAGCAAGGCGCTGGCGCCCTGAGCCGCCAGATCGGCCAGCACGCCACGTGCCAGGCGGATGGGGTCGGCATGCGCCAGCATGGCCGGGGTGGAGCGCACCACCAGGCTGTTCGGGCCGGCGCGGTCCAGGGCCATGCCCAGGCTGTGCAGCGTCTGGGCATGATCCTCGGCCACGCCGATCTCGACGTCGCTGGCGGCGAAGGCGGCGGGGATGAGCAGCGGCTGCACCGCCAGCGGCGCGCCGTCAGCCTCGGCGGCCTTGAGGCGCTCATACACGATGCGTTCGTGCGCCGCGTGCATGTCGACGATGACCAGGCCGTGCCGGTTCTGCGCCAAGATGTAAATGCCCAGCAGCTGCGCCAGGGCGAAACCCAGCGGGAAGTCGTCTGCCGCTTGAGGCGCCGGTGCCGCGGCCGTGGCCAGATAGGGCCACGCGGGCGCGCCCTCCTGGGCCTGGTGCACATTCGGGGCGGTGAGAGGTGCATAGGCCTGTGCGATCTGAGGCCAGGACGGCTGGGCCTGGGGCGTGGGGCGCAGGTCCAAGGGCGTGGTGGTCGGCAGTGCCGCCAGGGTGGTGGGCTCGCGGGGCACCGCAGGCGCGACCCGCTGCGCATCGGCGACGCTTGCCGCCAAGGCCTGCTCGACGGCATGGCGCACCGCCTGATGCACGGCCGAGCCGTCGCGGAAGCGCACCTCCGATTTGGCCGGGTGCACGTTCACGTCCACTAGGTCGGCAGGCAAATCGAGCAGCAGCGCATACTGCGGCTGCAAACCGCCGTGCAGCACATCGGCGTAGGCAGCGCGCACGCCATGTGCCGCGGTGCGGTCGCGCACCCAGCGCCTGTTCACCAGCAGGTGCTGCACATCGGCGCGTGCCCTGGCGGCGGTGGGCTTGCACACCAGGCCGCGCACCGCCAAGGGGCCGATTTGCGCCACCACCGGCAGGGCATGGGCGCTGAAGGCGTCGCCCAGCACCGCGGCAAGGCGGTCCAGGCCCTGCGCCGAAGGGTCGCGGTCGAACTGCAGCTTGAGTTGGCCATCGTGCCAGAGCCGCAAGGCGACAGTGGGATGGGCGATGGCGATGCGCTTGAACGTCTCGGCGCACCAGGCGTATTCGGTGCTGGGCGACTTGAGGAACTTGCGCCTGGCCGGGAGGTTGAAAAACAGTTGGCGCAGGGTGACGCGGGTGCCCGTCTGGGCGCCACAGGGTTGCACCGCCTGCACCTGGCCGCCGCTGGCGCGGATGCTTGCTCCCTGCGCACCGGCGCGGCGGCTGACGATCTCCACCTCGGCCACGGCAGCCATGGCGGCCAGCGCTTCGCCGCGAAAACCCAGGTGCATGGCGTGCTGCAACTCGTCGAGATCGGCGATCTTGCTGGTGGCGTGGCGCAGCAGGGCCAAAGGCAGCTCGTCGGCGGGAATGCCGCAGCCGTCGTCTTCAACCTGCACGCTGCCCAGACCGCCTTGCTCCAGCCGTACGGCGATGGCACTGGCGCCGGCGTCGATGGCGTTGTCGAGCAGTTCGCGCAGCGCCGAGGCCGGGCGCTCGATCACCTCGCCCGCGGCAATCTGGCTGATGAGCACGTCCGGCAGCGGACGAATCGGACGTTGGGGTTGCAGCAAGGACGACTCTGCGCCGTGGGGACGGTCGTAGCGCAGCCGGGAGGGGTGTCAAAAGTGGTCAGTATACTTTTTGCATGCAATCAGTCGCGCTGCGGTGCGGGCTGGTGCGTCCTCAGTTTCCGCTCAGTTGGCGCAGGCACCATGCTGCAAACTGCCGCCCGCCGCCGGGCTTCTCGCCCGTCATCTCCGACCCGCCCACAGCCACCCGTATGGACCTTCACGCCCTGATCGACCTCATCCTGCATTTCGATGTGCATTTGGCGCAGTTCATCGCGGCTTACGGGCCCTGGGTGTACGGCTTGCTGTTTGGCATTGTGTTCATCGAGACCGGGCTGGTCATCATGCCGTTCTTGCCGGGCGACTCGATGCTGTTCGTCGTCGGCGCCTTCGCCGCCACTGGCGCGCTGAGCTTGCCCGGGGTGATGGCCGTGCTGTGGCTGGGCGCGGTGCTGGGCGACAGTCTGAATTACCAGATCGGCAAAGCCATCGGCCACAAGGTGTTTGCCTGGCAGGATTCGCGCTGGTTCAACCGCCGCGCGTTCGACAAGGCGCACGCCTTTTACGAAAAGTACGGCGGCATCACCATCGTGGCGGCGCGTTTCATGCCGTTCATCCGCACGTTCGCCCCGTTTGTTGCCGGCGTGGCCGAGATGTCCTATGGCAAGTTCCTGGCCTTCAACATGCTCGGCGCCACGCTGTGGGTGGGCCTGCTGGTGCTGGCCGGCTATTTGTTCGGCAACATCCCGTGGATCAAGCACAACCTCGGCATGATGACCATCGCCATCATCGTGCTGTCGCTGCTGCCCGCGGTGTGGGGATGGTGGAAAACACGTCGGCAGGCTGCGGCGGTGTGAAGTTGCCTCAGTGCAGCGCGCCCCGCAGCAGTCCGACGGCCAAGCCTTCGATGGCAAAGGGTTGATCGGCCTCGACCCGGATGGGGGCGAAGTCGGGGTTGGCCGGGAGCAGTTCGATGGCGCCGGGCAGGGTGCGCAGGCGCTTGACCGTGACCTCATCACCCAGGCGTGCCACGACGATCTGGCCGTTCTGCGCCGTCTGGGCGCTTTTGACCGCGAGCAGGTCGCCGTCGAGAATCCCGGCGTCGCGCATGCTCATGCCGCGCACCTTGAGCAAATAGTCCGGACGCTGGGCGAACACCGCCGGATCGACCGCAAGACTGTGCTCGATGTGTTCCTGTGCCAGGATGGGGTGACCAGCCGCCACCCGGCCCACCAGCGGCAGGCAGAGCTGTTCCGAGCCCGGCAAGGCAAGTTGCACCGCGAGTCCTGAGGCGCGACGGCCCGTCAGTTCGGTGCGCTCGCGCGGGGCCTCGGCGATGCGGATGCCGCGAGACGCGCCAGGGGTGAGGGTGATCACGCCCTTGCGCGCCAAGGCCTGCAAGTGGTCCTCCGCCGCATTCGCGGACCGGAACCCCAGCCGGGCGGCGATTTCGGCCCGGGTGGGCGGATAGCCGAGTTCGCGCACCGAAGCGGTGATGAGATCGAGAATTTCCTGCTGGCGCGCAGTGAGTTTGGACATGAGACGGCGCATGAGAGCATCTCCGAAAAAGGCACAATCCGAGCTTTGCTGGCGACTGCTCCACACCGCAAGCGTGCTGCACCAGAACGCTGCCTACCGTTGAAAGACTGGGCAGCCTTCCAGCTTGATCATTTGCACAGCACTGTAAATCAAAACAGTCTTCCTGAAAAGGCTTCGCCATGCACCCAGCACCAGCGCACACGCCCTTACCCGATATCGCCGTCCTCGGCCTGGGTGGCACCATAGCCGGCACCGCGACAGGTGACCCCACGCTGCCCGGCTACACCGCCGGCGTGCTGGGTGTGGACGATCTGCTGCAGCGGATTCCGTCGCTCGCTCGGCTGGCCCGTCTGCATACCGAGCAAGTGGCCAACATCGACAGCAAGGACATGGGCTTCGCGCTCTGGACCCGGTTGGCCGCGCGCGTGGCACATTGGCTGGAGCAGCCACACATCCGGGGCTGCGTCATCACTCACGGCACCGACACCCTTGAAGAAACCGCTTACCTGTTGCAGCTGGTGCATCGCAGCCCCAAGCCGGTGGTGCTGACCGCGGCCATGCGTCCGGCGACGGCGCTCGACGCGGATGGCCCGCAAAACCTGCTCGATGCGGTGCGCGTGGCGGTGCAGGCGCCGGACATCGGCGTGGTCTGCGTGATGCATGGCCGCGTGCATGCCGCGCGCGACGTCACCAAGGCGAGCACGCACCGGGTGGACGCTTTTTCCTCGGGCGAGCGCGGCCCGCTGGGCGAGATCGACGGCACGGGCCTGCGGCTGTGGCGTCAGCCCGTCGCCGAGGCCGGGGCGCCGTTTGCGCTGCCGTCCGCCGAGGCATGGCCCCGGGTCGAGGTCGTGCGCAATCAGGCCGGTGCCGATGGCGCCGTGGTGCGCTGCCTGCTCGACTGCGCTGGCCTGCAACCGCCGCTGCGCGGTCTGGTTGTCGCTGGCACCGGCGGCGGCACGGTGCATGACGACCTTGCCACCGCGCTGGAGCAAGCGCGGAGCATGGGGGTGCGGGTGGAGGTGGCGTCGCGCGTCGGCCCGGTGCACGGCGGGGCTTACGACGGCCTCAACGTCGACAAGCTGCGCGTGCGGTTGATACTCGAACTGGCGCGTGCCTGAGGCGTCGACGGGCTCTACACCGCGCTTTCGGTGCTCTGCGGCAGCCAGATCCGCACCACCAGGCCACCATCCTCGGCATTGCTGAGTTCCAGTCGGCCGCCCATGGCAGCCACGGTCTTGTCGACGATGGACAGGCCAAGGCCGGTTCCCTTGGCTGCGGTGCGTGCGGTGTCACCGCGGAAGAAGGGGCGTGTCAACTCGGACAGTTGCTCGGGGGGCACGCCCGGACCATGGTCGCGCACCGTGAGTTGCACCGAGTCGATGCCCTTTTGCAGACTGATGTCCAGGTCGGTGTGCACTTCGCCAGGGGTCAGGGCGTAGCGCTTGGCGTTTTCCACCAGGTTGACCACCACGCGCTGCAGCTCCAGAGTGTTGGCTTGCACCGGCGGCACCGGCGGCGTGCGCAGGTGCAGCACCACGGTTTCGTCTTTTTGGTAGCGATCGCGCACGAAGTCGATCAGGGCGTTGAGATCGACCGTCTCCAGCTTCAGGGTGTTGCTGCGGGCGTACTCCAGGAATTTGCCGATGATGCGATCAGCCTGCTCGATGTCGTCGATGATGTTGTCGCGCGACTGTTCGTCGGGGACGCTCATTTCCGCTTCGAGCCGCAGCCGGGCCAACGGGGTGCGGATGTCGTGCGAGATCCCGGCCAGCATCAGCGCGCGTTCCTCCTCCACCTCCTGCAGGCTGCGGGCCATCCGGTTGAAGCCGCGGTTGACCTCGCGGATCTCGCGCATGCCCGAGTGCTCGTCGAGCATCTGCGAGTAGTTGCCGGCCCCGACGCGCGCCGTGGCCAGACGCAGATCGCGCAAGGGCTTGTTGACGAAGCTGGCAATCACCGCCGCGCCGATCAGCGCCAGCAGCGTGGCGATCACGCCCCAGCTGGCCCAGGTCTCGCTCAGCGAAGGATCGATGCGCGAGCGGTCGAGCAGCAGCCAGTACGGGTCGCCCTCGATCTGGAAGCCGATCCACAGCCCCGGCCGATCGTTCACCTGATCGGCAAAATTCAGATGCTCGCGCAGCCGCGCATTCACCGCGGCCTCCAGCCGTCGGGTGAATTCGGTGTGCTGCATCGGCGTCCACTGGTCCGATGGATTGCGCGGGTAGATGTAGATGCCTTCCTTCTTCGCCAGGTCCTCCAGCAAGGGCACGCGGTACTGCGGGTCGGAGTGGATCAGGGCCAGGCGGGTGAGGTCGATCAGGCTGGTGATCTGGCGCGAGGTTTGTTCCACCTGCGGGCCGAGTTCCAGCAGCCGAAAGCTCTGGAACCAGGTCGCCAAGCTGGCGCTCACCAGCAGCACGATGAGGAGGAAGGTGCGCCAGTACAGGCGGCCGAACAGGCCGCTGACCCACCGCGCCACCCGACGCAACGGCCCGGTCTGCGACGCCGGGACCGGTTTGGCAGGGCTGGCGCTGGCGGTTTCAGCCTTCGGTGTTGTCAGGGACGAAGACATAGCCCACGCCCCAGACCGTCTGGATATAGCGCGGGTGCGCTGCGTCGGTTTCGATGATCTTGCGCAGGCGCGAGATGGCCACATCGAGGCTGCGGTCGAAGGCCTCGTAGTCGCGTCCGCGCGCCAGTTCGGCGAGGCGATCGCGCGACAGCGGCTGGCGCGGGTGCCGCACCAGCGCCTTGAGCATGGCGAACTCGCCGGTGGTCAGGCTGATGACCTCGCCGTTCTTGCTCAACTCGCGCCGGGCCAAGTCGAGGCTGAAGGGACCGAAGACCACGGTTTCGTCCTCGCGCGAGGGCGCGCCGGGCAGCTCGGGTGAGGGCTGGCGGCGCAGCACGGCGCTGATGCGCGCCAGCAATTCGCGCGGGTTGAACGGCTTGGGCAGATAGTCGTCGGCACCGACTTCCAAGCCGATGATGCGGTCCACATCTTCCCCCTTGGCGGTGAGCATGATGATGGGGGTCTGATCTTTCGAGGCGCGCAAACGCTTGCAGATGGATAGACCGTCTTCGCCCGGAAGCATCAGGTCGAGCACGATCAGATCAAAACGCTCCTTGACCATGATGCGCGACATGGCCTTGGAGTCTTCCGCCACGAACACCTCGTAGCCCTCCTGCGAGAGATAGCGGCGCAGCAGGTCGCGGATGCGCGCGTCGTCGTCGACGACCATGAGTTTCTTCGGTTTTTCGTGGTCCATAGAAGCGTCATTTCCAGATAGAAAATTGGGCAGACCCGGCTGCCGATCTTCCTTGCAGCCGTATGTCAGCTAAAGGCTTGTTACAGAGTTTACTGCGAGAGCCGGGCCATTCGGACGCGTTCGCTTCGATAATTTCAATTGCAAACTTTGGATACGCCGATGCATCGATTGGGCACGATTTTTCTGTTGACTGGGACGCTGCTGGTGGCTGCGCCGGCCGCGTTCGCGGCGGCCGCGCCAACAGGGGCAATGGCCATTGCCGCGCCCGAGCAGACGGTCTTGCAGACAACCGCACCCGCAGTCCTGGGGCGGGCAGGGGGCGTGACCTTTCTCAGCCCGGACGCCTCCTCGCCAATCGCACACCATGTGATGACCCCGCACGACCGCGACGTCATGCGCCAGCAGATCGAAGGCACGGCGCAGCGCGGGGCCAACCCGCTGCACGCGGCGTCCGGCAAGACCCGCAACTGACCTGTTGCGGCGTGCGCGCCCCGTGACCGTGTGAAGCCTGGGTTGCGGTGCCGCTCGGTATGATGCACAGCTCATTCTGATCGCTGGTCGCTGTGCAAACTTCTCCCCGTCTCGCCGTTGTGCAATGCCTGCATCCCGGGGGCCTTCACCGCCTCGGCTATTGGGAATGGGGCGACCCCCAGTGCGACGACGTCGTCGTCTGTCTGCATGGCCTGACACGTCAGGGGCGTGACTTCGACGTGCTGGCGCAGGCGCTGCAAGGGCGCCGCCGAGTCGTCTGCCCCGACCTGCCCGGACGCGGCGAGTCGGAGTGGCTGGACAACCCGGCGCTCTACCAACCGCCGCAATATGTCGCCGACATGGTCACCCTGCTGGCGCGCTTGAACGCCAGGCGCCTGGCTTGGGTCGGTACCTCGCTGGGTGGTCTGGTGGGCATCCTGCTCGCAGCCTTGTGCGCCAGCCCCATCACCCGGCTTGTGCTCAACGACATCGGCCCGGCCCTGGATCCGCGCGGGCTGATGCGCATTGCCGGGTATGTGGGACAGCAGATGCGCTTTGCCACGCCCGAAGAAGCCGCGGCGGCACTGTGGCGCATCTCGCAGGGCTTCGGGCCGCACACGCCAGAGCAGTGGATGGCCCTGACCCGTCCCATGCTGCGCCCTGACGGCGACGGTTGGCGTCTGCACTACGACCCGGCCTTGTCGCAGCCGTTCAGCGCGTCGAATGCCCAGACGCTCGCCGCCGCAGAGGCCTTGATGTGGTCGGCCTATGACCAGATCACCGCGCCCACCCTGGTGCTGCGCGGCGCCGACTCCGACATTCTCAACGTGCAGACGGCCCACGCCATGACGCAGCGCGGACCGAGGGCCCGGCTGGTGCAGTGGCCCGGGGTCGGCCACGCCCCCACGCTGGTGCAGGACGAGCAGGTGGCCACCGTGCGCGACTTTCTGCTGTCGTGACGCCCTCCGCGCCTTCCGTGCCGCAGAACGGCGACGCGCAGCAACGCGTCGCCCAGGCGCGCGCCTATGCCGTCGCGCTGATCGACACCGTGGTGCTGGAGACCGGCGAACCTGCCCTCGAGCATGCCGACGGCGTGCGCGCCATTCTCGAGGCCATCGGTGGCGACGCCCAGGCCCAGGCCGCCGCCTATCTCAATCTGGCGGTGCCCCAGTTGGCGCAGCCGCACGACCAGTTGCGCAAGCACTTCGGCGAGGAACTCGCCACGCTGGCGGTGGAGACCCGCAAGCTGGTCGAGGTCTCGCGCATGGCGCGCGGCGGGCCCGACGAGGCCGAGCAACGCCGCCGCCACACCGAGCTGGTGCGGCGGCTGCTGCTGGGGTTTTCGCGCGACCTGCGCGTGGCCCTGTTGCGCCTGGCGTCGCGCCTGCAGTCGCTGCGCTATTTCAGCCGCACCAAGACGCCTGCACCCGCTGCGTTCCTCGCCGAAAGCATGGAGGTTTACGCCCCACTTGCCAACCGCCTGGGGATTTGGCAGGTGAAGTGGGAGCTCGAAGATTTGTCCTTCCGCCTGCTGCAGCCCGGCATCTACAAGGACATTGCCAAGAAGCTCGACGAACGCCGCGCCGAGCGCGAGCAGGGCATTGCTGCGGCCGTGGCGCGGCTGAAGGACGAACTGCAGCGCCAGCACATCCGCGCCGAGGTGCTGGGGCGCCCCAAGCACATCTACAGCATCTGGCGCAAGATGCAAGGCAAGCAGTTGCAGTTCGAGCAGGTCATGGATCTGCGCGCCTTGCGCATCATCGTGGCCGACGTCAGCGCCTGCTACGCCGCGCTCAGCGTGGTGCACGCGCTGTGGACTGCGCTGCCCGAAGAGTTCGACGACTACATCGCCAAACCCAAGCCCAACGGCTACCAGTCGCTGCACACCGTGGTGCGCACCGAGGGCGGTCAGATTTTCGAGATTCAGATCCGCACCGAAGCCATGCATGCTTACGCCGAGCAGGGCAGTGCGGCGCACTGGGCTTACAAGGAAGCGGGAGCCAAGGGGTATCAGGGGCAGGCGCAGGCGGGCGAGTACCAGGCGCGCATTGCCCTGGCGCGCCAGTTGCTCGCCTTGCAGCAGGAGCTGGCCGCGCCCGAGTCGGCACCTCCCGCTGCCGTGGCGGGGGCTCCGGCCGAAGTGCAGACCGAGTCGGCGGAGCAGCGCATCTTCGTGCTCACCCCCCAGGCACGTATCGTCGAGTTGGCGCAGGGCGCCACTGCAGTCGATTTTGCCTATGCCCTGCACACCGATCTGGGTCACCGCTGCCGCGGGGCGCGGGTGGATGGTGCCCTGGTGCCGCTGACCACTCCGCTGCGCAGCGGGCAGACCGTGGAAATCGTCGCCGCCAAGGAAGGGGGGCCATCGCGTGACTGGCTCAATGCCGAACTGGGCTACTTGCGCAGCCCGCGTGCCCGCGCCAAAGTGCGGGCGTGGTTCAACCAGATCGCCCAGCAGGAAACCATCGCCAAGGGCCGTGCCCAGGTCGAGCGGCTGCTGCAACGCGAAGGCAAGACCAGCTTCAACCTGCAGACCCTGGCCGATGGTCTGGGTTTTCGCACCGCCGACGAGTTGTTTGAGCGCGTCGGCAAGGACGAGTTTTCGCAGCGCCAGATCGAGGCCTACCTACGGGCCGATCCTGCCCTGCCGCCAACTGAAGACACGGTACCGCTGCCTGTGGGCGGCGGAACGCAGGCGCGGCAGCCGGGTCAGGTGCTGGTGGTGGGCATGGGTTCGCTGCTCACCCAGCTTGCCCCATGCTGCAAGCCTGCGCCGCCCGATGCCATCGGCGGCTTCGTCACGCGGGAAAAGGGTGTGACGGTGCACCGCGCCAACTGCCCCAACTTCCGCAACATCGCCCGCCAGCATCCCGAGCGGGTGATTGCCGTGGCCTGGGCCAGCAAAGACGATAGCGCGTCGCTGTATCCCATCGACCTCGAGGTCAGTGCGACCGACCGCCAGGGCCTGCTGCGGGACATTTCCGACGTGCTGGCCAAGGAACGCATCAACGTCATCGCCGTGAGCACCCGCTCGGTCGGCGACCTCGCGCAGATGCGCTTCACGGTGCAGCTCTCCAGTAGCGCCAAGCTCAAGCGCGCGCTCGGCCTGATCGGCGAGGTGCAGGGCGTGCTCAAAGCCTCGCGCAAATGACTCTCTGTGCTCGTTTGAACCGTGTTATGATTTAGGGCTTCATAGGCGGTTAGCTCAGATGGTTAGAGCGCTTGCTTGACATGCAAGAGGTCGTTGGTTCGATTCCAATACCGCCTACCAGATTCAGGTTGTGAGTCGTTGCCCGTCATTTGGGCATCGACGCAACCCTCCCGCTCATGCACGCCATGCAATTCTTCCGAACTAGCTTGCTGACTTCCTAATCGACAGAGGTCCGCACGCCCGTGCAATGCGATGACAAGGTGCGGTCCAACCGCACCTTTTTCATTTGAGCGAGACGCATCATGATTCAAATTACCCTCCCCGATGGCTCCAAACGCGCGTTCGAGACGCCCCTGACGGTGGCCGATCTGGCCCGCTCCATCGGCACCGGACTGGCCAAGGCGGCGCTGGCGGGGAAGGTCGATGGCAAGCTGGTTGATACCAGCTACCTGTTGGCGCAAGACGCGCAGGTGGCCATCGTGACCGACAAGGACGCCGAGGGTCTGGAGATCCTGCGCCACTCCACCGCGCACCTGCTGGCGTACGCGGTCAAGGATTTGTACCCTGAGGCGCAGGTCACCATCGGCCCGGTGATCGACAACGGTTTTTATTACGACTTCGCCTACAAGCGCCCCTTCACCCCGGACGACCTGGAGAAAATCGAGGCGCGCATGGCCGAACTGGCGCGCAAGGATGAGCCGGTGCAGCGCAAGGTGCTGCCGCGCGACGAGGCGGTTGATTACTTCAAGTCGCTCGGCGAGC
>JAKAFC010000090.1 GCA_021818065.1 Pseudomonadota bacterium
CGGCCATGCAGGCCACGGCGTAGTCGGTGGCGCTCATCCACAGCAGGCAGTTCCAGCGCGCCGTCAGCCAGTGCGCCAGACCGACGTGGTCGGGGTGCATGTGCGTGACCACCACGCGCAGCACGGGAAGGCCGCCGAGCTGTGTGGCGAAGATCTGCTCCCAGGCGGCGCGGGTGGGCGCGGAGTCGATGCCGCAATCGACGATGGTCCAGCCGCGCACGCCGTCGATGGTGTCCTGCAGCAGCCAGAGGTTGATGTGGTTGAGCGCAAAGGGCAGGCCCATGCGCAGCCAGCGCAGGCCGGGGGCGAGTTCGACGCTGGTGCCGAGTGCGGGCGTGGACTCGCCATAGGGGGAGACGATGGCTGGGGCGGCGGGCGTGGCGGACATGGCGGGTGTGTTGGAGGTCAGGGAGTTGGGAGCCGAGGAAGCGGCGCAAGGTGCGGCACTACACTTGACGTTAACGTCAACTGCAGCCGAGTATAGGCAGGCATGAAAAACGCTGCTGTCGCCCCCACTGTCCGCACCTTCACTATTGGCGAACTCGCCCGCGAGTTCGATCTGACCACCCGCGCCATCCGCTTCTACGAAGAGGCCGGTCTGCTCAGCCCGCAGCGCCAGGGCCGGCTGCGCGTCTACACCCAGGGCGACCGCACCCGCCTCAAACTCACCCAGCGCGGCAAGCGTCTCGGTCTGAGTCTGGCGGAGATCAAGGAACTGGTGATGATGTACGAGTCGCCACGCGACACGGTGCCGCAACTGCGCCGCTACCTGGAAGTGCTGGGGGCGCACCGCGCCGACATCGAGGCGCGCCTGGACGACCTCAGGACCACGCTGAAGGAAATTCGCGCCTACGAGGCCGAGGCGCGCGCGCTGCTGCAGCGCCAGGGCGCCTGACGCCGTCCCCGGGTCTCACGGGGCGACGGCGGTGGCGCCAGCGGGTGCTGGGTGCAGGACGTCGATGGTCAGGCGCTGCGCCGAACCTGGAATCAGCCGGCCGCGCGCGTCGAGACGCAGCACCACCATCCAGTCGAACACCCGGCCCGGCCAGCGGCCGTCCGGCAGCAGTTGCGCCGGGTCGGCGCCGAGGGCGCGCAGCAGCGCCGGAATTTCGCCATGGTGCCAGCAGATCAGCGCGACGCGCCCCGGCGGGCCAGCACGCACGGCGTCGACCAGCGGATCGATCTGTTTGGCAGGAAAACGGGTGTCGAGCGGCAGATGCAGCGACTGCGCCAGTGGTGTCAGGGTAAGGCGGGCACGCTCGCTACCCCGGCTATCGGCGGTGGCGTACAGCGCCGTGGGGGTGAGGGCCTGGCTGTCGAGCTGCAGTTGGCTGAAAAACGGGACATAGGCACGCGCACGCGCCAGTCCCGTCGGGCTGAGCCCACGGCCCTCTGCGGGCTTGTCGGCATGGCGGATGATGAGCACGGTGGTCTGGAGCGGAGAGGGCGATGCGCCGGGTACGGCGGGCGCCGGGGCGGCATGCACCTGCACCGCGGCCGCGAGGGCCAGAGGCAGGAGCAGTGCCCGCAGGCGGGCGCCAGGAGTCGCGCAGACGTTGGTCTTGGTGCGCACGAACGAAGGCGTGAACAAGGCAAGAAGGGATCGCATCATGGTTACCTATTGGAGCCGAAACGGTGGACAGAAAGGCGTGTCCGAATGTGACAGGGCAGCGATGCCAGCCGCCACGGCTTTGCCCGTCCGGGGCCGATGCCCATCCTGGGCATCGCGTTGCTGCGGCTGGCTGCGGGCGAGGCCGAGTCACGGCTTGCGGGCAAAACAAGGTTGGGTCCAGAAGCGTTGCATCCCCAGGAGTTGCAGCCGCCTGCCTGCTCTTCAGGCGACAGGGTCGGCGCACTCTACGCGGTTACGGCCGCCTTGTTTGGCGCGGTACATCGCAGCATCGGCGCGGCTGAGCGCTGCGTCGATGCGCAGTTCACCCGGACGCAGTGCGGTCACGCCAATACTCAGGCTCATGGTCACGCGCGCGCCATGCACGCGCAGGGCGTGACGCGCGACGGCTTCACGCAGACGTTCGGCCAGGTGCAGGGCATGCTCGATCGGTGTGCTCGGCAGCAAGACGGCGAACTCTTCGCCGCCGATGCGGGCGAGCACATCATCGTCGCGCAGCGCCGCGGCCATGCGGCTGGACAGTTGCAGCAGCACGGCGTCGCCCACGGCATGCCCGTGGGTGTCGTTGACACGCTTGAAGTGATCGGCGTCGAGCAGAAGCAGGCTGGGCAGCGCGCCGCGTTGCGCCTGCAGCAGCGCCGCGGCGCGGTCGAAAAACCCGCGGCGGTTGAATAGGCCGGTCAGCGCGTCGGTCTCCGTCTGCCGCGCCAGTGCCAGCTCGCGCTGCTTGCGCTCGGTGATTTCGACCAGGCTGGTGAGGATGGCGGGTTGACCGTCAAAGCGCAGCGTGCGTGCGGCCAGCAGCACATGCAGCCCCTGGCCGTTGGAGTTGCGCATGCGCACGTCGGTCGGCCCGGCCTCGCCGCTGCGGCGCAGCGCCTGGGTGATGGCGCTGCGCGCCGCGTCGTCGGCGTAAAACCCTGCCATGCGCGCCGACCCGGGGGTGGGATGCCGCTGTGCCGGATCGAGCAAGGTCTGGGCGGCGCGGTTCAAGCGCAGCACGCTGTCGTCGGCTTGCTGGCTGAGCACCAGGGGCACGGGGCAGACTTCGAACAAATGGCGCAAGTTGCTCTCCGCGGCACGGCGTTCGTCCATTTCGCGGTCCAGCCGCTGGCGTTCGAGCCACGACTGGCGGCTGCCGCGGGCACTGCGCACCGCGGCCGTCCAACCCAGTGCATGGACGAACAGGGCAATGACCGCCAACGCGGCGAGGTCGCGCGCCGAAGCGCCGTACCACCAGGCCGACTGGATGAACAGCGTCGCCGTCGACAGCGGCAGCAGCCAGAAATTCCACCGGCTGAGCATCGGCACGAAGGTGTAGAACGCCAGCACCATCAGCAGCCCCGACATGCCCTGGTTGGGCGAGTACCCGCCGTAGGCCAGGTTGACGAGGCGAAAGCCGACGATGCCAGCGATTTCGAACGCGATCAGCGCGCGGCGCAGCGCGGCAGGCTGCTTGTCCTGGCGGCTGGCGACATGCCACAGGTAAAGCCCCAGAGCGAGCACCGCCAGCCGCGCCAGCAACACCTGCCAGAACTGCGGCGTGTCGTGCAGTTTGGTCCAGTCGACGATGCTGGCAAGGAGAAAGACTGCGCCGCCTGCCAGACCGAGCAGCCGCAGCCGCGCAGCGATGTCCGCCCACGCGCTGAGCACATACGCGTCTTCGTCGGCCAGGTGACGGAACAGACCCAGGCCGGTGAGCGGGCGAGCCGGGTCGGCCGCCGCATTGCCATGCTGCTGCGACGCGTCCGCGGGCAAGGCGGACAGAGGGCGTGACCAAAACATCGGGGATCGAGGCGGGCGCCGCACGGCGCGACAGGGCCTCCATTATCCGTGCTCGACAGTCGCCAGCCGAGGGGAATTTGTCACAAACCACCGTTTTATGCGCCGGAACCCGACAGGCAATGTCTGGTGGTTCGATACCGCGGCATTCCCCTTGCCGCGCGGCGCCACGCTCGCGGCGACGATGCCTCGTCGGCCGACGCGCTGCGCGCCGACGAAGTGCGGGCGAGCATCGAAGTGGACACGACCCGGCCCGATGACATCGCCGACAGCGCCGGGCGCTGGATGCAGCAGGGCATGCGGCATTTACGTTGACGTAAACGGAAGTTAATATCCGGTCCAAACCCAAACCCCAATCCGGGCGGGTGCGCGACAGAAACGGAGGCGCGAGCTGCGCCCAAGCAAGGAGACACCATGCAACTGCCCGGACTGGACTTTCAACTCGGCGCCGATCTGGACGCGCTGCGCGAAGCGGTGCGCGACTTTGCGCAAAAGGAAATCGCGCCGCGCGCCGCCGACATCGACCGCAGCGACCAGTTCCCGATGGACCTGTGGCGCAAGTTCGGCGAACTTGGCCTGCTGGGCATCACCGTGCCCGAGTCCGACGGCGGCACCGGGCTGGGGTATCTGGCGCACATGGTGGCGCTGGAGGAGATTTCGCGCGCCAGCGCGTCGGTGGGTCTGAGCTATGGCGCGCACAGCAATCTGTGCGTCAACCAGATCCGCCGCAACGGCACGGCCGAGCAGAAAAAGCGCTACCTGCCCAGGCTGATTTCCGGCGAGCATGTCGGCGCGCTGGCGATGAGCGAACCGGGTGCGGGCAGCGACGTGGTGAGCATGAAGCTGCGCGCCGACAAACACGGCGACCGCTACGTGCTCAACGGCAGCAAGATGTGGATCACCAACGGCCCGGACGCCGATGTGCTGGTGGTCTACGCCAAGACTGACCCGCATGCCGGCGCCAAGGGCATCACCGCCTTCCTGGTCGAAAAAGGGTTCAAGGGCTTTTCGGTGGCGCAGAAGCTGGACAAGCTCGGCATGCGCGGCAGCCACACCGGCGAGCTGGTATTCCAGGACTGCGAAGTGCCCGCGCACCATGTGCTCGGTCAGGTCGGCGAAGGTGTCAAGGTGCTGATGAGCGGGCTGGACTATGAGCGCGCGGTGCTTGCTGCCGGGCCCGTGGGCATCATGCAGGCGGTGCTGGACAACGTCGTGCCGTATGTGCACGCGCGCAAGCAGTTCGGCCAGCCCATCGGTGAATTCCAGCTCATCCAGGCCAAGCTCGCCGACCTCTACACCACCCTGCAGGCGGCGCGCAGCTTTCTCTACACCGTGGGCAAGAACCTGGACGCGCTGGGCGACGGTCACGCCCGCAGCGTGCGCAAGGACTGTGCCGCGGTGATTCTGTGGTGCGCGGAAAAAGCCACCTGGATGGCCGGCGAAGGCATCCAGATTTTCGGCGGCAACGGCTACATCAATGACTACCCGCTGGGCCGGCTGTGGCGCGACGCCAAGCTGTACGAGATTGGCGCGGGCACCAGCGAAATCCGCCGCATGCTCATCGGCCGCGAGCTGTTCGCGCAGACGGCGTGAGCGCGGCCCGGTTGTCGCAGCGGGCCGCCAGCCGGTGGGCGCGGCCGGATTCAGCGATGCGGCACGGCTTGCGCTGCGCCCAGCCCCACGGCATCCAGGGTGTGATCCAGACGTTGCGCGGCCGCGGCCACGTCCTTCCACTTGTCCAGACCGAACAGGCCGAGGCGAAAGCTCATGTAGTCGGCCGGTTCGTCGCACGCCAGCGGCACGCCCGCGGCGATCTGCATACCCTGCGCGGCAAACTTCTTGCCGTTCTGAATGTCCGGATCGCGGGTGTAGCTCACCACCACCCCGGGCGCCTCGAACCCCGGCGCCGCCACGCTCTTCACCCCGCGGCGCGCCAGCGAGGCGCGCACGCGCTGCCCCAGATCGAGTTGCGCCGCCTTGAGCGCGGGCAGGCCGTAGGCGAACGCCTCGCGCATCTGGTCGCGCACTTCGGCCAGGGTGTCGGTGGGCATGGTGGCGTGATAGGCATGCGCGCCCTTTTCATACGCCTGCATGATCTGGTGCCACTTTTTCAGGTCGCAGGAGAAGCTGTTGCTGGTGGTCTGTTCCAGGCGCTCCAGCGCCCGGCTGCTGAGCATGGCAAAGCCGCAGCATGGCTGGCCGCTCCAGCCCTTTTGCGGCGCCGACACCAGCACGTCCACGCCCGTGGCCTGCATGTCCACCCACATGGCGCCCGAGGCGATGCAGTCGAGCACGAACAGCCCGCCCACGGCATGCACGGCGTCGGCCACGGCGCGCAGATAGTCGTCGGGGAGCATCATCCCGGCGGAGGTTTCCACGTGCGGGGCGAACACCACGGCGGGTTTTTCGCGGGCAATGGTGGCCACCACCTCGGCAATGGGCGCCGGGGCGAAGGGCGATTCCGAGGCCTCGGCCACGCGACGCGCCTTGAGCACCGTGACCTTGTCGCTCAGATGGCCCGCTTCGATGATCTGGCTCCAGCGATAGCTGAACCAGCCGTTGCGCACGATGAGCACCGACTGGCCTTGCACGAACTGCCGCGCCACGGCTTCCATGGCGAAGGTGCCGCTGCCCGGCACGATGGCCACGGCCTGTGCGCCATAGGCCTGCTTGAGCATGGCCGACAGATCGCGCATGACCTGCTGAAACTTCGCCGACATGTGGTTGAGCGAGCGATCGGTGTACACCACCGAGTACTCCAGCAGGCCGTCGGGATCGACGTTCGGCAGCAATGCGGACATGACAGGTCTCCAGATGGGGGGATGGGGGGACAAGGGCGCCGTCCACGCATGCGGCGTGGCGACAGGCCGAAAAGCCTAGCACGCAGCGCAGGTGGCCGCAGGCCGACGCAGCCTGGCCTTTGCCTTGCGCATGCTGCGGGCTTACAGTGGCTGCAGTGTTCCGGTTTTGTCGCTGCCCGATGAATCAGTTTCCGCCCCGTCTCGATTCGGCCGTGGCCTTTGCCATGGCCCGCACCATGCTCGAAGGTTTCAACCGCCATTACCGCCTGTTCCGCCAGGTGAGCGCGGCGGCGAAGCAGCGTTTCGAGCAGGCCGACTGGGCCGGACAGCAGGCGGCGCAGCGCGAGCGCATCGCTTTCTACGACCAGCGGGTGGACGAAGGCACCGAACGGCTGCAGAAGGAGCTGGATGCGGGCAACCAGCCCATGGAGATCTGGCAGCAGGCCAAGCTGCACTACATCGGCCTGCTCACCAACCACCACCAGCCCGAGTTGGCCGAGACCTTTTTCAACTCGGTGACCACCAAGATTCTGCGGCGCGAGCATTTCAACAACGAGTTTCTGTTCGTCCGCCCCGCAGTATCGACCGAGTACATCGAAAACGAGGAGCCCGCGGCCAAACCCACCTTCCGCGTGTATTACCCGCACACCCACGACGCGCTGCACGGCTGCCTGCGCCGCGCCATCGAGAACTTTCAGCTCGCGCTGCCGTTCGCCGACCTCGACCGCGACGTGACCGCGGTGCTGGAGGCGGTGCGTAAGCGCTTTGGCAACGATGTGCGGCTGCGCGCCAATTTCCAGATCCAGATGCTCGATTCGCTGTTCTACCGCAACAAGGGGGCGTACGCGGTGGGCAAGGTGATCAACGGCTTCACCGAGTTTCCGCTGGCGCTGCCCATCCTGCACGACGAGCGCGGTCGGCTTTACATCGATACCGTGCTGCTCAGCGAGGACGACATGCTGTTGCTGTTTTCCTTCGCCCGCGCCTACTTCATGGTCGATATGGAAATCCCCTCGGCCTATGTGCAGTTCTTGCGCAGCCTGATGCCGCGCAAACCGCGCGCCGAGCTGTACAACGCGCTGGGCCTGGCCAAGCAGGGCAAGACGCTGTTCTACCGCGACTTTCTCTACCACCTGCGGCATTCCAGCGACCAGTTCATCGTCGCGCCCGGGATCAAGGGCATGGTGATGGTGGTGTTCACCCTGCCGTCGTTTCCCTTCGTCTTCAAGGTCATCAAAGACTTCTACCCGCCGCAGAAGGACACCACGCGCGACAAGATCAAGAGCAAATACCTGCTGGTGAAACAGCACGACCGCGTCGGCCGCATGGCCGAGACGCTGGAATATTCGAACGTGGCCTTCGAGCGCGCCCGCTTTTCGCCCGAGCTGATCCAGGAGATCGAGACCTATTGCCCCTCGCAGCTCGAGTATGACGGTGACACCATCATCATCCGGCATTGCTACATCGAGCGGCGCATGATCCCGCTGAACATCTACCTGCAGGAAGCCGATGATGCCCAGCTCGAGGCCGCGGTGATCGAATACGGTAACGCCATCAAGGACATGGTGGCAGCCAACATCTTCCCCGGCGACATGCTGTGGAAGAACTTTGGCATCACCCGCCACGGCAAGGTGGTGTTCTACGACTACGACGAGATCGAGTACATCACCGACTGCAACTTCCGCCGCGTGCCGCCGCCGCGCAACGAAGAAGACGAGATGGCCGCCGAGCCCTGGTACGCCATCGGCCCGCACGACGTCTTCCCCGAGACCTTCGGCCAGTTCCTGCTTGGCAACCCCAAGGTGCGCGCGGTTTTCCTCAAGCACCATGCCGACCTGCTCGATGCCGCCTTCTGGCAGGAGCACCAGAGCCGCATCCGCGACGGCCACCTGTATGACGTGTTCACCTACGACACCGCGCGCCGCTTCCGGCACGCCAGCGGCCCGAGCGCCGACAACCAAGCCTCACAACCCGTTCTGGAGACTGCACCATGACTGATCCCATCGTCATTGTTTCTGCCGCACGCACCCCCATCGGCGGCCTGCTCGGCGACTTCGCCGCCCTGCCTGCCTGGGAGCTGGGCGCCACCGCCATCGCCGCCGCCATGCAGCGCGCCGGAGTGCAGGGCGAGCAGGTGGATGAAGTGCTGATGGGTAATTGCCTGATGGCCGGGCAAGGCCAGGCGCCGGCACGGCAGGCGGCCCTCAAGGCCGGGCTGCCGCAATCGGCCGGGGCGGTGACGCTGTCGAAAATGTGCGGCTCGGGCATGCGGGCGATGATGTTCGCCCACGACATGCTCGCCGCGGGCAGCGCGCAGGTGATGGTGGCCGGTGGCATGGAGAGCATGACCAACGCGCCGCACCTGGCCTTCATCCGCAAAGGGGTGAAGTACGGCGCGGCGGCGTTTTACGACCACATGGCGCTCGACGGCCTGGAAGACGCCTACGACCGCGGCAAGGCCATGGGGGTGTTTGCCGAGGGCTGCGTCGCCAAGTACGCCTTCAGCCGCGAGGATATGGACCAGTTCGCCATCACCTCCACCGAGCGCAGCAAGCGTGCCAACGAGGATGGCAGCTTCGACTGGGAAATGGCGCCTGTGACCGTGGCCGGTCGGAGCGGCGAGGTGAAAATCGCGCGCGACGAGCAGCCGTTCAAGGCCAAGCTGGACAAAATCCCTGGCCTCAAACCGGCGTTCAAGAGGGACGGCAGCATCACCGCGGCGACTTCGTCGAGCATTTCCGACGGCGCCGCCGCGCTGGTGCTGATGCGCGAATCGACCGCACAGAAGCTGGGCTGCGCGCCGATCGCCCGCATCCGTGCCCACGCGGTGCATGCGCAGGCGCCGGAGTGGTTCACCACCGCGCCGGTCGGGGCGATCGACAAGGTGCTGCAACGCGCGGGCTGGACGCCGAACCAGGTCGATCTGTGGGAAGTCAACGAAGCCTTCGCCGCGGTGACCATGGCGGCGATGCGCGAGTTCGACCTGCCGCACGACATCGTCAACGTGCACGGCGGCGCGGTCGCCTTGGGGCATCCCATCGGCGCGTCGGGCGCGCGCATCGTCGTCACGCTTTTGGGCGCGCTGCGCCAGCGCGGGCTGAAAAAGGGTGTCGCGGCGCTGTGCATCGGCGGCGGCGAAGCCACCGCGATGGCGATCGAAATGGTCTGAACATCGCCCGTCTGCCATGCTGCTGTCCGAAGACCATCGTCTGATCCGCGACGCGGTGCGCGATTACGCGCAGCGCGAAATCGCCCCGCACGCCGCGCAGTGGGCGCGCGACGCCCGCTTTCCGCGCGAGGCGCTGCGCGGGCTGGGCGAACTCGGCTGCCTGGGGATTGCAGTGCCTTCGCACTGGGGCGGCGCCGGGCTGGACTACCTGTCGCTGGCGCTGGCGATCGAAGAAATCGCCGCCGCCGACGGTGCGACCAGCACCATCGTCAGCGTCAACAACTGTCCGGTGTGCTCCATCCTGATGGCCTGGGGCAACGACGTGCAGAAGGAGCGCTGGCTCAAGCCGCTGGCGCGCGGGGAGATGATCGGCGCATTTGCGCTGACCGAGCCGCAGGCCGGGTCGGACGCGGCGAACCTGCGCACCACGGCGCGGTATGTGCCCCCAGAAGCCGACAGGTCGGCTTCGTCCCCCGAGGGGGTGCAGCAAGCTCGGGGCGGCCCGGCGCTTGCCGCGGGCGACGATGGCCACTACGTCCTCGACGGGGTCAAGCAGTTCATCACCAGCGGCAAAAACGGCGAGGTGGCGATCGTGCTCGCGGTCACCGACCGCGCGGCGGGCAAAAAGGGCATCAGCGCCTTTCTCGTGCCCACCGACAACCCGGGCTATATCGTCGAGCGGCTGGAGGACAAGGCCGGGCAGACGGCCAGCGACACCGCTCAGATCCGCTTGGACGGCTGCCGCATCCCGGCGGAAAACCGCATCGGCGCCGAGGGTGAGGGGTACAAGATTGCCCTTTCGGGGCTGGAAGGTGGGCGCATTGGCATTGCCGCGCAGGCGGTGGGCATGGCGCGCGCGGCGTTCGACGCAGCGCTGCGTTATGCGCACGAGCGCAGCGCGTTCGGCAAGGCACTGTTCGAGCATCAGGCGGTGCAGTTCCGCCTGAGCGAAATGGCAGCGCAAATCGAAGCGGCGCGGCAGTTGTTGTGGCACGCCGCCAGCCTGAAAGACGTCGACCAGCCGTGTCTGAAGGAAGCGGCGATGGCCAAGCTGGTCGCCAGCGAAATGGCCGAGCGCGTGGCCAGCGCCGCAATGCAGATCCACGGCGGCTACGGCTATGTCGCGGACTTTCCAGTCGAGCGTATCTGGCGCGACGTGCGGGTTTGCCAGATTTACGAAGGCACCTCCGACGTGCAAAAACTGCTCATCGCCCGCGCACTCTGACGCGGCCCCATGCCCCAACTCCCTGCCAGCGAGAACAGCGCCATGCCCGTCAGCCCGATCACCTTCTTTTTCGACTTTTCCTCGCCGTATGCGTATCTGGCGAGCACGCAGATCGAGGCCATCGCCGCGCGCCATCTGCGCGATGTCGAATGGGTACCCATGTTGCTGGGGCCGGTGTTTCAGACCACGGGATCCAAGCCCTTGATCGAGCAGCCGCTGAAGGCGGACTATGCCCGCATCGACATTCCGCGCTCGGCCCGG
>JAKAFC010000091.1 GCA_021818065.1 Pseudomonadota bacterium
TGCAGGGGCCCACCTGGCTGGTCGATCCCTTCGGTCACCTGATGATGCAGTTTCCGTCCAACCCCGATCCCACCAAGATGCGGCGCGTCATCGCCAAGCTGTTGTTCAACAACGCCGGGATCAAGTTCAAGCATGTGGAGCCGGTGCAATGAATCTCGCCAGCAATGCCGTTTGGCAATTCTCGCTGCACTGGGTGCAGGCCCTGGTCTGGGTCGCCGTGCTCGCCGTGGTGTTCTGGATGGGGCTGAAAATGCGCTGGTCCAAGCTCACCGCCGTGCTGGTGTTTCTCACCCTGGACCTGGTGATGTTCGGCTCGTACGTGCGCCTGACCGATTCCGGTCTGGGCTGCCCCGATTGGCCGGGGTGCTATGCCAAGTTCACGCCCTTGCAGGCGCATGAGCAGATTGCGCAGGCCGTGCAGGAGCAAGGCGGCACGCAAGGCTATGTGAGCCCATTCAAGGCCTGGATCGAGATGATCCACCGCTATGCCGGTAGCATCATCGGCACCCTCATCATGGTGCTGCTGGCGCGGGCGATCTGGGCACGGCGCCACGGCGAAGACATCAAGCTCGGTCTGCCCATTGTGCTCTTCCTCTGGGTGATTCTGCAAGGCTTGTTCGGCAAATGGACGGTGACCATGCGGCTGATTCCGCTGGTCGTCACCTTGCATCTGATGGGCGGCATCATCTTGCTCATGCTGCTGGCTTGGTTCTGGATGCGCAATCGCGCCGACCTGCCCAGCGTGCACGCCGGTACGCTCACGCGCACTCTGCTGTGGACGGCCACAGTGGCGGTGTTGGTGCAAATTTTCCTTGGCGGCTGGACCAGCACCAACTACGCCGCGTTGGCTTGCAGTGGCTTTCCGACCTGCAACGGGACATTCACCCCAGATGCCAACTGGGCGCAGGGCTTCACCCTGTGGCGCCACCTGGGGCTGACCGGGGATGGGCAGCCCATCACCGAGGCGGCGCTGGTGGCCATCCAATGGGGCCACCGCCTGTTCGCGATAGTGGCCACGGCAGCGGTGCTGGCGGCGGTGGCGGCGCTCTGGCGCCATCCAGCCCTGCGACGGCTGGGCGGGTGGATTGCCTTTGCCGTGGTGCTGCAAGTGGTGTTCGGCATCGTGCTCGTCACCGAGGGCCATCCTCTTGTCGTGGCGGTGGCGCATAACGGCGGCTCGGCCATCCTTGTCCTGCTGCTGACCACCGGCATTTATCGGGTCAGCGCCATGGCGCGCCAGCAGGCCCCGTCCGATGCCCTGGGTTCCGCCTTCGTCAAGATGCCCAAAGGCTTCAGCGCTGGCGCAGGCGCGACCGGCCGTCCCCTGCCCAAGCACTGATTCTCCACGGAGACCGTCATGCAACCTCAAGTTCTCAACAAAACGCCCAGCCCGCTGCGTGTTGCGGCCCAGTTTTACGCCCTGACCAAACCCAAGGTCGTGCAGTTGATCGTGTTCTGCGCCGTGATCGGCATGTTCCTCGCCCAGCCCGGCTTGCCCGAATGGCAGCCGGTGGTGTTTGGCACCCTGGGCATCTGGCTGGTGGCCAGCGCCGCGGCGGCGTTCAATTGCTTGGTCGAGCAGAAGATCGACGCCGTGATGCGCCGCACCGCATGGCGCCCCTCGGCCAATGGCGAGCTTGGCGCGCCGGCCATCATCACCTTCTCCGGTGTGCTGTGCGCCGCAGGTATGTGGTTGCTCTACACCCAGGTCAACCCGCTTACCATGTGGCTGACCTTCGGCACCTTCGTCGGCTACGCCGTGGTCTACACCGTCTTCCTCAAGCCGGCCACACCGCAGAACATCGTCATCGGTGGCGCCTCGGGCGCCATGCCGCCGGTACTGGGTTGGGCCGCCGTGAGCGGCAGTGTCTCAGTCGAGGCCATGCTGCTGTTTCTCATCATTTTCCTGTGGACGCCGCCGCACTTCTGGGCCCTGGCGCTCTACCGTGTGGACGACTACAAGAAGTCCGGCCTGCCCATGCTGCCCGTCACGCATGGCTCCGAATTCACGCGCACCCAGATCCTGCTCTACACCCTGCTGCTGAGCGCGGTGACGTTGCTGCCCTATGTGCTGGGCATGAGTGGCTTGATCTACCTCGCCAGCGCCGTGGTGCTCGACGGCATTTTCATCGCTTACGCCTGGGCGCTCAAACGCGACTACAGCGATTTGCTGTCGCGCAAGACCTTCCGCTATTCCATCCTGTACCTTTCGTTGCTGTTTGCCGCCTTGCTGGTGGATCACTACCTGCACCTGCACTTCGTCTGATGGTCTCGCGTTTTTCCGCTGTTCGCCGCTCCCTTCTTCTTGTCGCTTGCGCCGCGCCCCTGACTTTTGCCGCGTGCAGCAAGCCCTACGCCTTTCATGGCGTCGACATCACCGGGGTGCCTTACGCCAGCGGTTTCGACCTGACCGACTTCAACGGCAAGCGCCGCACCCTGTCCGACTTCGTCGGCAAGGTGGTGGTGATCTACTTCGGCTACACCCAGTGCCCGGACATCTGCCCGGCCTCCATGCAGGTGGTGGCACAGGCCATGGACGACCTCGGGCCCAAAGCCAAGGATGTGCAGTTTTTGTTCATCACGGTCGATCCCGCGCGGGACACACCCGACATCCTCAAGGCGTATGTTACGCACTTCAACCCGACCTTCCTGGCGCTGACCGGCACACCCGAGCAGATCGACCAGACCGCCAAGGCCTTCAAGGTGTACTACAAGAAGGTCCCGGGCAAGACACCTGGCAGCTACACCATGGATCACACCGCCGGGTTTTATGTGTTCGATCCCAAGGGCAAGATCCGTCTGTTCGAGCGCGAGGGCGTCAGCGCCCAGGATCTGGCGCAAGACATCAACGCCTTGATCGACGGTCACTGACACTGACGCACGGCATCGCAGCCTGCGCTGCGTCTGGTGCGTCGTTGCTGCGCGCGTCCATGTCCTCCGCTGTCATCGGCCGCTTCGCGCCGTCGCCCACCGGACCGCTGCATGCGGGCTCGCTGGTTGCGGCGCTCGCCTCCTGGCTCGATGTGCGGGCACGCGGCGGAGTCTGGTTGGTGCGCATCGAAGATGTGGACTTCACGCGCAACCAGCCCGGTGCCGATCGGCACATCCTGCAGCAACTGGCCGACTGCGGCCTGCATCCCGACCGTCCTCCGGTATGGCAGTCGCAGCGCACCGCGCACTACGCCGCAGCGCTTGAAGCCCTGGCGCAAGCGGGGCAGGCCTACCCTTGTGCCTGCTCGCGAGCTGAGGTGCTTGCGGTGCTGGCGCAGCAGGGCCGCTTACCCGGGCGAGGCCACGAGCCCGTTTATCCCGGAACCTGCCGCAACGGCCTGGGCGGGAGATCGCCGCGCGCCTGGCGCCTGCGACTCCCAGACGACGGCGGCGCGCCGCTGCAATGGGCCGACCGCCGCCTGGGCGTGCAGGCGCAGGTTCTGAGCACCGAGGTGGGCGACTTCGTGCTCAAGCGGGCCGATGGCGCCTGGGCCTACCAGCTCGCCGTGGTGGTGGACGATGCCGCGCAGGGCGTCACCGATGTGGTGCGTGGCGCAGATCTCGCAGCGTCGACGGCGCGGCAGATCGCACTGCAGCGCCTGCTGGGGCTGGCGACGCCCAGTTACCTGCACACGCCGCTGGTGTGCGACGCCCGCGGGGAAAAGCTCTCCAAGCACCTGGGGGCGCAAGCCATCGACGGCGGGGCGGCCAGCGTGCAGGCAGCCTTGGCCGCGTTGGACATCGTGCTGCCGCTGCAACCCTTGCCAGAATTGCTGGCGCAGGCGGTGCAAGCCTGGCAGGCCCGCTGGGTCAGAGCGGCGCCAGACGGGCCAGCGCCGCGTCCAGCGTAGCGTCCTGCTTCGCGAAGCAAAACCGCACCACGCCGCGCTGGCGGCCGTCGGGCTCGAAGGCCGACAGCGGAATGGCGGCCACCCCCACCTCCTGCGTCAGCCAGCGGCAGAAAGCCTCGTCCGGCAGCGGGCTGATGGCGGCGTAGCGCACGCATTGAAAGTAGCTGCCGTCGCACGGCAGCAGCTCGAAGCGACTGCGCGCCAGACCGGCGCGAAAGCGGTCGCGCTTGGCCTGATAGAAGGCGGGCAGGGTGCGGTAGGGCGTGGGGTCGGCCAGGTAGCTGGCCAGGCCGTGCTGCATGGGCGTGTTCACGGTGAACACATTGAACTGGTGCACCTTGCGGAACTCGGCGGTGAGCGCTGCCGGTGCCGCGACGCTGCCGACCTTCCAGCCGGTGACGTGGAAGGTCTTGCCGAAGCTGGAGATGACAAAGGCGCGGGCCGCCAGCCCGGGAAAGCGCGCCGCGCTCTGATGCAGCGCGCCGTCGAACACCATGTGCTCGTAGACCTCGTCGGCAATCAGCACCACCTCGGTGGGCGCGAGCAGAGCGTCGAGCTGGCGCATGTCAGCCTCGCTCCACACTGTGCCGCTGGGGTTGTGCGGACTGTTGATGAGCAGGGCGCGGGTGCGCGGCGTGAGCGCCGCGGCGATGGCGGCGAAGTCCGGGCGGAAGTCGGCTTGCAGCGGCACGGTGCGGACCACGCCACCGCACAGGGCAATATTGGGCAGGTAGCTGTCGTAGCAGGGCGTGAGGACGATGACCTCGTCGCCCGGATGCACGACGGCCAACAGCGCGGTGAAGATGGCCTGCGTCGCCCCGGCAGTGATGGTGATTTCGCGGTCGGCGTCGTAGCGCTGGCCGTGGAGCGCGGCGATCTTGTCGGCCACGGCCTGGCGCAGCGCGGGCACGCCGGCCATCGGCGGATATTGGTTGGCACCGCTGCGCATGGCGGTGTCGACGGCGTCGATGAGCCTCGGGTCGCACGCAAAGTCGGGGAATCCCTGGCCGAGGTTGATGGCACCATGCTCCTGCGCCAGGGCCGACATGACGGTGAAGATGGTGGTGCCGACCTGCGGCAGGCGCGACGCAAGGGCAGGGGTTCGAGGTGACATGGGGTGGGCAGTCAGATGGAAAACACGTCCTGGCCGTCGAGCTCGCCGCGCAGAGTCTGCTCCACCAGCTTGCGCGGCAGCCGCGGCGAGATCAGTTCGGTGAACAAGGGCACGAAGCTGCGCTGCAATACGCCACGTTTGAACGCCACCCGGGTGAGCTGCTGGCCGAACAGGTGGCCCACAGGGAGGGTGTGCAACGCGGTGTCGCGCTCGGGCGAGATCGCCATCTCGGCGATCAGGCCTACGCCCAGGCCGAGCTCGACGTAGGTTTTGAGCACGTCCGAGTCGAGGGCTTCAAGCACGATCTGCGGCTGCAGACCGGCATGGGCGAAGGCGGCGTCGATCTGGCGACGACCGGCAAACGTCGGTTCGTAGGTCACCAGCGGAAAGGTGGCGAGCTCAGCCAGTGTGAGTTCGCTGCGCTCGGTCAGCGCGTGGCCGTGCGGCACCACGGCCAGATGCTGCCAGCTATAGCAGGGCAGGGTGAGCAAGTCCGGGGTGTCGAGCAAGGACTCGCTGGCCAGGCCCAGATCGGCGCGCTCCTCGCGTACGGCCTGGGCCACCTGCTCGGGCGTGCCCTGCAACAGTTGCACCTGCACCGCGGGCATGCGGCGACGGAACTCGGCGATGACCCACGGCAGCTTGTAGCGCGCCTGGGTGTGCGTGGCTGCCACGGTGAGCTGGCCGGCATCGCGCGCGGCGTAGTCCTGGCCGATGCGCTTGAGGTTGGCAACCTCACGCAGGATGATGTCCACGCTGCGCAGCACCTCCACACCCGGTTCGGTGAGCTTGCGGATGCGTTTGCCGTGGCGGCTGAAAATCTCCACCCCCAGCTCGCTCTCGAGTTCGATGATGGCCTTGGACACCCCCGGCTGCGAGGTGTGTAGCGCCCGGGCCGCCTCGGTGAGGTTGAGCTTGCGGCGCACGGCCTCCTGCAGAAAGCGGAACTGATGCAGGTTCATGGCAGGCTGCGGCAGACGCCACTCATCGGAACCGCACCTGCCAGGCAAACACCACCAGGCCCAGGCCGCCGAACAACAGCATGGGCAGGGCTGCAGTCAGCGCCGGAGGCCAGGTGCCGAGGATGCCCAGGCTGGAGAACAAGGTGTTGAGCAGAATGAAGGCAATGCCCAGCACGATGCCCGCCAGCACCTTGCTGCTCACGCCTTTGGAGCGGGTGTGCAGATAGGCGAAGGGCAGGGCGAGCAGCAGCATGACCACGGCGCTGAAGGGATAGAACAGTTTTTTCCAGAGCTGAATTTCGTACCGCTCGGCCGCCTGATGATTGGCGCGCAGGTGCTGGATGTAGCGCCACAGGTCGATGGCCGTCATCTTGTCGGGCGACAGCAGCAACACGCCCAGCACACTGGGCGACAGCGAGGTCTGCCAGCGCATCGTCGGCAGCGTCTGCACCTGCAGTGGTGCGCCCGTCTGCAGCGGCAGGTCGGTGCGCGTCACCTGTTGCAGCATCCAGGCGCCGCTGCCTTCGTACTGGCCGCTGACGGCATGCAGCTCGGCGGTGATCTGCGACTGCGCGTTGAGCACATAGATGCGCACATCGGTCAGATCGCCCTGGGCGTTGATGGACTGAATGTTCACCGTCTGATTGCCGCTGCGATCGGAGTCGTTGCGCAGCCAGATGCCCGACGCCAGTTGCGTGCCGATGCCCGCACCCGGTTGCGCCTGCAAGCGCGTGGACAGTCGCCCTGCTGCCGGGGCCAGCACCTCGCCCAGCAGGAACAGCACCAGCACCAGCGCCGCCGCCAGTTGCAGCAGCAGCCCGAGCGCGGCGCGCGGACTCAGACCCGAGATGCGCAGAATGGTGAACTCGCTGCTCGTCGCCAGCGACGCCAAGGCGAACACCCCACCCACCAGGGTGGCGATGGGCAGCACTTCATAGGCCCGGCCGGGCATGCTCAGGGCCACATGCAGCACCATATGGCCGAGGCTGAAGCCCGGCTTGCCCAGATTGCTCAAGTCGTTGAGCATGTCGATGAAGAACAGCAGCGCCAGAAAGGCGAAGGTCACTAGGCCGATGGCGCTGAGCACATGCAGCAGCAGAAAGCGGCGCACCGTACGCATCACGACCTCGCCCCGCGCCAGGCCAGACTGCGTGCGAGCCGCTGCAGCCAGCCGTTGCCGCGCAGCAGCAGCGCCAGCAGAAACACCAGTGCGCCGCCGTGCACCAGCAGCACGCCGTTGAAGAAGCCGACGCGGCCCTCGCTGATCCAGCCCTGCAGCACGTTGAGCAGATTGAAATAGATCAGATAGACCAGGATGGCGGCGATGAGGCTGCCGGCGCGGCCGGTGCGCACCGAGCCCGAGGCCAGTGGCAGCGCCATCAAGACCAGCAGCGCGGCCGACAGCGGCACCCCCAGCCGCCACGACAGCTCGCCCAGCCAGTTGGGGACGGTCGGGTTGAACAGGTATTCGGTGGGGACGTTGCGGTTGGGCTGCGTCAGCCAATTCACCGGGCCGGACTTGTGCGTGGCCATGGAGCTCAGACCGCTGGCGGCGTCCAGCCGCATGTCCAGGGTGTCGAATGCCGTGATGGTGTAGTTGACCTGCCCGGGGCTGTGGGCGTAGCGGTGGCCCTGGCGCAGCACCAGAAAGGCCTGACCATCGATGCGCTGCACCTGCGCCGAGCGCGCGGTGATGAGCACCGTCTGCCCCGAGGTTTCATCGCGGATGAAAATGTCGTGCGCCACACCGCCGATCTGCGCCCCCTTGTCGATAAAGAACACCCGCTTGCCCGAGGCCGATTCGCGGAACTGCCCGGGCGCCACGCGCGAGATGTCGGAGCGCTGCTCGAAGCGCGTGCGCAGCGCGGTGGACTGCTGGTTGGCCCAGGGCCAGGCGAACAGCGTCAGCGCCGCGATGAGCAGCAGAATGGGCCAGGCAAAACGCAGCACGCTGCCCATCAGCCGCAGCCGTCCCACGCCGGTGGTGCGCCAGATGGTCATTTCCGAATCGAGCCACATGCGGGTGAAGGTCAGCAGCACGCCGAGAAACAGCGACAGGGTGATGACGATCTGCAGATAGCTCAGCGCCGTCAGGCCGATGAGCAGAAACACGTCCTGCGGGCTGGCCTGGCCGTCGGACGCCTGACCCAGGATGCGGATGAGCATCAGGGTGATGACTACGGTGAACAGCACGGTGAAAGCGCCGCCGAAGTTGCGGCTCATTTCACGGCGCAGGGTAAGGTCGAGAAGCATGCGAGAAGGCGGCGGCGTGAGCGTCAGCGGAGTCGGGCCGCGAGGGGTGGGCGTAAAGGGAAGGGCAGTGGAATAATGGCCCGATCAAACACTTTTGGACCCCCTGACCATGAAATTCAGTATATCCGCCGTCAAAAAGCCGCTGCAGGCCAAAACCGATGCTCTGGTGGTGTTCGTCGCCGAGGGCCGCGGCGCCAGCGGACTGGCCGATGCTGACGCGCTCGACGACCTGCTGGCCCAGCTTGCCGTGGATGGCGACTTCAAGGCCAAGCCCGGCAGCACCCTGCTGCTGCACCGCCCTGCCGCCGTGGCCGCGCGCCGTCTGCTGCTGGTCGGGCTGGCCGCCAAGCCCGATCTGCGCGACTGGAAGAAGGCATTGCAGGCCGCTGCCGCAGCGCTCAAGCCGCTGCCCGTGGCGCAGGCGCACCTGCTGGCGATGCACGGCCTGGACACCCTCGCCGAGTGGGTGCCCACCGCGTTCTCCGAAGTGTTCTACCGCTATGACACCACCCGCACGGTCGATGCCAAGGACCAGCCCGCGCTCGAGTCGGTGCAGATCTGCGCCGTCGGCAGCGAAGTTGCCCTGGGACACGCCCGCGCCGCGCTGGAGCGCGCCGACGCGCTGGCCGTGGGCGTGCGTCTCACCCGCGAGCTGGCCAACCTGCCGCCCAACTACTGCACGCCCACCTATCTGGCGCAGACCGCGCAAAAGATGGCCAAGCATCACGACTTGCGCTGCAAGGTGCTCGGCCGTCCCGAGATGGAGAAACTCGGCATGGGCGCCTTCCTCGCCGTGGCCCAGGGATCGGTGCAGCCGCCACGCTTCATCGTGCTGGAGTACCAGGGCGCGGGCAAGAAGGATGCGCCGCATGTGCTGGTGGGCAAGGGCGTGACCTTCGATACCGGCGGCATCTCGCTCAAGCCCGGGCCGGAGATGGACGAGATGAAGTTCGACATGGCGGGGGCGGCTTCGGTGCTCGGTGCGTTCGAGGCGATTGCGCGCATCAAGCCCAAGCTCAACGTCATCGGCCTCATCGCCGCCACCGAGAACATGCCCGATGGTGGCGCAGTCAAGCCTGGTGACGTGGTCACCAGCATGTCGGGCCAGACCATCGAGATTCTGAACACCGACGCCGAGGGGCGCCTGATTCTGTGCGACGCGCTGACCTACGCCACGCGCTACAAGCCGGCGTCGGTGGTCGACATCGCCACGCTCACCGGGGCCTGTGTCATCGCCCTGGGCAAGGTCAACAGCGGCCTGTTCACCACCGACGACGCACTGGCTCAGTCGCTGCTCGATGCTGGGCGGGCCAGCCTCGACCCCTGCTGGCGCATGCCGCTGGAGGAAGACTACGCCGAAGCGCTCAAGAGCAACTTCGCCGACGTCGCCAACATCGGCGGTCGGCCCGCTGGTGCCGTCACCGCCGCTTGCTTCCTCTGGCGCTTCGCCAAGGATTACCGCTGGGCGCACCTCGACATCGCTGGCACGTCGTGGAACAGCGGGGCCAACAAGGGCGCCACCGGCCGTCCGGTGCCGCTGCTGGTGCGCTACCTGCTGGCGCAAGCCCAGTAAGCCATGGCGGGCGAGTTCGAACGTCGAACGCTGGCATGAGCTGCGCCGTCGAGTTCCGCGTCAACCTGCCCGACCCGCTGCGCTACGCCTGCGGCCTGCTGCGCACCGCGTCGCAACAAGGCGCGCGCCTGCTGGTCGCGGGGCCGCAGCCGGTTCTCGAGGCGCTCGATCAGCTGCTCTGGACCTTTCAGCCGGGCAGCTTCGTGCCCCATGTCTGGCTCGACGACCCATTGGCCGCCGAAACCCCGGTGCTGCTCGCCACCGAGCCCGACCTGCAGCAGGCCGGGCGGCTGGACGCGCTGGTCAACCTCGGTCCGGGTCTGGTGAACGGCTGGGAGCAGCAGACGCGTGTGATCGAACTCGTGGGCGAGCATGCGCCCGACAAACCTGCCGCCCGTGACCGCCTGCGCGCCTACCGCGCTGCCGGTCTCGATCCGAAAATTATTCCCTCGCGCGCATGAAGCCCACACCGCCCAGCCACATCATTCTGCCGGTGCTCACCGAGCGTCTGCCCACGGCCGAGCCCAGTGACGAGAACGTCTCTGCCGAGCCGTTCCAGGTGCAGCCCTCGGCCTATGCCCAGGCGGTGTACCGCGGTGCGGAGCAAATGACCGCAACCGCGCCGGTCGTGCTCTTGCCAGAAGACCAGAGCCTGGGCGCAGCGCCGCCCATCGATGTCGATGCGCTGTGGCGGGAGCTGGCTCCGGCTCTGCAGCAACAGGTGCGTGCCATGGTCGATGCCGAGTTGGCCGCGCTGGCGCCACAACTGGCGGCCAGGTTGTTCGACAGTCTGGAGACCAGCCTGCGGGCTGGGCTGGAGGGGGCACTCCAGCCACGTTGAGATCTATTTGGGTGGCAACGCTTTGCAACTCGATCGCTGCGGCTGTCAACCGTCGCGTGGTCGGGCACATTCCTTGCAGGTGTTGGGAAAGGCGATCTGTTCAAAAATCTGTAACTCGGGTAATGTATCGCCCTGTCAGATTGTCCTGACTTCACAACACGAAACGACTATCCCTTTCTGGAGGCTCATTCATGAAA
>JAKAFC010000001.1 GCA_021818065.1 Pseudomonadota bacterium
CTCGTTCGATTGCGTTCACCGCACGATGGCGATGCGCTGGTGCAGGCGTTTGACGCCTTGCGACAGCAGGAAACTGAGCACGAAATACACCACGGCGACGAGGGTGTACATCTCCACCACCCGGCTGTCGCGCTGGGCAATTTTCATGGCGGCACCGACAAAGTCGGTGACATTCAGCAGAGCCACCAGCGACACGTCCTGGAACAGCACGATGGTCTGCGTCAGCAGCACCGGCAGCATGTTGCGCAGCGCCTGCGGCAGGATGACCAGGCGCATGGATTGGGCGTAGGTGAGGCCCAGCGCGTACGCCGCGCCCAGTTGCCCCTTGGGAATGCTTTGAATGCCGGCCCGCACGATTTCGGCGAAGTACGCCGCCTCGAACAGGATGAAGGTGAAGTAGGCCGAACGCTCGGCACCGATCTTGGGCGGATAGTCGGCCCCGGTCAGTGACTGCAGCATCACCGGCACAAGGAAGTAGAACCAGAAAATCACCAGCAGCAGCGGAATGGAGCGCATCAGGTTGATGTAGCCCGCCGCCAACATGGACAGCCACTTCAGATGGGACAGCCGCGCCAGCGCCAGCAGAATGCCCAGCAGCGTGCCGCCGATGGCGGCCACCACCGTGAGTTGAATGGTGTACGCCAACCCCTTGAGCAGAAAGGGCAGGACCGAGACGATGGAGGAAAAGTCGAAGCCGCCCATCACTTGCCTCCGCCCATGTAGCCCGGCACCGCCGTGGCACGCTCCACCCAGGCCATGATGCGGTTGATGGAAAACGCCACGGCAACATACAGCACCGTGGCGGCGCCGAACGCGGCGAAGTAGCGGAAGGTCATCTCGCCCATCTCGCGGGTGCGAAAGAACAGCTCGGTCAGGCCGATGGAGTAGGCCACTGCCGAGTTCTTCACCAGGTTCATCGACTCGGAGGTCAGCGGCGGGATGATGATGCGATACGCCATGGGCAGCAGCACATAGCGATAGGTCTGCAACGGCGTGAGCCCCAGCGCCAGCCCCGCCATCATCTGCCCACGCGGCAACGACTGGATGCCCGACTTCACCTGTTCGGCAATGCGCGCGGCGGTAAACAGGCCCAGACAGACGATGGCCGTGAGGATCTGAAACGTGCCCGGATCGACCGCGTTGGCGAAGCGCTTGAGGGGTGGAATCACGCTGGGCAGCACGAAGTACCAGAGAAAGAATTGCACCAGCAGCGGAATGTTGCGGAACAACTCCACATAGGCATTGCCGAGTGTCACCCAGACGCGGCTTTTGGTGGTGCGCACCACGCCCAGCACCGAGCCCAGCGCCATGGCGATGAGCCAGGCGCAGACCACCAGCACGATGGTGTATTCCAGGCCGGACAGCAGCGACATGCCCCAGGTGGTGTCACCGTCAGGCGTGTCTTCCAGAAAAATCCCTAAACCCAGCATGTCAGTCTCCGCGCGAAGCGCCTTGCGGGCATGGAAAAAAGCCGGCAGAACTGCCGGCTTCGATCGCAGCACCCATCGCTCTGCTTATTCGACACCCTTGTCGTTGGGGTGGGCGAAAGCTTCCTTGATGGCCGGTGTTTCCGGGAAGTTGAGGTTGATGCCCTTGGGCGGAATCGGGCTGGTGAACCACTTGGCGTAGATCTTGTTGATCTCGCCCGACTTCATCACACCATCGATGGTCTTGTCCACCAGCGCCTTGAACTGCGGGTCGTCCTTGCGCAGCATCATGCTGTAGGGTTCGCTGCGCAGCGAGCCGGGGAGGATTTTGTAGGCGCCCGGATCCTTGGAGTTGGCGATCTGCCCGGCCAGCAGGATGTCGTCCATCACGAACGCGCTGGCGCGGCCGTCGGCCATCAGCAGGAAGCTCTCGGCGTGATCCTTGCCGTAGATTTCCTTGAAGTCGGCGTCTTCAGCCTTGGCGTATTTTTTCAGCAGCGGCACCGAGGTGGTGCCCGACGTGGTGACGATGGTCTTGCCCTTGAGCTGGTCGAAGTTGTTGATGCCCGAGTCCTTCTTCACAGCGGCGGTGACGTTGATGACAAAGTAGGTCGGGCCGAACGCCACCTGCTTTTGCCGGGCCACCGAATTGGTGGTGGAGCCGCACTCCAGATCGATGGTGCCGTTTTCCAGCAACGGAATACGGTTGCTCGACGTCACCGGCGCGTAGTTGATCTTCAGGTTGGGCATGTTCAGGTCGGCCTTGACGGCATCGACCACCTTGCCGCAGAGCTCCATGGCGTAGCCAATGGGCTTGCCGTTGTTGTCGAGGTAGGAGAACGGAATCGACGATTCGCGGTAGCCGACGGTGATGCTGCCGGTGTCTTTGACCTTCTTGAGCGTGCCGGTCAACTCGGCCGCCTGCACACTCGACAACGCCGCAACGGCCAGAACCGACAGGGCGAACAGCTTTTTGATCATGAGAATCTCCGTGGAATGGATGATTTTGTGAACGAACCGGAGAAGTGTAACCGGCAGTCACAAATCCGCAATAGGTGGTTGCAAACTCCATTCCAGCATCAGGCGCGCGCTTCCTCCGCTGCGTGGTGCGCCGCCGATTCCTGCTGCAAGGCCCACATGCGGGCGTAGACCCCGCCGCCGTGCAGCAACTCGGCATGGGTGCCGCGCTCGACCACGCGGCCGTGCTCCATCACCAGAATCTGGTGCGCGTCGACCACGGTGGACAGCCGATGCGCAATCACCAAGGCAGTGCGGTTGCGCGACGCGGCGCGGATTTCGCTCTGAATCGCCTTTTCGTTGTGCGAATCGAGTTGCGAGGTGGCCTCGTCGAAGATCAGGATGGGCGGGTTTTTCAGCAGCGCCCGGGCTATCGCCACCCGCTGCTTCTCACCGCCGGAGAGCTTGAGCCCGCGCTCGCCCACCTGCGTGTCGTAGCCCTGCGGCGTGGCGGCGATGAAGGCGTGGATGTGCGCGGCGCGCGCCACGGCCTGCACCTCGGCGGCCGAGGCGCCGGGCCGACCGTAGGCGATGTTGTAGCCGATGGTGTCGTTGAACAGCACGGTGTCCTGCGGCACGATGCCGATGGCCTGGCGCACACTGGCCTGCGTCACCTGAGCGATGTCTTGGCCGTCGATCAGAATGCGGCCCGACTGCGGCGCATAGAAGCGAAACAACAGCCGCGCCAGCGTCGACTTGCCGGCACCCGACGGCCCGACGATGGCCACCGTCTGCCCGGCAGGCACGACAAAGTCGAGGCCGTCGAGGATGAGCCGATCGGGGCTGTAACCAAACCGCACGTTGTCGAAGCGCACTTCGCCACGCGCCACCTGCAAGGCCGGCGCCTGCGGCATGTCCTGGATCTCCTGATGCTCGTGCAGGATGGTGAACATGCGCTCCAGGTCGGTGGTGGCCTGGCGGATCTCGCGGTAAATCACCCCGAGGAAATTCAGCGGCACATAGAGCTGCAGCATGAAGGCGTTGACCAGCACCAGGTCGCCCAGGTTCATGCTGCCATCGACCACGCCCACGGTGGCGCGCCAGACCAGCAGCGTCACTGCTGTGGCAATGATCAGACTCTGCCCCAGGTTGAGCAGCGACAGCGAGTTCTGCGACTTGATCGCCGCGCGCATCCAGTTCGCCAGGTTGTCGTCGTAGCGCCTGGATTCCAGCGCCTCGTTGCCGAACATCTTGACCGTCTCGTAATTCAGCAGCGCATCGATGGCGCGCTGGTTGGCGCGCGAATCCTGCGTGTTCATCTCGCGGCGCAGATGGGTGCGCCATTCGGTGACGGTGACGGTGAACACCACATAGGCCGCCAGCGCCGCCAGGGCGATGGCGGCAAACCAGATGTCGTACTTCACCAGAAGGATGCCGATGACCAGCGCCATTTCCACCAGCGTGGGCAGAATGCTGTAGAGGGTGTAGGACACCAGACTGGAAATCGCCCGGGTACCGCGCTCCATGTCGCGCGACATGCCCCCGGTCTGCCGCTCCAGGTGGTAGCGCATGCTCAGGCTGAACAGGTGATCGAACACCTGCAGCGCGATCTTGCGCACCGCCCCCTGCGTCACCCGCGAAAAGACGATTTCGCGCAGCTCGGTAAACAGCGACACGCTCAGCCGCAGCAGTCCGTAGGCCACCAGCAGCGCCACCGGCACCACCAGCACCGTGCGCGGATCGCCCGGCTTGAGATCGAGCGCGTTGACAATGTCCTTGAGGACGATGGGGACGCCGACGTTGGCCACCTTGGCAGCGATCATCATGGCCAGGGCCAGCAGCACCCGGGTGCGGTACTCCCACAGATACGGCCAAAGCGAAGAGACCACGGCCCAGCCCGAGCGCTGCGGGCTGGCAGGCGAAGCCGCTGGCGGCTCCGGCGTGGCTGAAGGCGAACGGGGGTGCATGCGAGATGGGTGGAGCGAGAATGGGCGAGGAGCGGGGCGGCTGCATCATGCCGCGCGTGCCACGACGCGGGGCGGGAACACCGGCACGGGCTGGGACGGCGCCGGAATCGAGACCTCCACAGCGTGCCAACACCGACCGCGCTCTTAAAATGCCTGCATTATCGGCGCCTTGACGGCGCCTTGCCCGGAGCGCTCATGACCCCTCAACTCCCCGATCGCGCACCCACGCTGCGCACCCAGGCCCGGCCGGCCGACGTCAACATGCACGGTGACATCTTCGGCGGCTGGATCATGGCGCAGGTGGACATCGCCGGCGGCATCACCGCGGCGTGGCGCGCCAAGGGCCGCGTGGCCACGGTGGCCGTCAAGGAATTTCTGTTCAAGCAACCGGTGCTGGTGGGTGACGTGCTGTCGTTCTTCACCGAGATCGACCATGTGGGCACCACCTCCATCACCGTGCGCGTGGAAGTGTATGCCCAGCGCACCCCGTCGAACGTTGAGGTCATCAAGGTCACCGATGCCCTGCTGACTTATGTCGCCGTTGGCGCCGACCGTCGCCCGCGGCCCGTCGATCAGCCCTGATGCATCCCTCACCAACGACAAAGCCGCCCGAAGGCGGCTCTGTCGTTGGGTTCAAACTGGAGCGAAAGGGCTTACTTGCTCTCGCCCTCGGCGGCGGCAGCGCCCTCTTCACCCACGCCACCCGGCGGCGGGCTGACCGTGACCACGGCGGGATTGTCCACCCCGTGCGTCAGTACGCTCACGCCCTTGGGCAGTTTCAGGTCGTTGACGTGCACGCTCTGATGCAGCGTGAGGTTGCTGAGGTCGACGGCGATGAACTCGGGCAGGTCGGCCGGCAGGCAGGACACTTCCACTTCGTTCATCACATGGTTGACCATGCCGTGGCTGAGCTTGACGGCGGGAGAGTTTTCCGCGCCGGTGAAGTGCAGCGGCACCTTCATCGAAATCTTGTGACCGGCATCGACGCGCTGGAAGTCGATGTGCAGCACCAACTGCTTGTAGGGGTGCATCTGGTAGTCACGCAGCAGCACCTGGCTGGTCTTGCCGGCAACTTCCATCTCCAGGACGGAGGAATGGAACTGTTCTTTTTTCAGCGCGTGAAACAGCGCGTTGTGATCGAGCTCGATCATCTGCGGTGCTTGCTCACCGCCATAAATGATGCCCGGGGTCTTCCCGGCACGACGCAGGCGGCGGCTCGCACCAGTGCCCTGCAAACTCCGTTCGAATGCGACGACTTTCATGTCGACTCCTGAAAATGGGGCCATGCCCCGTGGTAAGCGGCGCCTGCGACCAGCGCCGTGACAACCTGCCGACATCTGACAACAGACATCGACAGGCAAAACACTTAGAACAGGGTTTCCTGTTCGTTGAATAGTTGCAGCACCGAGCCGCCGTAGGCAATGCGCTGGATGGTCTGCGCAATGAGCGAGGCTGCGGAGAGCTGGCGGATCTTGCCGCATTCGCGCGCCTCCTGGCGCAGCGGAATGGTGTTGGTGACCACCAGTTCGTCGATAGCGCTGTTTTGCAGGCGCTGAATCGCCGGGCCGGACAGCACCGGGTGCGTGCAATACGCCATCACGCGCTTGGCGCCGCGCGTCTTGAGCACCTCGGCTGCCTTGGTCAGCGTGCCGGCGGTGTCGACCATGTCGTCCATGATGATGCAGTTGCGGCCTTCGATCTCGCCGATGACGTTCATCACTTCCGAGACATTGGGCTTGGGACGACGCTTGTCGATGATGGCCAGATCGCAGTCCATCAGCTTGGCCAGCGCGCGGGCGCGCACCACGCCGCCGATGTCGGGCGACACGACAATGAGGTCGGTGTAATTTTTTTCGCGCAAATCGCTCAGCAGAATGGGCGAGGCGTAGATGTTGTCCACCGGAATATCGAAAAAGCCCTGCACCTGATCGGCGTGCAGGTCCATGGTGACCACCCGTGCGACCCCGGCAGCCTGCAACACGTTGGCCACCACCTTGGCGGTGATGGGCACGCGGGCCGAGCGCGGACGACGATCTTGGCGCGCGTAGCCGAAATAGGGGATGACCGCGGTGATGCGCTCGGCCGAGGCGCGCTTGAGCGCATCGACCATGATGAGCAATTCCATCAGGTTGTCATTGGTCGGCGCGCAGGTGGACTGGACGATGAACACCTCGCGCGCCCGGACGTTCTGTTGGATCTCGACCGTGACTTCACCGTCGGAGAAACGCCCGATATAGGCCTGGCCGAGGCCGATGCCGAGCTGTTCCGCAACTTCCTGGGCAAGCGCCGGATTGGCATTGCCGGTGAACAGGATGAAGTCCGCCGGGTTCGGTGTCATGGTGGAATGTTGCGCGCTCGGAGCGCCTGAAATGCCTGGAGCTTTCGGCCCCGGCAAAGCCCGCGGTCTGCAGCGCCGCAGGCGGAACGCTTGTCAAAAATCGTGGCTGGGGAGGAAGGACTCGAACCCTCGCATGCCGGAATCAAAATCCGGTGCCTTAACCAACTTGGCGACTCCCCAACACCATTCGCCCAAGGCGAATGCAAAACCGTTTGCCGTTCTGCGTGGCACAAACGCTGCGCAGACCCGCATTATGCTTGAATCCAATGCTGCAATGGATGCCGCGCCAGACCCTGGCATACCCTGCCCGTCCAGCCCGCAGGCAGCGCGCCCAGCGCATCGTGCGTCCCAACCACTGCGAACACCGCGCTGCCGGAGCCCGTCATGCGCGCCGCGAACCGGGGCTGCAGCTGCTGCAATTCACGCGCGGCCCAAGCCACGGCAGGCTCCAGCATTTCGGCACCGGCCTGCAGGTCGTTTCGACCCCACAAGCTTTGGCCGCACAAAACGCTACATGAAGCCGCGCCACCAGACTCGCCACCACCACACCCTTCGCCTTCAGCAGCAAAGACCGCAGCAAGCCATTCAGCAAAGCCTGCTATTTTTGCTTCGCCCTGCAGGGTTGTCAAGTCAAGGGTGGAAAACACCGCCTGGGTGGACAAGCCGCGTGCTGGATGCACCACAGCGAACCGCGGGGTCGGCAGATCGATGGCCTGCAAGTCCTCACCGATGCCCTGAGCCCAGGCGTTGCGGCCGAAGATGAAGACGGGGACATCGGCGCCCAGTTGCAGCGCGAGTTGCATCAAACGCGCACGCGACAGCCGCAGATTCCACAGGCGGTTCAGGCCGATGAGCACGGTGGCGGCATCCGAACTACCGCCGCCCAGACCGGCCTGCTGCGGAATGGTCTTACGCAGGGTGATGTCCACGCCGAGCGTGCAGCCCGTGGCCTGCTGCAGGCTGCGCGTGGCACGCACGCAGAGGTCGTCCGCTGGCAGGTCGTCAGCACCGTGTCGGCAGATGACGCCGTCGTCCCGCACCACCAGGTCGATGCTGTCGCACCAGTCGATGAACTGGAACACGGTCTGCAGGGTGTGATAGCCGTCGGCCCGTCGGCCGGTGACGTGCAGAAACCAGTTGATCTTGGCCGGGGCCGGCAGATTGAACAGGGCGCGCATGGCGGGAGACTCGCGGCGGGGTGCCTGCTGCGTGCGGCTTAGGGCGTGGCCGACTCGATCACCATGCGCAATTCGGCAGGGTCGCCCTCCAGCCGCTGCGCCACCAGCCGCACGAGCCGCCCGTCGCGCATCGTTGGCTGCACCCGCCAGCCGAGTTGGGTGAAGCCGCCATCGGCATCGTGCTGCGCGGGCAGGGTCTGCGCCGGTCTGCCGCGCACCCAGTCCTGCAACGCCGCCTGCGGCAGCGCCACGCCCAGGGCGGCGCGGGTCATGGCGTCGAACGAGGGATAGGCGCGGGTCGCGCGGCCGTCGTCCAGGCTGGCCTCTCCTGGCTGCCAGCGCGCGCGCGCCAGCATCTGCCCGAGCGGCGAGAACACCTCGAACTCGCCGCCGGTCGCACCGTCGAGTTCCAGACGAAAGCCGCCGTACAGCGCCTTTTGCGCCTCGGGCTGGCCGCTGACCAGGGAGATGCGTCCGGCCAACTGCACGGTCTGAGTATCAGCGACGGTCGCTGGCGTCACCTGCGGCGTGGCGCACCCGGCAAGCGGCAACGCGGCCAGCGCCGCGAGGCTCAATGCAAGCAGGCGGCGGCGCATCAGAAGGTGACGCCGAACTTGCGCAGCACCGCCTGCACCACGGCATCGTGCGGCGCACGCTCGATGGCCTGACGCCAGATGGCCCGAGCCTTGTCATGCTGGCCAAGCTGCCACAGCACCTCGCCCAGGTGGGCGCCGATCTCGGGGTCGGGGCGGGCGTCGTAGGCCTGCTGCAGCAGGTCAAGCGCCTGGTCGTTGCGCCCCATCTTGTATTCCACCCAACCCAGGCTGTCGAGCACGAAGGGATTGCCAGGCGACAGCTCCAGCGCGCGGGTCACCAGTTTGCGCGCCTCGGGCAGATTCTGACCGTGCTCGGCCAGGGTGTAACCCAGGGCGTTGTAGGCCGGCTGCGATTGCGGATCGACGGCGATGGCCTTGCGCAACATCTGCAGCATGGGCGCGAGATGACCGCTCTTGTCGGCCATCATCGCCGCCTCGTAGAGCAGATCGACATCGTCGGGCATCTGCTTCAGACCGGCCAACAAGACTTTGTAGGACGCGTCGAAGCGCCCGGCCTCGCGCAGCACCAGCGCCTGCGCCAGCACGCGCTGCTTGCGCTGCTCCGCCGTGTTCGCGGGCAGGGTCTCGACGAGCTTGAGCGCCTCGTTCACCTTGCCCTGCTGCACCAGAATGGCAGCGCGGCCCGAAAGCACGCCCGACTGATCCCCCCCGGTGGGGATGATCTGATCGAGCCAGCGGCTGGCCTGTTCGAAGTCGCCCAGCTTGCGCGACGCCTCGGACAACGCGAGGTAGGCTGAGGTGAGCACCGGCGGCTCGGGCTGCTGCCGCGCCAGACGCACATAGGTCTGCAGCGACACCAGGGCCTTGGCCGGAGCGCCGAATTCGGTCTGCAGGCTGCCGAGCAGCAGCCATGCCAAGGGCGGCGCGGACGGTTCGGCCACCACCTGCTGCAGCGCGCCCAGGGCGATACCGTCGCGCTGCTGCTGCATGGCGGCCTGCGCCCAGGCCAGACGCAGGCCGGTATCTGCCGGATTGGCGGCGGCGAACTTGCCCATCGCCGCGTCGGCCGCCTGCGGGTTGACGGTGTAGAGCTGCAGCAGCAAGGCCGCCGCTGGCGCCAGACCGGGCTCGGTTCGCAGGGCGTGCAGCGCATCGGCAAAACCGCCCTTCTGGTCACCCGAGCGCGCCCGCAACACGCCCAGCACCACATCGGTCTGCGCAAACTGTTTCTGGTTGGCCAGCGCGGTGCGCATCATGGTCAGCGTCGCCGCAGGGTCGGTGGCCTGCGCGGCCAGCGGCAGCAGGTCGGTAATGGCCTGCGCCCGCTGCGGCTCGGGGGTGTTGGCCAAGTCTTGGGCGATCGTCGCCCCGGCTTCGGCGGTGCGGCCCAGCATCAGCTGCAGTTGCACCACCCACGAGCCCGCCTCGCGCGACTCGGGCATGGCACGCCGCCAGGCCTGCGCTGCCGCCAGCGCCTTGTCGGGGGCCCCGGCGCGCAGCGCGATTTCGGCGGCGCGGCGGTAGAGCGGCTCGGCGTCGAGATCCTTGGCCGCCTTGAGCAGTTCGGTGTAGGCCACGCCGGGGTGACCGGTGTTGGCTGCGATCTCCCCGGCCAGCACGGCAAACACATGCCGCGCCGTATCCTCGGCGCTGAGCCGGGCCGTGGTCGGCGGCACCTGAGCGGCCGCGGTAACGAAGGACAGCGCCGGAAACAGCAGGGCCGACACAACAACGGCAGCGCGCATGGGAATCCTGAAAAGGGTCGAAGAGCAGGCTATTGATTGTAGAAGTGCGCCGTTGTCCCTACGGCACAATGGCGGGATGAATCCGTGTGTTGCCTCGCCATCGCCACGCCCTTGCGGTTCGGCCCTGCGGAACTGCATGGCGAAACGACCCCCTGACCCGCTGCGCGTGTCACCCCCCGCGGGGGGTGGCAGTTCCTTCGGAGCGGCCGTGCGGAACTGCATGATGAGACGACCCCCTGACCCGCTAGGCGTGTCGCCCCCCGCGGGGGATGGCAGTTCCTTCGGAGCGGCCGTGCGGAACTGCATGGCAGAACGACCCCCTGACCCGCTGCGCGTGTCGCCCCCCGCGGGGGGTGGCAGTTCCTTCGGAGCGGCCGTGCGGAACTGCCATGCCTGAACTCCCCGAAGTCGAAGTCACGCGTCTGGGTTTGCAGCCTGCGCTGCAAGGCGCGCGGTTGCTGGCGTTACGCCTGGGCAAGCCGCTGCGCTGGCCGCTGGGCGTCGATCCGGAACAACTGGCCGGGCTGCGCGTGGACGCGCTGCGGCGGCGCGGCAAGTATCTGTTGCTGCACACCGAGGCGGGCGTGCTCATCGTGCATCTGGGCATGTCGGGCTCGCTGCGCTGGACGCCTGCGCCGCAGAACCCCGGCCCGCTGCTGGCCCACGATCATGCGCAGTGGCTGACCGATCGCGGCGAACTGCGTTTGCACGACCCGCGCCGCTTCGGCGCCGTGCTGTGGCATGCAGGATCCGATGTGGAGCAGCACCCGCTGCTGCGCGATCTGGGTCCTGAACCGCTGGAGCCGGATTTCGACGGCCCGGCGCTGCAACGCGCCCTGCGCGGACGCAGCGCGGCCATCAAGCCGCTGCTGCTGTCGCAGCATATCGTTGCCGGGGTGGGCAATATCTACGCCTCCGAGGCGCTGTTCCGCGCTGGCATCGACCCGCGCACCCCTGCGGCGCACCTTAGCGCTGCCGACTGCCAGCGGCTGGCCGAAGCTGTCCGCCAGACTCTGCAGCAGGCGGTGACGCTGGGCGGCAGCAGTCTGCGCAACTTTGCCCATGCCGATGGCGAGCTGGGCTACTTTCAGATGCAGGCGCTGGTGTATGGACGCGAGGCCCAGCCCTGTCGCGTCTGCGCCACGCCGATCCGGCACATCGTGCAGGGCCAGCGCAGCAGCTATTTCTGTCCGAAGTGCCAAAAAATGCGCAAAGCCAAGGCCCGTGCGGGCTCGCGCTGATCGTCAAGCGGTGACGGCTGTGGTTTACTTTCTTCCACTCTGAACCCACCCGCCAGACGCCGAGCCGCGATGAACCCGCACGTCGAAACTCCCATTCTCACCGCCGGTCTGTTCGACTACGCCGAATGGCGCGCCGAGCAGTTGCAGCGTGTCAAGTCTCTGCTGGCCTGGCTGGAGGAAAGCGGCCTGCAGGGGGACCAAGTGCGGCCGCTGCTGCAGCAGCAAATCACGCGGCTGGAGAACGACCGCATGACCCTGGCCTTCGTCGCCGAGTTCTCGCGCGGCAAGTCCGAGCTGATCAACGCCATGTTTTTCTCCGGGCACGGCCAGCGCATCCTGCCCGCCGGGGCCGGGCGCACCACCATGTGCCCGATGGAGCTGTTCTCCGATGCCAGCCAGCCACGCGGCCTGCGTCTGTTGCCCATCGAAACCCGGCTGCAGTCGCAGACGCTGGCGCAGTGGAAATCCAGCCCGCAGGTGTGGACGGCGTTTGATCTGCCGACACAAGACGCCCAGGGCCTGGCGCAGGCGCTGACCCATCTGTCGGACACGCAGCGCGTGCCGCTGGCGCGGGCGCAGGAGCTGGGCTTCTTCCACTACGCTGACAGCCTTGCGGACCTCGGCGCCGACGCCCAGGGCGAAGTCGAGATTCCGCTGTGGCGTCATGCCCTGGTCAACTTCTCCCACCCGCTGCTCGATCAGGGTCTGGCCATCCTCGACACCCCGGGGTTGAACGCCGTGGGCGCCGAGCCCGAGCTGACGCTGTCGCTCATCCCGTCGGCCAACGCCGTGGTGTTCGTGCTCGGGGCCGACACCGGCGTCACCCGCAGCGATCTCGAGATCTGGAACCGCCACATCGCCCAGAGCAGCGGCGGGCAGACGCTGGTGGCGCTCAACAAGGTCGATGCGCTGTGGGACCCGCTGCTCACCGCGCCGCAAATCGCCGCCAGCGTCGCCCACCAGGTGCAGAGCACGGCGCAAACCCTGCGCCTGCCGGTCGATCGGGTGTTTCCGGTGTCGGCGCACAAGGCGCTGCTGGCCCGCATTCAAGCCGACAGCGCGCTGCTGGCGCGCTCGGGCATGGGGCAGCTCGAAAGCGCACTCAACCGCGCCGCCAACATCGACCGTCGGCGCATGCTGCAGGCTGCCCTGCACGACACCATCGGCCTGGTGCAAACCGAATTGGCGCAGCAACTGCGCGCCCAGCTCCACGAGGCCCAGGGCCAGCTCGACGCCCTGCTCAGCCTGCGCGGCAAGAACGCCAACATGGTGGTGCTCATGCTGCAACGCCTGGCGGCCGAGCGCAACGAATTCGACGCCGGCATGGCACAGGTTCTGGCGCTGCGCGCCGTCAACAACCGCATGCTGGAAAAGCTGCGCGAGCGCTTCGCCGCGCAGTCGGTGCTGCGCGATCTGGAGCAGCTCGAAGCCCGCGCGGCGCAGGCGCTGCTCAAGGTCGGCGTGAAGGCCGAACTCGGCCGCATCAGCGCCGACCTGCGTGCCCGGCTGGTGGACGCCGAAACACAGATCGAGGAAATCCGCCAGATGCTGGCCGCCGCCTTCACCCGCGCCAACAGCGAATTCGGCTTCACCGTATCCGCGCCGCGGGTGCTGCGGCTGAGCGGCCTGACGCAGGAGTTCGATCGGGTCAGCCAGGCCTACGTCGAGCACCTGTCGGGCGTGAACTGGCTCAAGCTGCAGAACAACGCCTACACCCTGCGCACCCTTCGCGCCCTGTCGGCCCGCGTGCGCGATCTGTTCGAGCGGGCGCTGCACGACGTGGAAAACTGGGATCGTTCGGCCATTGCGCAGCTCGACAGCCAGGTGCGCGAGCGCAAAAAGCAACTCAACCGTCGTCTGTCCACGCTGCAGCGCATCGAGGACACCAAGGACAGCCTGCACGACCGCGTCGGCGAGTTGCAAGCGCAGATCGCGCAAATCGGTGCCCTGCAACGTGGGTTGGAGTCGCAGGTCGCCGCGTTCGACGACCCCGCCTGACTGCCGGTCAACCCTGGCCGCTGCCGCAGCCGTGCGCGCCACTGGCAGTCGCCGCATCAAGGCGCTGTAGCACCGCCGATTCCCGCCGCGCGCCGCGCTGGCACAATGCGGCGCGTCGTTGTCCACCGCGTCTGCCCCATCCCACCGTGCCCAGAACCACCTGCCCCGGCGCCGCCGCCCCGCCCGAGACCGGCCCGGCGCATTTTGCCCAGCGGCTGGTGGATTGGCAGCGCACATTCGGCCGTCATGACCTGCCCTGGCAGGTGCGCGATCCCTACCGCGTCTGGCTGTCCGAAATCATGCTGCAGCAAACCCAGGTCAGCGTGGTCATGGGCTACTTCGCCCGATTCACCGCGCGCTTTCCCACGGTGCAGGCGCTGGCCGAGGCGCCGCAGGATGCCGTGCTCGCCGCCTGGAGCGGTCTGGGCTACTACCGCCGCGCACGCTATCTGCACCAATGCGCGCAGCAGGTGGTGCAGCGGTATGGCGGGCGCTTTCCATCCAGCGCCGCCGAGCTTGTCACGCTGCCTGGCATCGGCCCATCGACGGCGGCGGCCATCGCCGCATTCTGCTTCGACGAGCGCGCCGCCATTCTGGACGGCAACGTGCAGCGCGTGCTCTGCCGCAGCCATGGCATCGCCGACCCGCTGCCCAGCGCCACCACCACCCGTCGCCTTTGGGCGCTGGCCCGCGCCCTGCTGCCTGAGGCCGACGCCATCGCTGCCTACACCCAGGGTCTGATGGATTTAGGCGCGACCGTCTGCAAGCCGCGCCAGCCCGCCTGCGAGCAATGCCCGTTCGCCGCCGACTGCCAGGCCCGCCGTGGCGGCGATCCGCAACGGCTGCCGGTCCGCGCCGCTGCGGCCCGAGCCCGACCCGTGCACCACACCGTGATGCTGTGGCTGCACCAACCCGGACGCGACGACTGTTGGCTGGAGCAACGCGGCCACGACGGGGTCTGGCCAGGTCTGTGGAGCCTGCCGCTGTTCGACACCCAGGAGCTGGCACTGGCCTACGCGGCGCGGCATGGCAGCGTGCTCGGCCTGAAGGCCCTGGCGCCCTTCCGACATGGATTCACCCACTTCGAGCTGGTGGTGCAGCCGTTGCAGGTCGCGCTGCTGCCGCAGCCGCACGCCGCGGAGAACGCAGCGGCAGCGGGGCAATGGGTGGCGCGCAGCGAGGCGGCGCAACGCGGGCTGCCCGCTCCGGTGCGCAAGCTGCTGAGCCGTGGTCTCGCCCTGCAAGACCCACCGCAGCAGGCCTTGCTGGAATAAGCATCAAACGATGGCCAGGTGGCCGGTGTCGCCGCCGATGTCGGAATTGCGGGCGCGCTTGCTGTCGAGCTTGATGCGCAGACGCAGGTCGTTGACTGAATCGGCGTTGCGCAGCGCGTCTTCGTAAGTAATTTTGTCGGCATCGAACAGTTCGAACAGCGACTGGTCGAAGGTCTGCATGCCCAGCTCGCGCGAGCGCTTCATCACATCCTTGATCTCGGTGAGCTTGCCCTCGAAGATCTGGTCGGCAATCAGCGGCGAATTGATCATGATTTCCACCGCGGCCACCCGCCCCTTGCCGGTCTGCAGCGGCACCAGGCGCTGCGACACCAGGGCGCGCAGGTTGAGCGACAAGTCCATCAACAACTGCGCACGGCGCTCCTCGGGGAAGAAGTTGATGATGCGATCGAGCGCCTGGTTGGCGTTGTTGGCGTGCAGCGTGGCCAGCACGAGGTGGCCGGTCTCGGAAAACACCACGGCGTGTTCCATGGTTTCGCGGTCACGGATTTCGCCCATCAGAATGACATCGGGCGCCTGGCGCAGGGTGTTTTTCAGCGCCGCTTCCCAGCTCTCGGTGTCGAGCCCGACCTCGCGCTGGGTGACGATGCAGTTCTTGTGCGGATGCACGAACTCGATCGGGTCTTCGACCGTGATGATGTGGCCGTGCGAGTTTTCGTTGCGGAAGTCGAGCATGGCCGCCATCGAGGTCGACTTGCCCGAGCCGGTGGCGCCGACAAAGATGATGAGCCCGCGCTTGTGCATCGCCAGGGTCTTGAGCACCTGCGGCAGGCCGAGCGCGTCGATCGATGGCAGCTCATTGGGAATCTGCCGCAGCACGATACCCACCTTGCCCTGTTGCATGAAGGCGTTGCAGCGGTAGCGGCTCAGCCCCGCCGGCGAGATGGCGAAGTTGCACTCCTTGGTGCGTTCGAACTCGGCCGACTGCTTGTCGTTCATGATCGAACGCGCCAGCGCCAGAGTGTGCTGACCCGTGAGCGGCTGCGACGACAGCTTGGACACCGCACCATCGACCTTGATGGCCGGAGGAAAGTCTGCCGTCAGAAACAGGTCGGAGCCGCCCCGGCTGACCATCAGCTTGAGCAGATCGTTGATGAATTTGGAAGCCTGATCACGATCCATACGCCCCCCAGCGTTTGTCGGTTGTCTCGGTGTTGTGCATCCGGCCCGGGCACGCGCGGCGCGCTTCAGCCGCCCGGCGACGTGGCCGCCACACGGGCGCTGAGCTTGCGCAGCCGCAGCGACAGCCGCCGCGCCAGCGAGCCGATGAGGCGGCAGGCCGCGGCCGGGTCTTGCGCGATCATGCGGTCGAGGTCGCTGGCTTCGAGCACGGCGATTTCGCTGTCGGTCAGCGTGGTGCAGTACGACCAGCGCGGCGCGGCATCCACCAGCGACATCTCGCCCAGCATGCTGCCGGCGCGCACTTCGGTCAGCCGCAGGCGGTCGCCCCAGGGCTGCAGACGGTCCACCGCCACGGCGCCGCGCAGCAGCACCACCATGAAGCTGCCGGTCTCACCCTGAGCGATCAGGTCGGCGTTGGCCTTGACCGTGTAGAAGTGGAAGTATTTGACACAGCGCTCCAGGTCGGCGGGCGTCAGACCGGCCATGTACTTGTCTTGTTGCCAGAGTTCGAGCAGGCGCTGGCCGCCCGCGGTGCGCGACAGCTTGGTGGCGCCGATTTCGGTCGAACGCTGCGTCCAGTCCACCACGCTGTCGAGACTGGAAACTTCGGCATCGTGAAAGCCGGTGGTGAAGAACTGCGACTCCGGCGCGTCGTCCACCGTGTCCTTGCGGGCCCCGCCGCGCAATTTGTCAAAGAGTTTCATGGCCTGCCGTGTGCGTGGAATGCTGGAAGTGGGGAGGTGCCGCCTGGGCGTGCCCGAAGCCGCCTCAGGCGCCGGGGAAGTTCTCGGGCTGCTTCGCCTTGGTGCGAGCCTCGGTGGCGGAGATGACGTTGCGCTTGACCAGATCGGCCAGGTTCTGATCGAGCGTCTGCATGCCGAAGGACTGGCTGGTCTGAATCATGGAATACATCTGCGCCACTTTGTTCTCGCGGATGAGGTTGCGAATGGCCGGCGTGCCGATCATGATCTCGTGCGCCGCCACCCGGCCCGAACCGTCCTTCTTCTTGCACAACGTTTGCGAGATGACACCCACCAGCGCTTCGGACAGCATGGCGCGCACCATTTCCTTTTCCTCGGCCGGAAACACGTCGACGATACGGTCGATGGTCTTGGGGGCGGACGAAGTGTGCAGCGTGGCGAACACCAGGTGGCCGGTCTCGGAGGCGGTCAGCGCCAGGCGGATGGTCTCCAAGTCGCGCATTTCGCCCACCAGAATGGCGTCCGGGTCTTCGCGCAGCGCCGAGCGCAGGGCGTTGGCAAAACTCAGGGTGTGCGGGCCGACTTCACGCTGGTTGATCAGCGCCTTTTTCGACTGGTGGACGAACTCGATCGGGTCTTCGATGGTGAGGATGTGGCCGTACTCGGTCTCGTTGTAGTGGTTGATCATCGCCGCCAGGGTGGTGGACTTGCCCGAGCCCGTCGGCCCGGTCACCAACACTAGGCCGCGCGGCTTGAGCGAGAGTTCGGCAAAGATCTTGGGCGCGTTGAGGTCGTCGAGGGTGAGCACCTTGCTCGGAATGGTGCGGAACACCGCGCCGGCGCCGCGCGACTGATTGAAGGCATTGACGCGAAACCGCGCCAGCGAGGGGATCTCGAAGGAGAAATCGACCTCGAGGAATTCTTCATAGTGCTTGCGCTGCGCGTCGCTCATGATGTCGTACACCATGGCGTGCACCGCTTTGTGGTCCAGCGGCTCGACGTTGATGCGCCGCACGTCGCCGTGCACCCGGATCATGGGCGGCAGGCCGGCCGACAGATGCAGGTCGGATGCGTCGTTCTTGACGCTGAATGCAAGCAGTTGCGTGATGTCCAAGCGATGTCTCCCCCGAGCAGGCTTGTGCGTGAATCGTGCCTAAGCGATTCGGCTATCTTAAGGTCAGAAATGCAAATTCCGACAAATCGCCGCCGTACAGGGCGCGGTTTTGTTGCGGCGACCCCCTTGTTTCGTCGCGTTTCTCTTTGTCGCCGCGTGTCCTGCTTCGGCCGCTTTCCTGCTCACCCGCCCATGTCGCTCGATCCACTCGCCGCCGTCCACCAGCGCATCGCCCAGGCCGCCCAGCAGGCCAGGCGCGACCCCCGCAGCATCTGCCTGCTGGCCGTGTCCAAGACCTTTCCCGCGTCCGAGGTCGCCCGCGTCGCCGCGCTCGGCCAGACCGCGTTCGGCGAGAACTATGTGCAGGAAGCGGTGGACAAGATCACCGCCCTGCGCCCCGACTGGCCCGGGCTGCAGTGGCACTTCATCGGCCCGCTGCAGAGCAACAAGACCCGTGAGGTGGCCGTGCACTTCGACTGGATGCACAGCATCGACCGGCTGAAAATCGCCCAGCGCCTCAGCGCACAGCGCCCGGCCGAGCTGCCGCCGCTGCAAGTCTGCATCGAGGTCAACGTGGATGGCGAAGCCAGCAAGAGCGGCGTGCCGCCCGAGCAGGCCGGGGCGATGGCGGCGGCCGTGGCGGCGCTGCCCGGGCTGCGTCTGCGTGGCCTGATGGGCATTCCCGCCCCGCGCCAGGGGCTGGCGGCGCAGCGCCAGCCCTTCGCCCAACTGCGCGCGCTGCGCGACACCATCGCCGCCGAGCATGGCTTGGAGCTCGACACCCTGTCCATGGGCATGAGCGCCGATCTGGAGGCCGCCATCCTCGAAGGCGCCACCATGGTGCGCGTGGGCTCGGCGATCTTCGGCCCGCGCGCCAAGCCGCAGGCATAAACTGAGGCGGCCTTGGCCGTCGGGCTTCAAGCGAAGCGTCGCAGATCAAGCAGCGCCGCTCCCTGGGCGCGTTGCCTGGCTGCGGCCAGTTGCAGCGCGCTGGCGTCGGCTGCGGCGACGGCGCGGATGGTGCGCTCCCAAGTGGCGATCTGCTGCGGCAGGGTGGCGCAATACAGCAGCGTGGTGCCGCGCTGTACGGCGAGCACTGGAAAGTTCTCCGGCTCGTAGCCGTCCAGGGCGTCGGCCTGGTCCTCGACATCCACCCACAACCACCGGGCCTGCGGAAAGCGCTCAGCCAGCGCGGTGAATTGCGGCTGCCAGTCGCGGCACACACCGCACCATTGCGCGCACAGACAGGCCACGAGCAGCGGTTCCATGCCGCAAGATACGGACCGCGGCGCTCAGCGCAGCGCCTTGAAGCGCAGGCGGTGCGGTCGCGCGCCTTCCTCGCCCAGACGGCGCTTCTTGTCGGCCTCGTATTCCTGGTAATTGCCGGAGAAGAAGGTCCACTGCGAATCGCCTTCGGCCGCCAGGATGTGGGTGGCGATGCGGTCGAGGAACCAGCGGTCGTGGCTGGACACCATGACACAACCGGCGAATTCCAGCAGCGCGTCTTCCAGCGCACGCAGGGTCTCGACGTCGAGGTCGTTCGAGGGTTCGTCGAGCAGCAGCACATTGCCGCCGGAGATCAGCGTCTTGGCCAGATGCAGCCGCCCGCGCTCCCCGCCCGAGAGGTTGCCGACGATTTTTTGCTGATCACCGCCCTTGAAGTTGAAGCGCCCGCAGTAGGCGCGCGACGGCACCTGGAACTTGCCGACGTTGAGGATGTCCAGACCGTCGGAAATCGCCTCCCACACCGTCTTGTCGTCGGGCAGGGCCTCGCGGCTCTGGTCTTCATACACCAGCTTGACGGTGGGGCCGATGGTGATCTCGCCGGCATCGGGTTGGTCCTTGCCGGCGATCATGCGAAACAGCGTGGACTTGCCCGCGCCGTTGGGGCCGATGACGCCGACGATGGCGCCCGGCGGCAACTTGAAGCTCAGGTTCTCGATCAACAGTCGCTCGCCATGCGCCTTGCGCACGTTCTTGAACTCGATGACTTCGTTGCCCAGGCGATCGGCCACGGGAATGAAAATCTCGTTGGTCTCGTTGCGCTTCTGATACTCGATGCTGGAGAGCTCCTCGAACCGCGCCATGCGCGCCTTGCTCTTGGCCTGGCGCCCCTTGGGGTTCTGCCGCACCCACTCCAGTTCCTGCTTCATGGTCTTGAGGTGCGAAGCCTCGCTGCGCGACTCCTGCTCCAGCCGTGCTTCCTTTTGCTCCAGCCAGCTGCTGTAGTTGCCCTTGAACGGAATGCCCGAGCCGCGGTCGAGTTCGAGAATCCACTCGGCGGCGTTGTCGAGAAAGTAGCGGTCGTGGGTGACGGCCACCACGGTGCCCGGAAAGCGGTGCAAAAACTGCTCCAGCCAGTCCACGCTTTCGGCGTCGAGGTGGTTGGTCGGCTCGTCGAGCAACAGCATGTCGGGCTTGGACAGCAGCAGGCGGCATAGCGCGACGCGGCGCTTCTCGCCGCCCGACAGCGGGCCGATCACCGCATCCCACGGCGGCAGGCGCAGCGCGTCGGCGGCCACTTCCATCTGCAGGTCGGTGTTGTCGCCCTCTCCCGCGGAAATGATGGCCTCGAGCTGTGCCTGTTCCTCGGCCAGCTTGTCGAAGTCGGCATCGGGCTCGGCATACTCGGCGTACACCTCCTCCAAGCGCTTCTTCGCCGCCAGCACGCCGCCCAGGCCCTCTTCCACCGCCTGGCGCACCGTCTGCGCCGGATCGAGCTGCGGCTCCTGCGGCAGATAGCCGATGCGCAACCCGGCCATGGGCACAGCTTCGCCTTCGATGTCGGTGTCGACACCGGCCATGATCTTGAGCAGCGTGGACTTGCCCGAGCCGTTCAGACCGAGCACGCCGATCTTGGCCCCGGGAAAGAAGGACAGCGAGATGTCCTTGAGGATCTGCCGCTTGGGCGGGACGATCTTGCCGACCCGGTTCATGGTGAAAACGTACTGAGCCATCTGGTTCCTGAAAGGGTGTAGAAGACATGCACCTGCTGGGCGCAGGGCTTGCCCGTATTGTCGCTGCTCGGACACGGCACTTACGCAGTGCAGCATGAATTCCACTACCATAGCGGCTAGCGGCCATGTCCAGTCTCCCAGCCGCAGTCACTTTTGACTCCTGCCGAGCCTCTCGGCCCACTCCATCTGTTGCAGACTGGCGCGCCTCCACGGCGTGGTGGCAGAGTCTTGGGGCAGTTGTTACACCGCCCCGTGAAAGCTTCTCACATGTCTTTTCAAGATCTGGGCTTGATCGAGCCCATCGTGCGCGCCGTTGCCGAACAAGGCTACACCGAGCCCACCCCCATTCAACGCCAAGCCATTCCGGTCGTCCTGGCCGGCCATGACCTGCTCGCTGCCGCGCAGACCGGCACCGGCAAGACCGCGGGCTTCACCCTGCCGCTGCTGCAACGCCTGGGCGGCGGCGAGTCCGCACGCAACGCCAAGGGCAAGGCCATTCCCCGTGCCCTCATCCTCACGCCAACGCGCGAACTCGCCGCGCAGGTGCATGAAAACCTTGCCGCCTATGGGCGCCATCTCAAGTTGCAGAGCATGACCATGTACGGCGGCGTCGGCATGCAGCCGCAGATCAACGCCCTGGCGCGCGGCATGGACATCGTCGTCGCCACGCCCGGCCGCCTGCTCGACCATCACAGCCAGCGCAACATCGACCTGTCGGCCGTGCAGATGCTGGTGCTCGACGAAGCCGACCGCATGCTCGACATGGGCTTCGTCCACGACATGCGCCGCATCGTCGCCTTGTTACCCAAGCAGCGCCAGAACCTGCTGTTCTCGGCCACCTTCTCCGACGACATCAAGCGCCTGGCCGGCGACTTCCTGGTCAACCCGCAACAGGTGAGCGTGGCGCGGCAGAACGCCACCGCCGACCTGGTCGAGCAAATCGTCTTCCCCGTCGACCGCGACCGCAAACGCGACATGCTGGTGCACCTCATCCGCGAGCGCAACTGGGAACAGACGCTGGTGTTCACCCGCACCAAGCACGGCGCCAACCGCCTCGCCGAACAACTCGACAAGGACGGCCTGAAAGCCACCGGCTTTCACGGCAACAAGACGCAATCGGCCCGCCTGCGCGCCCTCGCCGACTTCAAGAGCGGCAAGCTCCAAGTGCTGGTGGCCACCGACATCGCCGCCCGCGGCATCGACATCGACCAACTCCCCGTGGTGGTGAATTACGAACTGCCCAACATCCCCGAAGACTATGTGCACCGCATCGGCCGCACCGGCCGCGCCGGCAGCACAGGCCAGGCGGTTTCGCTGGTGTGCGTGGACGAACTCGGCTTCCTGCGCGACATCGAGAAATTGGTGCGCAACCCCATTGCGCAGCAGGTGATCCCCGGCTTCGAGCCCGATCCCAACGCCAAGGCGCAACCCATCGTGATGGGCCGCACCGTGCTGCATGGCGGTGAACGCCGCGGCGGTGCCAGCGGTCAAGGCCAGCGCCGCCAAGGCTCTGGCGCACCAGGCGCAGCCCAGGGAACCCGACGCGGCGACAGCCGTCCCGGCCAGGGTCGGCCGCAGGCCCCGGTGAGCGCCAAGCCGCAAGGCCAGCGCCAGTCCGGCGTGGGCAGCAAAGCAACTTCGAGCAGCCTGCCGCCCGAGCGCCGCGCCGACTCCTGGCAAAGCACGCCCTGGGTCGAACTCGATCTGCCGCCGCACATGCGCAACGGCCAGGGCCGGGGGCGTCGCCCGTCTGGCAGTGGCGGCCAGAACGCCGGCTTCGGCGGCCAACGCCGCCAGGGTGGGGGTCAACGGGGGCGTTGATCTGTGGGCACGCTCGCGGCGCGCGCCTCGGACCGTAACAGCGCGCGGTAACGCCAAATCGACGGACTGCACCAAAGCCGCAGCAAGCTCGTGACGTGCCATCGCAGGTAGCGCCACTGAACATGGCTGTGGCGTTGCGCAGCATGGCGCACGGAAATGTCCTGCACGAAGTGCAACTGGCCGCCAGCCAATCGCAAACGTGCACACAAGTCAAAATCCTCGGCGTACAGATAGAAGCGCTCGTCAAAGCCACCCACCCGCCGAAACATTTCGGACCGGATGAGTAGAAACGCCCCAGGTAGCCAAACGGGATCAACCGCTGGCTGCCAATCAGGCATGCGCCTTCGTAAAATTTCCCAAGGTGTCAATAGGCCCCTGTTGGGCGCTGCACGCTCAGATTTTGGATCCAACAACGCAGGCCCCAGAATGGCATCTTGTGGCTTTGCTCTGGCAATGAGTTGTGCAAAAACGTCATTGGAAAAACGGATATCCGGATTCACTACAGCGAACCATTCTGTGTCGCACCAGGCAAACGCCGCGTTGTGGTTTGCTGCAAAACCTCTGGGGTGACGGTTCTCGATCGAGTGGCAACAGTCGTTCAGTTCCACAGGACAATGCCAATCAGGCTGCGGAAGGTTATGCGTCACCACGACACGATTTACGGTGCTGGTACGGCATGAGGAAATCTGCGAAAGATCTTGAAGCAGATCCGTGAGCATGAGCGCTTGCCCGTGCGACACAACAGAAACCGTTACCGAACGCTTCATCGCATTCCAGTACCGCAGCGCCGCGGGAACACACGTTTGTCTAGAGTCTGCCAAATTTGTACCGGATTGACGGCACGTTCTGCCTGAATCGTGCGGCGTTTACTCCACATCTTTGGCAGCCCGCCGAGTGATTGCAATTTGGCTTTGGCCACGGTTTGGCAATGTCCCGCCACACAGAATCGGGCTACTTGGGCTAGATGCATCATCACATGCAAAGGCAGAAAAACCCAAAACATCCAGCCAGGCATGTTTTTCACAAAGATCCAGAGGAGGTTCCTTTGCCCATAAAACACAGAAAAGCGGCTACGCCTGCCTCCAGTCAGCGCCGACCCGAGGTGTACGACCCGCGCTGTTGGAATCTGCACCGCGTCATATCCCGCAAGTCTTAGGCGAAACCCTAGATCGACGTCTTCACCGTAGCAAAAAAAATCCTCGTCGAAGCCGCCGACCTTCTCAAAGGCAGCGCGTCGGTACATCGCCGCGGCGGCACAAACCGAAAAGACAGACTCGGGAGCAAGTTGATCCGTTGCGTTACGTAGCACGCAGCCATGACCTCGGCGCCAAATTAAACCACTCCAATGCATGGCGTCTCCCTCGCCATCGATGAATCCGCCGCCTTCATCCTGCAGTTGCAGCGACCCCAACGCGGCTACACGCGGCTGATTTGAGGCAGCAGACATCAGACTCGCGAGCCAATCCGGGCGTGCGAAGGCGTCAGGGTTCAGCAGAGCAACCCAGGCCGTTTGGCATTGCGCCACAGCGATGTTGTTGGCGCGGGCAAAACCTTCGTTCCGCGACAGCGCTATCCATCGAACCTGCGGGAAACGAGAGACCACGGCAGCCGTTGCATCCGTGCTCGCGTTGTCGACTACCAGGATCTGCCGCGGCTGCACAATCTGCCGCTGCAGCGCCTCAAGGCAGAGGCCGATGACGTCGGCTGCGTTCCAGGTCACGATCACAACCGTGACATCCGCTGCGTTCGATTCACTCATTCAAGTAGCGCGACAGTGCGATACAGGCTTTCGTAAAAAAATCCTTCTTCCTCGATACGCGCGGGCATCGGTAAACGGCTCTTCCACTTCGCCAGCAGCAGTCGATCGGCGAGAACTTGCCGCAATGCCTGCGCCCAGTCGGCTGCTGATCCAGGCGTCACACATAGCCCGGCTTGGGAGTGACGGACCACCTCCGCCGGAGCGCCATGGTCGGCGACCAAAGCAGGCACCCCCAATGCTGCGGCCTCGTGGAACGTCAGTGAGAACGTCTCCGGCACAAGAGATGGGATACACAACAGGTCACAGGCCGAAAGCTCCGCAAACAGCGCCTGCTGATCCATTTCGCCCATTAGCCTGACACGGCGATCTGCAGCAATCAGGCTGTCGAGTCGGCGATGGTAGGCGGGATCCCCATGCCGACCGCCCATCACACGCAACTCAACATCGGCCTCAGGCATGAGGGCCAGCGCATCAAGCAAGATATGCACCCCCTTCTGAGCGATCAGCGTTCCCGCAAAAGCCAACACCAACGTTTCCTGTTTGCGGCGATCTGCCGGCGACGATACCCTGGGCCACATAGCCAGCAAATCCAGCCCATGTGGGATCACGCGAAAATCGAGTTGAGGAAATGCCGCCTCGGCGCGCGACTGCACGAAATGCGACGGCACGCATCGCAATGCAGCAGCTGAGAGCAATGCATTCGCCTGTCGATAACGAGTCAGTAATCCCGGTTCCGTCCAGATACCGACCTGACAGTCCTTGACGCAACGCTGCCCCATTTGAGGCCCTTGGCAAGGCGTACCTTGCACATTGACCAGATTGATCTGAGAACAGGCCAAGAAAAAATCGGTCAACGTGACAAGGTAGGGAAGACCTGTTTTTTGAATCGCCATGACGGCCGTGGCCATGCGCATGGTATGCATCACATGCGCGACATGAAACCGCTTTCGGCGCAGCCAAGCCATCAATTCATCCGCCAGGCTTGCATCGACATCGAAACCCCACTCCGCTCCGGCAGGCAGACGTTGCCGCCCGATCGCCGTAACCTCAACCCCCTCGTCCATGTAGCAATGCGCCTGGCCGATCTCGGCATCCTCTGCCCAATGGGCCAATCGGGGGGCCATACGGCAGGTCAGCACATGTACTGCATGTCCAGCATGGAGCAGAGTTCGAGCCAATTGAAGCGTGGCGCGCTCGGTGCCGCCTGAAAATTCGGGAAAAAATTGATGAGTGACGAGCAAAATCCGCATCAAATACCCGCCTTCCATTCAGCAAATATCGCCTTGACCAGACTGGACTCATTGTCGTGGCCATCCTTGAATTGCACGTACGCAAAACCCACTGCCGATCCCGCGGAGGCAGCAAAAATCTTGATGACGGCTGCCTGTATCTCAGCGTGCAAGCGCGCATCCATCGTGTCATGCACAGACATGGCGTACTGTGCGAAATGCTCCAACCGCCCCAGAAACAAGTCGACAAACTGCTGCACATCCGCCGCAACTTCGCCCGTACCGCCTACCTGCAGGACACGCTGTCTGAGCGCAAGCAGCGAAGCCTCGAAGCGGCTGTCATTCAAAGCGACGTCCTGCGCTGCAACTGGCACGTTGGTCAACCTAGAGCGCCAGTCACTGATCCACGACTCCAATACAGCCTTCACGGAACTTTGGTCGCCTTGTATCGCGGCCTGCTTCAGTAGCCAGTTTGAAAGGTGCCGTGCAACACGGTCGATGCCCTCGATCAAACCTGCAACCGACTGCACTCGTGGTCGCGGAAAATCATCGAACAATCCGACAAGAAACACCACATCGACGAACGAACGCTTCAGGTAATAAAACGCAGGCCGATTATGCGAATGAATCACCTTGACCGAAGCCAACATCGCCACTGCCTTGCCATCGCGGATGATGCGCATACCCAGATCCAGATCCTCCGCATAATCACCACGGTAGCGATACTGATCGAACACATCCCGTGCAATCAGGCAGGCCACATCGCTGAGTTGTCCCTGCGAACGAAGCGCCATGTGGTCCGTGCCCTGCAAGCGACCGATGCGATCCTGATTCCGGCAAGCCAAAAAACGGTAATGCGTATCGATCATGCTGTCATACATCATGTCGCTGTCGCTGCGAGGTGTTTCTGAGCACGATACCGCGATCACCTTATCCTCAGCATGATCAAGTAGATAGCGCAACATCCCGTAAATCCAGTGGTCGCCGATCGGGTAGGCATCCTGCACCATGAATAATAAATAGTCCCCCGTTGCCTGATCTGCACCCAAATTGCGCGCGCCGCTATGGGAAAAATCCTCCGGCGCGATTTCCACGACCGTACAGCCCCATTGCTTTGCCACTTCCTGCGAATTGTCCTTGGAACCCGAATCGACGATCACAATCTCGACAGAAGCCACGCCCTGCTGATTTTTGAGCTTACGCAACAGACCTGCAAATTCAGGCCCTGCATTCAGCGTTGGAATCACCACAGAAACCGTTCGATCGATCAGACTGACATCCGCAGTCAAATCTGGATGTAGGCGGTGGGGACGCGATACAGTCGATGCAGATTCAAACGACCAAATCTCCGCATCCAGACCATTCTGGCGCTTGAGCAAGGAGAAAAGGAAATCCCGCCGACGCAAGTAATATGGGACTCGACGTATAACACCGCCAAGCCCATGCCGCCGAATCTCACCACGCAACGCACGCCCCGCATTGAGTCCCACGCGAGCGGCATCGCCATGACGCAAACTTGCCCAGCGACGGCTCAAAAACCGCATTGGTGCCGTCACCTTCCATGAATTTGAGGTGTAGAGTGCATAGCGTTCCTGCTGTGTCTGCGCTAGCTCCTGCTGTGTCTGCGCTAGCTCCTGCTGTGTCTGCGCTAGCTCCTGCTGTGTCTGCGCTAGCTCCTGCTGTGTCTGCGCCATTTCCTCCTGCAACTGCATTAGCGCCTTCTGCAACTGCATCACAGTCTGCCGACTGCCCAAGGCCTCGGCTCTGAAAGGTTCAAGGGCACCTACCTTACGCTTGAGCTCTCCTGCCAATGCCGGCAGTTCAACCAACTCTGCAGGTATGACCGCCTCATAAGAGCGTAATGCACGGCGATAATCCCGCCACCAATGTCCTGCCCGTGACATGCTGTTGGCATCGACCCGATACCACGAAAACGGCAGCAGGCTGTGCTCCAATCGTAACCCTTGCAAAATCGCCTTGGCGTAGAGTTCCCAATCTTCAGCGCCGATACCGCGATCTTCAGAGTAGCCTCCCAAGGCAAGCAGGCTCGAGCGTCGCACCAACGCATTCGCATCACCCAGATTATTTTCAAGAATCCCCAGCAACGGACAATTTCCAGAATGAGGCCATAATCGGTCTGGCCAGTGAGGTGCAAATCCCCCAGGCCCGGAAAACAATGCCATGACCGCGGTGACCACATCAGCCTGAGTGCGCTCTGCCACCTGAACAGCCCGAGCAATTCCTTCTGGCATGAGCAGATTATCGTCATCCAGGATAAACAAATAATCTCCGGACGCAGCTTTTGCCGCTGCGTTACGCGCAGCGCCGAGGTAACGATTATCCTGACGGATCAGAATCCACCCTCTGGCATCAAACTCGGCTTTTAATGTATCCAGATAAGCACGGGCCGCGGGCTGCGTACTGCCATCATCCACCAACACCACTTCAAAATTTTGGTAGGTCTGCGCACGCACGCTCGCCAGGCAATCGCTCAGCAGCTCCGGCCGGTTGAAGTGTGTAATGCAAACGCTCACAAGGGGTTGCCGCCCGCCTGAACACGCCGCGTTTTGAGCGGAGACAGCGCCCTGCCCACCCAGAACAGCATGGAGCGAAGCCGACAGCGCCGGGGGCGCGTGCATGGCATGACCAGCATCCCTGGCGATACGTCGTTCCAGGCACTGCGCCTCGGCATCCAGGACATCCTGCAGATGCACCAGTCCATCCGGCTCCAGCCAAGACGGCGATGAAAAATAGTGGACATGGACGTCGCCATGGAAATCAGTCCAGCCTTGACGCCGCGCATCAAGAACATGCGCCGCAAGGCCGTAACCACCTTCGATATGCAATTGCGCGTACGCCCGAATGCGAAGCCACAGCCACGCTTGGTAAGCACGCCTCGTGTGCAGCCACCCGCCCAACTCTGGCCCTCCGATCTCGCGGCGCACCAAGGCGATCGCCGCTGGCAAATCGCTCTCCTCACAAAGATCATCTGGGGCCAACACCACACGATGTCCTGCCTCGGCGAGGTCTTTTGCCAACCGGATGCTTGCACGCATCGCATCTGCACTGGTGACGACGACGTGCAGCGCGCCTGTCCATCGAGGCATTCCGCCGCGTTGCAGCAGCGCGTCCGCATACTCCGCTTCGGTTGCCAACTGGGCAACTTCCTTCGCAACAAATTTCTGGCTCAGCGCGTGCAAGCGCTCAAAAAATATTTGCGCCCATTCCGGCGCATTCAGGCCTACGGCCATCTGCCGGTGCAAGTCGTTGCGCACCCGGCCTTGAATGATTTGTTCACGCTGCTGCGAATGCGTCTGCACACCGAGTGCCTGGGCCAACTGCAGCAATTGCGCTTCTCCGTCATCAAACCAGCGCGCATAGCTGAACACCCCGGCCAGATCATCCCCGGCATGCAACAGCGCTTCCATATTGAATCGCAGCCAGGTTCGATAGACATCATCGGGTTGCGCGCCGTCTCGGGCACGTATCGATGCCACGACTTCGACGGGATCCCGAACCGCAAGAAGATACCGAGGCTGAATGCCTCGTTTCGCGAGCAATTCATTCCAGAGCGGCAAAAAACGGGTCGTCCGCGGATCTTTGACACCCCAGATGGTCGCAGCTGCCCGCAAGCGACCATCAAGCCACTGCTCCAACTCCGCCACCAAAGGCAGCATTTCCGGTTGTCTCCACCACTGCGGCGGAAAGGGCATCATTCCCTTTTCGCCATGCCAGGGTTGCTGGTCAAGAGCCGCCAACATGCGCTCTTGAATCTCCACGCAGACACGGTCTTCAAAATAGCCAGCGGGATTATGTTCATCAGCGGGATAGAGATCCTCGCCCATGTCCACCCCCAGAGACTGTGCAAGGCTTCCAAGCAGGCTCGTCCCGCTGCGATGCATGCCAATCACGACAACCAAGAATCGGCCCTGTTGCACTTCGTCGGTGCGCATAAACGCTTGCTCTAGTCTCATCATCCCACGTCATCGCACCAACGCGGCTTTTCCCGCATTGCGCTGTTGCCGAAAAACCAAGCTGTATATATTGAGGTTTACCGCGAACTGCATGGCAGCTCAGCGGCAATCGAGCGCGATTCAAGCATGGACGATCGTCATCGCCTCATGCAAGCGCGCCAAAAGCGCATCCAATTCTCCCGGTCCCCAGCGGGAATACATTGGGAGACAAACCATCCGTTCGGCCAATGCGGTGGCATTCGGAAGAGATTGACCGAATGCATAGGCTTGCAAGGAGTTGCACGTATGCAGTGCAGGTCGATAGTAACGCCTGGTCTGCACCTGCAGGTCGGCAGCGGCCAACTCAAATCGGTCGGCAATTTCAGCGTTCGGCGCGAGCATCGGCCATGCCTGCCAAGGAGCGTCTCCAGGGTCAATCGCCATGCGCCAAGCCGCGGCGTCCCGCCGCATCCATTCCGCATAATGACCAGCGGCGGTACGGCGTACGGCCAAGTGCTCATCCAGGATGCGGTTTTGCGCGATGCCTACGGCAGCAGTGAATTCACTGAGCTTGCCGTTGAATCCCCAGCCCATCAGCTGGCCATCCTGCAGCCCGAAGTTCATGACGCGCTTGAGCAACGCCACATCGTGCGCCTCGCAAGCGATCGCGCCGCCTTCCCCCACGGCGAAGACCTTGGTGGCATGCAGTGAAAAGGTCTCCATCCGGCCCTGACTGCCCGCCGCGGCACCCGTCACCAGCGTGCCGCCGAGCGCTGCGGCGCTGTCGAGCAGAAAGGGCACGTCATGCAGGTCACACCACTCCTGCACAGCCGTCCAGTCGCGGCACAAGCCGAAGGTTCTCACCCCGAGGACGGCAGCTATGGGCATGGCACACGCCCGCTTGGCGGCTTCCAAAGCGGGCACGTCCAGCTCCCAGGTCTGCGCATTGACGTCTGCCAGGACGGGCTGCATACCCGCCTGCAACACAGCACCCAGGGTCGCGGGAAAGGTAAAACTCGGCAGAATCACGCCACCGCTGCGTCCCAGCGCCATGAGCGCCGCTGTCATTGCTGCCGTACCGTTCGCCGCCAACACAACAGGACGCCCGACGCGTGCCGTCAGTTCCGCCTCAAGCCGCAGGGCCAGTGGTCCGTGGTTGCTAAAGCGATGCGTGGCATAGGCCTCTTCGAGAAGAGGCAGCCACTGTGCTGCAGGAGCAACTTCTGGGCGTTGAAACGGAAAAACGAAGGAACGGTCCATGGATTCCGCAGCGATCGGAGTGCGGCGATGCGGTCGAGTGCAAATGAATCGAGGCTGTGCTAGGGGGGTGATGGTAATTAGTGTCGGGTACCACCAAGCCAGCGCTCACGCTGACGCTGCAGCCAGCCATCGAGCGGGCAAGCGCCCAGCGCCTGCAGACGCAACTGCAGCAGGCGGTTGCTTCCCTCGAGGCCTTCCCTCCGGAGCAGGGCACCATAGTGCACGGCCGATTGAAAATCGTCGTTCTTGTTCACGCCGCGCTCTTTGCGCAGGTAGTGCAACAGCCGGATTTCATCCAGAGCCCGGGGATACGCCTGCTCAAAACGGACGTCATTCGGAAAATTGTCGCGCACATCCAGGGCGTGCCAACCCAGGCCATGACGAGCGATGGACAAAGGTATCGCCATCTGACAGCGGTAAAAGCTGCGTTGGGGGTCCTGCGCCGGGTCGAGGTAGGCATTGACCTGCTCCATCTCGCCAATCAAACCCATGCCGAGTTGCTGCATGGTCTGCCTTGCAGCAGCAATGACCCCCAGATTAAAGTAGGGGGGCATGCGCTGCTCCTTCGCCGCGTCAAAGAAGCCAGCGCCGCTGGGCTTGCAGGTCAAATCGGGCGGCGGCAGACCCGCACTGGCGAACAAGGCCTGCCATTCCTCTTCCGTGAAGGGCGAGAAATGCGCCGGGAAACCCCAAACCTCCCCACCCTGGGCAACCATGGCCACCAGGGGATCCAGGCTGTTGCACACCAACACATCGGCGTCGAGCATCAGCACCACATCGGCGGTGAATGGTCCGGCCCAGCGCGCCAGCGCCGTGCCGTAATACCAGTGCTTGGCGAACAGCGCCTCGTCCACCCAGCGGAAGCGCACACCAAGGCGCCGTGCCCAAGGATGCAACCGATGGAGGTCGGGCAGGCCCGGAAGCTCCGGGCTGACCCAAGCTGTCAGCGTGGCGTTGCGTCCGACCTCGCCACCAAAGCGCCGCAGGCTGGCTGCGAGCGCCCAGGTTTGCCGCAAGAACATCGGCGTTGGGCTGATCGGGATATGAATCTCGAGCGAAACGGGCATGGCGTGGGTGCAAGACGGCGGCGATCGGCATCAGCCTGCCGCGGGCTCCGGCGGAACTTCCAGGCCCACCGGGGGTGGGGCGCGAAAGGTCTGGCCGTATGGCCCCTCGGCGGCGATCAGCGCCTGCTGGCGACGCAAAATTTCCTCACGCGGCCGCGGCTTGATGCGACGCGCCGGATTGCCGCCATAAATCCCCCACGGGGCCAGGCTACGGGTCACCACGCTGCCCGCCGACATCATGCTCCCCTCGCCGACGGCCACGTCTGGGAACACGATGGTCCCTGCCCCCAGCCCGGCATGTGGGCCGAGCCAGACGGCGCCGCGGTGCACGGCGCGGTAGGCGGCAGGAATGGTCGGGTTGGTCAAGCCGCCACCCAAGAAATCGTCACTGCCACACATCACTTTCACACCAATCGACATGCCGGCAAAGTCGCTGATGTAGCAGCGCCCCCCGCCAATGAGGGCGGTGTGCACACCGAGATGGACATGATTGCCGATGACCAGTTCTTCGTGCCCACCGAGGAACACGAAGTCGTCGATCATCACATGGCTGCCGAGGTGAATGCGTTCCGGGCGCACGATACGCACCGTGGAGCGGATGATGACGTTGTCACCGCACGAGGCGAAACCGAGCCGTCGTGGGTCCAGGGTGTTGGACAAGGTGGTCATGATCGAAAGCCTTCCCATCGGTGCCAGCACGGCTTGCGACGCGGGACGGTGCCATCCCCCCTCGCAAACGGTCTGCTCTCTACGAAAAAAAACCGGGGCCGAAGCCCCGGATGATGAACCGCATAATCGTTTTATAACCAGTGCAACGCTGCTCAGTTGGCCGGCGGGGTGTAGCTCACCAGGTTGGCGGTGGGCAGCGTGGCGCTGTAGTTCAACACCAAGCCCGTGGGGGCGCTGGCGGTGTACAGGTTCAAACCAGCGACTTGCAGCGGGCTCAGCACGTTGACGTTGCTGTTGGTGTTGACCGTGATGTTGCCGGAGTTGATCTTGCCGGTCATCAGGTAGATGCCCGCACCACCCGTGGCCTGGTACGGCAGGGCGTTCGACAGCGCGCCAGTGCCAGTAGCACCAACGGTGATGGTCTTGGTGGTGTCCACCGTCGCCACCTTGCCAGCTTGCAGCGTCGAGGCGTACACCAAGCCAGGCCAGTAGAAGTCAGCATTGCTGTTGGCGTTGCCGTTCAGCGTCAGATTGCCGCCTTGCGCACGGATGAACAGGTTGCTCGGCACGAACCCGGTGTTGATCACCGTAGACGCGGTGCTGCCGAACAGACCGCTCACCGACGACGGCAGGGTTGCCGCCAGGGTGGTGTTGCCCACGCCCATCAGGTTGACGTTCTGCATGGCCGAGCCGAGGTTGCTCGGGGCGACGGTCAGGCTCACGCCGTTGGTGGCGTTGCTGCCGCCCACGACCACAGCGTTGAAGAAGGCGTTGCTGGGTTGCGGGTTGGCGCTACCGTAGACGATGCCGCCAGCAATCGCACCACCAGCCGAAGCGTTGCCGTAGTTGAACGTGGCTGAGGAGGTGTTGATGGCTGCACCGGCGCCTTGGTAGTAGCTGTTGCCAGTGAAGGTGAAGCCAGCAGCGCCAGCTGCAGAAAGGCCACCGTATTGCAGCATGTTGCCGCCTGCCGTGGTCGGCCCGACCGTCACCTCAACGGTGCCCGCGCTCACGCCGCCGCTCGGCATGATGACCACGCCCAGGTTGTAAGCGCCGGTCCATACCTTGTTGGTCACCAACGACACCGTGCCTGCGGTACCCGCATTGACGTTGCCGTAAATCATCACCTGGTTATCCGCAGTGATGCTGGCAGTGGCTGCGTTGACATTGCCGTTGACCAGCACCGAACCGCCGGCTGCGCTGACGGTGGCAGTACCTGCCTGCACGGCACCACCCAGGTTCACACTGCCGTTACCCGCGTTCACCAAAAGCGTGCCAGTGGTGCCCACGTTCACAGCGCCGAGCGACACGGCGCCGGTCGCTGCGGAAACGGTTACTCCTGTTGCCGCCATACTGCCGGTGTAGTTGACGTTCCCCTTGGCAGCCTTGAGTGTGGTCGCACCCGAACTCATCAGACTGGCAGCACCCGTCAGATCACCCGTTTGGGCCAACAGGGTGACCGCACCGATGGTCGCAATAGTGCTGTTGTTGAGCACCTTGCCGCCGAGGTTGATCGAGCCCGCTGTGATGCCAAGACCGCCACCACCTTCGTAGATGGTGCCGGTGTTGACGAACGAAGCCAAGGTTCCGGTGTTCGTCACACCAGTCCCTGTGAGGGTGCCGGCGTTATTGACCGCCGCAGCCGTGCTGTTGCCGGCGAGCGTCGAAACACTCGCCTTGCCGTTGTTGGCGAAGGTGCCGCCAAACGTCAGCGTCGAAGCACTCAGGTTGGCGTTGTTGGTCACGTTGCCATTGAAGGTCGTGCCCGAAACCGTGGCATTGGCGTTGTTGACGAAGGTGTTGACGATCGACGTGCCGCCCAAGGTTACGTTGGCGCTATTGGTCAACGTGCCGCCGACGGTGGCGTTGTTCAGGGCCACCGAGCTGACGATGTTCACCGCACCTGCCGCACCCAGATTGCCCACGGTCATGGCTGCGTTGCCACCCAGGTTGGCAACGGCACCGCTCGCAACGACCGAAGACCCGAGGTTCACGGTGGTACCCGCCGTCACACTCGAACCCGCCGCAACGTTTGCAGCGCCAGCAGCCGAACCAGTGTAGGAGCCCAAGTTCACTTGGCCAGCACCCGCCACCAGCAGGTAGCCGGCGTTGACGGTGGCGCCGTTGGATACAGTGACCGCGCCGCCGTTGGTCGAGGTGGTGCTGCCCGCAGAACCGCCGCCGGTGATGGACGGCGCCGTGCCACCCACGACACCCACGGTAACCGTACCAGCCGTGGCAAAGTTCGCAGCGTCAGCTTGATAGCCCACCAGCGCCACGTAGCCCGCAGCGATGCTGGCGGAACCGCCGACGACCACACCGTTGGGGTTGGCAATAAACAGACCGGCGACACTCGTCGTGTTCAGGGAGCCATAGATGTTCGAAGCTTGGCCCGTCAGATCGGACACCAGCACGTTCGCATTGGCGGCGGTGGCGGTGAGCTGTAGCGACGCGGAGGCACCGATGTTGAAACCCGCAACCGTGGAGGCGGTCGCGCCGCTGGCAATGGAGACAGGCACCGCGGTGCTCACCGAGCCAGCACTCGCACCACCGAACTGCAGCACAGCGTTGCTAGAAATGCCGGTGATCGTGCCAACGCTACCAGTGATGCTGTAGGTGAGGCCTTGGTTGCTCAGAAATGCGCCGGGCAGCGCATTGGCTGCGGGCGCCGCAGCGTGGGCCACGCCGCTCATTGCCACCAGCAGCGAGGCAGCAACGGGGGTGAGCTTGAACATTGTTTTGCGGTTCATCTAATACTCCTATTGTGGTGAGGAATGATGCTTGCGCCCAGTTCAGATGCCGGCAGCGCCGGTGTCCCCTCGCCCGGCATTGTGCCGGCTGTTTGGGCATTCGAACGTTAGGACGACATTACTGTAGCGGAACTCGTTGTCAAAAGGCTAGTGGTCCTCCTCGTGGTTCGGCCAAGTTGCGTATGCGCAACAAATCAAGCAAGCTTCATGCCGACTTCAGCGAAGGTGCATGTCGGCAGGCGCCTCGCCCTGGGTGTGGCGCGCCCAGGCCTTGGCGAAGGCTTGCTCGAGACGTGCAACCTGGGCGGCCGTGTTGAAGAGGTCAGCCGTGGGCACGGTGGCGCGCAAGTGGGCTTTGAGCGCCTGGACCTGCTCGGGTTGGTGCGCGAGTTCGATGGCCTTGGCCTCGTAGGCGGCAAGGTCGGGCACGGCCAACTGCGGCAGACCCAGGTGACCGAGCAGACTTTGGCCGACGCGCGTGATGTAGCTGCGGCCCTGCGTGGTGAGCAGGGGCACACCGGCCCAAAGGGCGTCGGAGGCGGTGGCGCCAGCGTTGTAGGCCGGGGTGTCGAGAAACAAGTCCATGAGCTGCTGGCGAGCGAGGTTGGAGGGCTGGTCCATGTACCCGGCGAACAGAAGTCGGTCTGGTGACACGCCATGGTGCCGGGCTTGGTCGCGCAGACGCTCGACGACCGGGGTATCGGTGGCCAGCAGCGCCAGGCGGGCGTGTGGTGCGGCTTTGAGGATGCGCATCCAGGCCGCAAAGATGTCGGCGTCGATCTTGTAGTTGTTGTTGAAGCAGTAGAGCAGGAACCAGTCGGGATCGATGCGGAAGCTCTCGCGGGTGTACTGCGGCCCGGCCGGAAGACTGCGGTGGGAGTTGACCTGATAGACAGGCAGGTAGATGACGGCTTCGCTGCGAAGCTGGGGCTGGTCGGGCGGCAGCAGCACCGGATCGGCGATGAGGTAATCGACGAAGGGCGCGCCGGTGGAGCCGGGGAACCCGAGATAGTGCATTTGCACCGGCGCGGGGCGGCGGGCGAGCACGGCCATGCGGCTGTCTGCCGTGTGCCCCATGAGATCGACGAGAACCTGGATGCCGTCGGCCGCGATGCGCTGCGCCAACTCGGCGCTGGTGAAGCCGCGCGCCTCGACGAAATGTTCCACCTCGCTCTGGATGGCTTTGCGCTGCACCGAGCTGTCGTCCACGCCGGTGGAGTAGAAGAAAATTTCGAAGTGCTCGCGGTCGTGCAGAGCGAACATGCCCTGGAGCAAATGGCCCACCGGGTGGTTGCGGGCGTCGGCGCTGATGTAGCCGACACGCAGGCGCCCCTCGCGTTGTGCCGCGGCACCGTACAGCGGCTCGCCCACGTCTTGGGCGAGTTTGGCCGACTCGCTCCGCGCCACGGCCAGTTGCTCCTCGGGGCCGAAGGGCAGATACAGCGCGGTGAAGGCGCGGAAATCGGCATTCTGCCCGGCCTTCAGACGCTGGCGCACGCCGGCCAGGGCGTTGTCGATGGTGGTTTGCAAATAGTCGTCCCACAGGCAGAGCTGCCGGGCGATTTCGATGTAGCCGTCTTGTGCCGCGGGCATGGCCGGATCGAGTGCCAGCGCCTTTTTATAGTGCTCGATGGCCTTGGGCCGGTTGGCATGGCCGTTGAGCACGCCGACGTTGCACTGCACGACGGCGCTGTCAGGCGCGGCTGTCAGCAGCTTTTCGAAGGCCTGCAGGGCGTCCTCGCGGTGGCCCATGGCCATGTAGGCAACGCCGAGTTGGTTAAGAACGTTCAGGTCGCCCGGGGCGAGCAGGTGGGCCAGCTGAAACCAGGGCAAGGCGCCGGGGCCGTCGCCCTGGTTCCATAGGGCGCGACCGAGCCCGTAGGCAGCCATGGCATGGGTGGGCTTGAATTGGAGCGCCCGCCGGAAGCGGGACTCGGCCTCGCGTGCCTTGCCCTGCGCGAGCATGGCATCGCCGACGTTGAAGTGAGCCTCGGGGTTTTGCGGGGCGAGTTCGAGCGCCTTCTCGAGTGCAGCAAGGCCCTCGTCGGCGCGCCCCTGCAACAGCAGGACGCGGCCCAGGGTGTTGTAGTAGGCGGTGTGGTTGGGCAGAACGCGCAAGGCGCGGCGAACCAGCCGCTCAGCCTCCACCTGATCGCCTTTCTGGCTTTGCACCACCGCGAGCATGTGGAGGGCGTCGGGCTGGTCTGTGACCAGATCGAGCGCTTTGCGGTAATGGGGCTCGGCTTCCAGCACCCTGCCCTGCTGGTGCAGTGCGATGCCCTGATTGACCAACGTGCTGGCATGCGCATGAAAAGAGGGATCGGCGGCTTGGGGAACGATGAGGTCGGGCTCGGAATGGCTCATGCGAGAACGGGGATGGAGGGAGCAAGGAAAGGCCTAGACAGCGCGCAATGGTAAGGCGTTAGCGGCCACGACCCTGCCGGTATCATGCGGGCAACCCCCATCTCGAGTGCCTTGGCGCGCCGTGCGCGCCAAGGCATGGCTTCCTTCTCCCGCATGACAATCTCCATCGACGTCTTCACCCCCCCTCTTCAACCGCCCGCCGTGATCGAGTTGCGCTTGGCCCCGGGTGCTGCTGCCGCGCTGCGCGTGGAAAGCCATGGCTACATCTATGAAGTCACGGGCAATACACTGATGCCTGAGCAGGACATTCGTCGGCTACTCGCCGAGGCGGCCACGCCGCAAGCGGCGATCGATGCGCTCAGCACCGCCTACCGCAAGGCGGGGCACCTGCTGGTCGCGCTGCGCGCGCAGGTGCAGGGCAACAATGTGACGCTCGCCGTCGTCCAGGGGCAAATCACGCAGATTCAGGCAGCTGCAGGCGTTCGGGGGTTCTACGACGGCGTGGAGTTCGATCCGCAGATCACGGAGAACCAGATCATCCGCCGCAATATTCTGGCCGAGATGTACGCCAGCCGGAGCGGCCTGGGATTTCGTCCCAGCGTGGGGCCGGCGCCGCAACCCGGTGGCAGCGCATTGACCATCGACACCCCAGAGCAACCGGGTTTCAGGCCCGTGAGTGGAAGCTTGACGCTGGGGAACTATGGCAGCCGTTATCTTGGGGGTTATGTGGCCGGCATCAACCTGCAGGCGCAACCCGGCGACGGATGGTTGTTCACCTCCAACTATAGCCACGGTTTGCCGAATTGGCTCAAGGACAGCGTTGGCAGCCGCTATGACGCCGGTTCGCTCGGCATCAGCAAGGTAACCCCCTGGGGCATCTACGGCGCCAATCTCAACCGGACAAACTACCGCCTTGGTGTCGCCGGGGCGCCCTATTATCCCGCCGGCCAAACGCAAACGGCGGCGCTCACCGGTTCGCAACTCGCGTGGGCCAGCGCCACGGCTCGGTTATCGCTGACGCAAACCTTCACCCATGTGGCCTACAAAAGCACGGTCCTGGGCGGTGCCTACACGCTCTCTGACCAGAATTACAACTACGCGTCAGTCGGTTTACAGGTATCGCGCAATGTGCAAATCGGGAATTTGACGGGGGCTGTCAACGGCGGCGTCACTTACAACCTCGGGGTGAGTGCCCCCCGAGGCACCATGGTGTACGACTTGTCATCTGCTCCGCAGACCCGTTTTCATTACTGGACGGCCAACCTAAGTTGGCAGCAGGCTCTGCCGCAAGGCTTCAGCGCCAATTTGTCTGCAAGCGGACAGTGGGGCCTCGACACACTCCCCGGCAACCAGCAGTGGGTGGTCGGCGGTTACGGGAGTTTGTCTGCCTTCTCTTCGAGCCTGGCAGGCGATGGTGGTTACCTTCTGCGCGCCACGCTTCAAACTCCTCCTTGGACTTGGCGCGGCTGGCAAGTTGCGCTTCAGGGTTTTGCTGAGCAGGGCGCTGCGACCACGCACTACAACCCTGCTAACACGCCGGGCTGGCGTCTGTTGGCTGATATGGGCTTGGGATTGACCTTCACGTCTCCGTGGAAAACAAATCTCTCCATTATGGCGGCACGGCCGATTGCGCAAAAAAATGTCAGTGCTGCCGTATTTGACAGCCAGCGCGCGGTGTACTTTGTCTTGCAGCAACCTTTTTGAATCGTCTATGCAAAATCTACGCTTTTCGCCCTTTTCTCGTGGTGCACGCCTGCAATCTGGTGGCTTGCTCTTCTGTTTTCTCGTGTTTGCCTTTACCACTTCTGCGCAAGCACAAGATTTATTGCGCGTCAATCATCAGACGATTACGCTTGAAGAAGTCGAGGCCGTCAACGCTGCGGCAGCAAATGATCAGGCGGTTCGCCAGCAAGTGACCGAACAATTGGCTCAACAAATTCTCTTGGCTGGAACGGTGCACACCGTACCGGCAGAGCTAAACCAGCGGATCGACGCCGCACAAATTAACGTCAAACGCCAGAATTTGGCCCAGTTCGCGGCCGATTCCTACCTGCAAGCAAACCCGATTACGGAAGCCCAAATCGAGGCGCAATACCAAAAGCTGATGGCGACACAACCCAAAACCCAGTACTGGGTGCGCTGGATTGTCGTCAAAACCCCAGATGCGGCGAAATCCGTCCTTGATGCACTCAAAAACGGCAAGCAGGATTTTGCCGAAGTGGCAGTCGCCCAAAGCATCGGTCAAAACGCAGAGCTTGGCGGAGCATTGGGCTGGCAAACGGAGCAGTCTCTGCCAGCTGCGGTCTTGGCTGTGGTGCGCAAACTGCGAACGGGTCAGGTCGCTGGTCCGATTGCCCTCGACAGTGGGTACGCCATCGTGCAGTTGGTGGCGCAGCGAGCAGCACCGCAACCCACACTCGAACAACTCAGGCCACAAATCGTGCTTCAACTGCGCAACGCTGCACTCCAACAGTATGTGCAGACGCTGGCCAAGAGCGCAACCATCGAGAACTTGATGCAGCAAGCGCCCCAACAGGGTGCTGCGGCCGCAAAACAGGATGCCAACCATGCCAAACCTTGAGCCCACATTCTCTGCAACGCGCGTTACCATGATGCATCGCTTCGTTCGATTGGTGCTGGGGATGGTTGTGTTGGCATTGGCTGCCTGCGCCGCCCAGCAGGACGTGACCGTTCAGCGCGAGACAACCCAAATCTTTCCAGCAACGACTTTGGTTGCCGTGCTGCAGGCTTTGCCAGCAGGGGCCTACGAACGCATTGCCGTGCTCGACGTGCAGGGACCTCCAGGCACACCCACTGCCCAACTCCTCGCCCAATTACAAGCCAAGGCCGCCGCACTTGGTGCAAACGCCATTGTGGTGGAGGATTTGAGCACCAAGCAGGGTGGCACGTTGCAATACAACCCTTCTGGTGGTGCATTTACCACCTCACCGAGCATTATCGTGCCCCGTCTGCGGGCTGTGGCGATACGTCAGCCTCCAGAAAGTACTCGGTGAGAATATGAGACAGTCGGCAGTAACTCGTTTTGTTGTCGCAACACGCGAAGATAAGGATGTTTTTTTTTCGAAGACCGCGACAGGCCGGTCGTTATCACGATTAATTCTCGATGGCGCAGAACTGCGACTCTTTCCTTCAAACAGAATTGGGCTGCCAGTTATTTACAACCAAGCGATTGAAGAAGCACGGAACAACCCTGCAATTCTTGTTTTTGTGCATGATGATGTGCATTTTCTCGACTTCTTCACGCTCAGACGTATTGCAGAAGGTCTCGAAATTTTTGATGTACTCGGTGTCGCCGGAAATAAGCGGAGATTACCAAGTCAACCTAGCTGGGCTTTTATCAATACAGAGCTGGCCTGGGACACATCGGAACATTTGAGCGGTGTGGTTGCACACGGAAAGACATTTCCCCCACGGCAAGTAACGCGCTACGGAGATCCACGTCAGGCTGTTAAACTGTTAGATGGATTATTTCTCGCCGCGAAAAGTGATATTTTGTTCGATTCAAAAACCGCCTTCGATGAACGTTTTGATTTCCATTTTTATGACCTAGACTTTTGCAGGCAGGCCGAGAAGAACGGTCTAACTTGCGGCACATGGGATTTATCTTTGATGCATGAAAGCGGAGGTTTTTTTGGTGGCGATAACTGGCAAAATAACTATAAACGCTACATAGAAAAATGGGGTGAATAAATTGAAAAACGCCCGGCAGACACCTGCCCACTACGAACACAATCCCGATTTGCTCGGAATTATCCCGATAGACACTCGCAGCATAATTGAAGTGGGATGTAGTTACGGCGCCCTCGCTAGAGAATACAAAAAAATAAACCCATCATGCTATTATGTTGGGGTCGATATTGATGATTCTTATACTGCAATCGCATCGGACTACTGCGATATTTGTTACAATATTGACCTTGAACAAGCTGACGAAGCCTTTTGGCAAAAGGCCGGTGACCGGCAGGGCTGGATTTTCGGCGACACCTTGGAGCACTTCCGAGACCCATGGACTATTCTCCGAAAAATTGTCAAAGTTTTGCCATCAGATGGCTACGTCGCCGCATGCGTCCCGAACGCACAGCACTGGAGTGTTCAGGCCCGCCTCAGTATTGGTGACTTTCGCTACGCTGATAGTGGATTATTCGATCGGACTCATTTGCGTTGGTTCACACGCCAGACATTGCTTGAACTTTTTCAGGATTGTGGCCTTCAAATCATTGAAGGCCATCCAAGGATTTTTCATGAACCTCAACGTGAAGATTTCCTAGCAGTTATCGAGGAAATGGCCCGCGTTGCGGGCGTCGATCCGCAACTTGCGGTTCAAGACTCAATACCTCTTCAGTACGTCATTCGAGCAATTCGTGCGTAACGATTTTTCAGTCGATAAATTCAACTGTAGGTAATTTGGGGATGCACAGAGAAGAATCTGAATCCCTCTCCATCCTGCGCGAAGCCGTTGCCGGGGCGCGCAAGCCGGTGATGCTGTATTCCATCGGCAAGGATTCGTCGGTCATGCTGCACCTGGCGCGCAAGGCGTTTGCGCCGGGGCCGTTGCCGTTTGCGCTGCTGCACATCGACACGACGTGGAAGTTCCGCGACATGATCGCGCACCGCGATCGCATGGCGCGCGAGTATGGGCTGGAACTCATCGTCCACACCAACCGGCAGGCGCTGGCCGAAGGCGTCAACCCCTTCGACCACGGCAGCGCCTACACCGACATCATGAAAACCCAGGCGCTCAAGGACGCGCTGGACGCGCACGGCTTTGACGTGATTTTCGGCGGGGCGCGGCGCGACGAGGAGAAAAGCCGCGCCAAGGAGCGCATTTTTTCGGTGCGCGAGGCGGGCCACCGCTGGGAGCCCAAGGCGCAGCGCCCGGAGTTCTGGGCGAACTACAACACGAGGCTTTCTGCCGGGCAGACGCTGCGAGTGTTTCCGCTGTCGAACTGGACCGAGGCGGACATCTGGCAGTACATCCGCGCCGAGCGCATCCCCATCGTGCCGCTGTATTTCGCCGCCGAGCGCCCGGTGGTCGAGCGTGACGGGCAGTGGATCATGGTCGACGACGAGCGCTTTCGCCTGCTGCCCGGCGAGGTGCCGCAGCGGCGCATGGTGCGGTTTCGCACCCTGGGGTGCTACCCGCTGTCGGCAGCGGTGGAAAGTCAGGCGCGCACGCTCGATGAAGTAATCGCCGAAACGCTGGCGGCGCACACGTCCGAGCGCGCCGGGCGGTTGATCGACCACGACCAGGCGGCGAGCATGGAACGCAAAAAGCAGGAGGGGTATTTTTGATGGGGTCAGGCCTCGACATGAAGCAAAGCACCACGCTGGACGGCCCCGAATGCAACGAAGCTAGACCTGACCCCCGGCTACGTTCTGACCCCCGGCTACGTTTCCTCACCTGCGGCAGCGTCGACGACGGGAAAAGCACGTTGATCGGCCGCCTGCTCATCGACACCAAACAGGTGTTCGACGATCAATGGCGGACGTTGCAGGGCGATTCGCGGCGCTGGGGCACGCAAGGGGCGCTGCCCGACCCGGCGCTGCTGCTCGATGGGCTGCAGGCCGAGCGCGAACAGGGCATCACCATCGACGTGGCGTACCGGTTTTTTTCCACACCCAAGCGGTCGTTCATCGTCGCCGACGCGCCGGGGCACGAGCAGTACACGCGCAACATGGCGGTGGCGGCCAGCACCGCGGACTGCGCGGTGGTGCTGGTCGACGCGCGCAAGGGGGTGTTGACGCAAACGCGCCGGCACAGCCGCATCCTGGCGCTGATGGGGGTGCGGCAGGTGCTGCTGGCGGTGAACAAGATGGACCTGGTGGACTGGAGCGCCGAGCGCTTCACCACCATCGCGCAGGAATATGCGGCGCAGGCGCAGGCGCTGGGGCTGGCGGTGCAGGCGGTGCCGCTGTCGGCCCTATCGGGCGACAATCTCACCGCACGCAGCGCGCACACGCCGTGGTACGACGGCTCCACCCTGCTCGACTGGCTCGAAGCTGCGCCCACGGCGCAGCCGCAGGACGCAGCGCCGCTGCGCCTGCCGGTGCAACTGGTGCTGCGCCCCAACGCCGACTTTCGCGGCTACTGCGGCACGGTGGCGCAAGGCATGTTGCGCGCGGGCGACCGGCTGGTAGCGCAGCCCTCCGGGGTGGCGGCAACGGTGCAGACGGTGCGCATCGGCTTCGATGAGGTGGCGCAGGCCGGCGCGGGCGACGCGGTGTGCGTGACGCTCAGCGAGGAGCGCGACATCAGCCGCGGCGACGTGCTGGCCGCCGCCGACGCGCCGCTGGAGCAGGCCGAGCAGTTCCACGCGCACGTGGTGTGGGTGAGCGAGAAGCCGCTGCTGCCGGGTCGGCCGTATTGGCTGAAGCTGCACCATCGCACGGTCGGCGCGGTGGTGACGAGCATCCGCCACCAGATCGACGTGGATACCGGCACGCACCTGTCGGCGCGCGAGCTGGCGATGAACGGCATCGCTGCGGTGCACCTGAGCGTGGACCGGCCGCTGCCGTTCGCGCCGTACGCCCTGCACCGCGATCTGGGCGGGTTCATCCTCATCGACCGGCTCACCCAGGCCACGGTGGGCGCGGGGATGATCGACTTCGCGCTGCGCCGCGACCACAACCTGCACTGGCAGGCGCTGGCGGTGGACAAGGCGGCGCGGGCGGCGATCAAGCACCAGACGCCCAAATGTCTGTGGTTCACCGGCCTGTCGGGTTCGGGCAAGAGCACGCTGGCGAACCTGCTGGAAAAGCGCCTGCACGCGCAGGGCCGGCATACCTACGTGCTCGACGGCGACAATGTGCGCCACGGGCTGAACCGCGACCTGGGGTTCACCGAAGCCGACCGGGTGGAGAACATCCGCCGCGTCGCCGAGGTGGCGCGGTTGATGGTCGACGCCGGGCTGATCGTGCTGGTGGCGTTCATTTCGCCGTTCCGCGCCGAGCGCGAGTTCGCGCGCAGCCTGTTCGCGCCGGGCGAGTTCGTCGAGGTGTTCGTCGATACGCCGCTGGAAGAATGCGAGCGGCGTGACCCGAAGGGGCTGTACGCCAAGGCAAGACGCGGGGAGATTCCGGCGTTCACCGGGGTGTCCAGCCCGTACGATGCGCCGCTGCAACCGGAGTTTCATCTGTGCACCGGCGAACACAGCGCCGAGGCGCTGGCCGAGCAGCTGGCGCAAACGCTGTGAATCTGCTCGACGCCGGGTATGCGGCCGCCGGCGCGGCCACCGGCCTGCTCGTCGGTCTGACCGGGGTGGGCGGCGGCGCGCTGATGACGCCGATCCTGCTGTTTCTCGGCGTGCCCGCGGCTGTGGCCGTGGCCACCGACCTGTGGTTTGCCGCATTGACCAAGCTCGCGGCCATTGCCAGCCACCGGCGGCACACGGTGATCGACTGGCCGGTGGTGCAGCGGCTGTGGCTGGGCAGCGTGCCCGTGGCGCTGGCCGTGGCGCTGCTGGCGAGCCTGGGCGCGCGCATCGGCAAGGTGGCGTGGCTGTCGCAGGCGGTGGGGGTGATGGTGTGCGTGGCCGCGCTCGGCCTGCTGTTCGGTCCGGTGGTTTTGCGGCGGCTGCAGGCCACGGCAGCGGACGCCGCCCCGCCCCGTGCGCAGGCGGCGCTGACGGTGGCTGCCGGCGCGCTAATCGGCGGCGCGGTGGCGCTGACGTCGGTGGGCGCTGGCACGCTGGGCAGCGTGCTGCTGCTCGCGCTCTACCCCCGGCGGCTGAGCACGCACCGCCTGGTGATGGCCGATCTGGTGCATGCCACCGGGCTGGCCGCCGTGGCGGGACTGACCTACGCCGCCAGCAGCCTGGTGGACTGGCACATGCTGGGCTGGCTGCTGGCCGGCTCGCTGCCCGCCGCCGTGCTCGGCAGCCACCTGGCCGGACGCCTGCCCGCGCGCAGGCTGCAACTGTCTCTGGCGGCGGTGTTGTCACTGATTGGCGGCAAATCCGTGCTTGGGTGAAAGGCGGCGGGCGATGCAGCACGTAAGATGACGCGTTGTTTCGTTCCCCGCCTCGCCTCATGTCCATCTTTGCAGTAGGTTTTGCCGATCTGGCTGGCAGTTTTCGCTCCTGGCGGTTATGGACGCTGCTGGGCTGGCTGGAGATTCGCCAGCGTTATGCCCGCTCGAAACTCGGGCCGTTTTGGCTGACGGTGAGCATGGGGGTGCTGGTCGGAGCGCTCGGCGTGGTGTATGGCACGCTATTCGGCCAAAAGCTCACCGATTATTTGCCGATGGTCGCCATCGGGCTGGTGACATGGACGTTGTTTTCCAGCACAGTCAATGAAGGCAGCATGGCGTACATCAGCAGTTCGAGTTACATCCGTCAGGTAAGCACGCCGCGGCTGGTGTACCTGCTGCAAGTCAGCTGGCGCAATCTGGTGATCTTCGCGCACAACTTTGTCATCGTGATCGTCGTGCTGGCGATTTTCGGCGTCAAAAGTTGGCTGACGCTGCCGCTCGCGATCCTCGGGGTGTTGCTGCTGGTAACCAATGCGTTGTGGATGGGCATGATCGCCGGGCTGTTGTCGGCGCGGTTTCGCGACTTTCCGCAAATCATCGCCGCGCTCCTGCAAGTGGCGTTTTACGTCACGCCGATTTTGTTCCACGGCGCGATGCTGTCGCAGGAGCACCGCTGGATCGTGACCTACAACCCGCTGGCGTACCTGATCGACGTGGTACGGCAGCCGTTGGTGGGCATCGTGCCGACAGCATCGACCTGGGCCGTCACCGCGCTGATGGCGCTAGGCGGCGGGCTGCTCGCGCTGTGGATGACCGGGCGGTATCACAAACGCATCCCGTACTGGGTTTGAACCCGCATCGCCCATGAGTGCCTCGATCTGCTTGCACCAGGTGTGTCTGGATTTACCGATTTTCGACGTCTCGGCGCAATCGCTGAAAAAGCGCATGATGCGTCTAGGGCGGCGCAACCGCATTGCCGAAGACAATACCGGCGTCGTCGTGGTGCGCTCACTCGACAGCATCAGCCTGGAGTTGCAAGCAGGCGACCGCCTAGGGCTGATTGGGCACAACGGTGCGGGCAAGTCCAGCCTGCTGCGCGTCCTCGCCGGGATTTATGCACCGACCGCCGGTACGGTGGAGGTGCGGGGTCGCGCCGTTCCGCTGCTCGATATCAACCTCGGCATGGATGACCAATCCACCGGGCGGCAGAACATTCGTCTGCGCGGGCTGCTGCTGGGCATGGGTAACGCCGAGATCCGCGCCAAAACCCAGGATATTGCCGACTTCACCGAGCTGGGCGACTATCTCGATCTGCCGCTGCGCACGTATTCAAGCGGCATGCGACTGCGGTTGGCATTTGCCATCGCCTCGGCAGTGGACGCCGACATTTTGCTGCTCGACGAGGTGATCGGCGTGGGCGACGCCAGCTTCCAAGACAAGGCCGCGCGCCGATTGGAGCAGTTGCACGCCCGCGCCGAAATCGTCGTGCTGGCGATTCACGACCCCAAAGTCATCCGACAGAGCTGCAACAAAGCGCTGTGGCTCGATCGCGGCCAGGTGCGTGCGTTCGGCGACGTCGACACCGTGCTTGACGCTTACTCCCGGCACAACACAGCGTAGCCTTCGGGAGACACTGAAGGCACCGTGAGCCTGGACTGCTTATTGCACCGGCAGACGCACCACGCCGTTCTGCACGAAAGGAATGCGCAGCAGGGTCAGGCCGATTTCTGCCGTGCCGTCGATGCGGTACGGCAGCTGGTCGTTTCCCGGTAAAGTCAGCAGCACTTGCACCAGCGTTGGCCCGTTGACCGTCAGCCGCACCGGCAGTGCGGTGCGTTCTCCTGCCGGGATGCTGACCGGCGTGGTGCTGCGGCCCTGGCCGACCATCGCCCCGCCCAGTTGCAGGCTGAAGTCGATGGCCTGCAGCGGCAGCGCCAATGGTCCGGTGTTGCGCACCTGCAGCGTCAGGTCGAGGACGGCGTCGTTGCCCGCGATCGTCACGGCATCGATCGACTGCAGCAGCACTTGAGGCTGCTGCGTCTGCGCCGCTGCAGCAGCAGGACAGAGCACAGCCAGACACAAGCTCAATGCGCAACGTCGCCGAAGGACGTTCATCGGCACTCAATGCCCCGCAAAATCCACCAGCGTAAACAGCGGCAACCCGCTGTCGCGCAGCAATTTGGAGCCGCCGAGTTCGGGCAGGTCGACGATGGCGGCGCCCTCGATCACGCTGGCGCCGAGTTTTTCGAGCAGGCGCTTGCCCGCCATCATGGTGCCGCCGGTGGCGATGAGGTCGTCGATGAGCAGCACGCAGTCGCCGGGCCGCACCGCATCGGTGTGGATTTCCACGGTGGCGCTGCCGTACTCGAGTTCGTACTCCTCCGACACCGTGGCGAACGGCAGCTTGCCCTTTTTGCGGATGGGGACAAAGCCGATGTTGAGTTCGTAGGCGATGACGGCGCCGAGGATGAAGCCACGGGCGTCGATGCCGGCCACCACGTCGGGCCGCAGATCGGGGGCCATGTAGCGGTGCACGAACTGGTCGATGAGCACGCGGAACACCCGGGGGTTTTGCAGCAGCGGCGTGATGTCGCGGAACTGCACGCCCGCCGAAGGCCAGTCGGGCACGGTGCGGATGTGTTGACGCAGATAGTCGATGACGTTCATGGCTTGCGGCAGCAGAAACAGAGTCAGGCCGAGGACGCGCCGCCGAAGACGTCGTGATACGACGCCGACGAGGCCCCCGACAGCACGGGAAACAACACCAGCAGGCCCAGGCCGAGGGGCAGCATCGCCACCAGCGAGATTGGCAGCAGCAGCACGGTGAAGAGGGTGATGGGCGCCAGGTTGGTGAAGCCGGCACGCACCGAGAGTTTGACTGCCTCCCACGGGCTGACACCGCCCAGTGCCACCAGGGTGTTGACGAACCAGAAGGCCACGCTGAACAGATACAACGCCAGCAGCACGAGCAGCAGCAGGGTGAGGATCGACCCCGCCATGGCCCCCATACCGGCTGCCATGCCTGCCCCCGGGCTCATCATGTGGGCAAACGCCCCCATGCGCGCCAGGCCCAGGCCAAACATCGACCCGAGGCCGACGACAAGGACCGCACCGAGTGCCCCGCCCAGCACCAGCACCAGCAGCGAGGCCAGCAGCAGGGAGGCGACACGCTCGCGCCAGGTCTGGGTCGAGGCGAGCAGCGCGCCCTCGTTCTGCGGCTCCAGCGGCATGCCTGGCGGCGTGATCACCCGCGCCTGCGCCGCGCGTTGGCGCAGGCGCGCGGCGAAAATCACCCCCAGCGCCAGCAGCGGCAGGCTCAGCCATTGCGACAGCAGGCCGCCCATCGGCAGTTCGCCGATCAACCACAAGACTACGAGCAGCGCCGCCGCCAGGCCCATCCACGGCAGCGGCGCCTGCACGAAACTGCGCCAGCCTTCGGCCCACCAGCGCACGCCTGCGCCCGCGGCGACGCGGCGATAGCTCGGCAGCGCAGGGGCGAAATCGGGTGTGGTCATGGCAGGCCGTGGACGAATGGAACAGCGCGCATTATCCCCCGCCGCCCACGCCGCCCCGGCGGGCGCTGGCGCTACCGCGCAATGTCTTCCAGCCGCCGCTGCGTGACCCTGGGGCCCATCAGGGCGATGACCAGCGCCACCCCCACCATGGCCGCGGCGATGAAACTGAACACGCCCACATCGCCCGAGGTCTTGAGCAGGTCGGCGATGACAAAGCCGGTGAACACCGCGCTGATGCGACTGAACGAGTAGACGAAGCCCACTGCCCGCGCCCGGATGCGCGTGGGGTACAGCTCGCTCTGGTAGGCGTGAAAGGCGTAACTCATGATGTTGTTGAAAAACGCCACGGCAATGCCGAAGACGATAATGGACCCTGCCTGCTGCGCTGTGGCGAACAGCAAACCGAACACGGCCACCCCCAGCGCGGGCACGGCGATCAGCCATTTGCGTTCGATGCGGTCACCGAACAAGGTGCCGATGAGCGAAGAAATGGGATAGGCGAAAGCGATGACAAAGGTGTAGAGCAGCGACTTGGGAATGTCGATGCCCTTGGCGATGAGGTAGGTGGGCGCCCAACTGGCGAAGCCGTAGTAGCCCACGGTCTGCAGGATGTTGAACAGAATGAGCATGATCGTGCGCTGGCGGTACACCCCTTCCCACAGTTCGCCCCAGCGCGCCTTGAGGTGCTGGGCATCGCCAACAAAGGCCTTGGGTTCGGGCAGGGGCTGGCCGGTTTCGCGTTCCACCTGCTTTTCAATACGGCTGAGGATGGCGTCGGCGGCGTTGTGGCGTCCCTTGTCCTCCAGCCAGCGCGGCGACTCGGGCAAGCGCAGCCGGATGAACCAGATGACGATGGCCCCCACCGCACCGATGATGGCGACCCAGCGCCAGCCGTCAAGCCCGGCGATCTGATGCGGCACCAGCAGCCAGCCGAGAAAAGCCACCACCGGCACGGCGCTGAAGGTGATGAACTGATTCATCGCGAAGTAAGTCCCCCGCCGCGCCTGCGGCGCCAGTTCCGACACATAGGTGTCGATGTTCACCATCTCCAGACCGATGCCGATGGAGGCGATGAAGCGCCAGATGTCGATGCCCATGGCCGTGTGCTGAAACGCCATGATGAGCGTGGCGATGCAATACCACAGCAAGGCCCAGGTGTAGACCACGCGCCTGCCGTAACGATCCGACAGCCAGCTCACCACCAGCGTGCCCACCCAGAGCCCCAGGAACAACGAGGCGACAAAGCTGGCGATGCCCTCGAAGCCGAACAGCCCCTTGGTGGTCGCGGTGAACAGGCCGCTCTTGAACAAGCCGGGGGCGATGTAGGCCGTGAGAAACAGGTCGTAAAACTCGAACAGCCCGCCAAGCGACAGCAGGATGACCATGTTGCGCACTGTTTTGGACGGCGGCAGCCGGTCGATGCGCGCGGCGATCGTGGGCGCGCCTTGGTGTCCCGGGCGCGGCGCCGCCGTCGGTGCTCCGGCGCCAGTCTCGGCGGGAAGGGTGGACATGCTCGTCTCCTGGTTGGGTTTTGCAGCCATGATGGCGGCAAAACCCTGCGGGAACGGTGACGAGTTGTTTCAGACCAACCTGGGTTTGTTCAGCCCTGCTGCCCGCCACCCGCGCCGGGCTGCTTGAGCAGTTGCGCCCACTCTTCGAGCTCGCGCGGTTCGCCGAACAGATAGCCCTGC